>NZ_JABERD010000164.1 GCF_013044505.1 Streptomyces sp. S3(2020) | reverse complement strand
AGGCTGAGACCTGATGCCGAGCCGATTGTGGTGAAGTGGATGATCCTATGCTGTCGAGAAAAGCCTCTAGCGAGTTTCATGGCGGCCCGTACCCTAAACCGACTCAGGTGGTCAGGTAGAGAATACCGAGGCGTTCGGGTGAACTATGGTTAAGGAACTCGGCAAAATGCCCCCGTAACTTCGGGAGAAGGGGGGCCATCACTGGTGATTGGATTTACTCCATGAGCTGGGGGTGGCCGCAGAGACCAGCGAGAAGCGACTGTTTACTAAAAACACAGGTCCGTGCGAAGCCGTAAGGCGATGTATACGGACTGACGCCTGCCCGGTGCTGGAACGTTAAGGGGACCGGTTAGTCACTCTTCGGGGTGGCGAAGCTGAGAACTTAAGCGCCAGTAAACGGCGGTGGTAACTATAACCATCCTAAGGTAGCGAAATTCCTTGTCGGGTAAGTTCCGACCTGCACGAATGGCGTAACGACTTCTCGACTGTCTCAACCATAGGCCCGGTGAAATTGCACTACGAGTAAAGATGCTCGTTTCGCGCAGCAGGACGGAAAGACCCCGGGACCTTTACTACAGTTTGATATTGGTGTTCGGTTCGGCTTGTGTAGGATAGCTGGGAGACTGTGAACTCTGGACGCCAGTTCAGGGGGAGTCGTCGTTGAAATACCAGTCTGGTCGTGCTGGATGTCTAACCTGGGTCCGTGATCCGGATCAGGGACAGTGTCTGATGGGTAGTTTAACTGGGGCGGTTGCCTCCTAAAGAGTAACGGAGGCGCCCAAAGGTTCCCTCAGCCTGGTTGGCAATCAGGTGTTGAGTGTAAGTGCACAAGGGAGCTTGACTGTGAGACCGACGGGTCGAGCAGGGACGAAAGTCGGGACTAGTGATCCGGCGGTGGCTTGTGGAAGCGCCGTCGCTCAACGGATAAAAGGTACCCCGGGGATAACAGGCTGATCTTCCCCAAGAGTCCATATCGACGGGATGGTTTGGCACCTCGATGTCGGCTCGTCGCATCCTGGGGCTGGAGTCGGTCCCAAGGGTTGGGCTGTTCGCCCATTAAAGCGGTACGCGAGCTGGGTTTAGAACGTCGTGAGACAGTTCGGTCCCTATCCGCTGCGCGCGCAGGAATATTGAGAAGGGCTGTCCCTAGTACGAGAGGACCGGGACGGACGAACCTCTGGTGTGCCAGTTGTTCTGCCAAGGGCATGGCTGGTTGGCTACGTTCGGGAGGGATAACCGCTGAAAGCATCTAAGCGGGAAGCCTGCTTCGAGATGAGTATTCCCACCCACTTGATGGGGTAAGGCTCCCAGTAGACGACTGGGTTGATAGGCCGGATCTGGAAGCCCAGTAATGGGTGGAGGTGACCGGTACTAATAGGCCGAGGGCTTGTCCTCAGTTGCTCGCGTCCACTGTGTTGGTTCTGAAACCACGAACAGCCCCATGCCCATGGTCACGGGTGTGGTGCGGCATGTTTGACAGTTTCATAGTGTTTCGGTGGTCATAGCGTGAGGGAAACGCCCGGTTACATTCCGAACCCGGAAGCTAAGCCTTACAGCGCCGATGGTACTGCAGGGGGGACCCTGTGGGAGAGTAGGACACCGCCGAACAATCATTCAAAGGGTTGGATCCTGAACTTCGGTTCGGGGTCCAACCCTTTTTTGTTCTGCGTCACTTGAAGTTCACGTTTCGCGACCACCATCCGAAGCATGGGTACTGCTGCAATGCTCAGGGCCGCCGGCGTCGGAGTCGGTGACGAGGTCGTGGTGCCGGCCTTCGGGAACGTCGAGGTCGCCGAGGCTGTCGTCCTGGCCGGTGCGCTTCCGGTGTTCGCCGACATAGATCCGGTGAGCTACTGCCTGGATGTGTCCGCTGTCGAGGCGGCCGTGACCGCGCGGACCGCGGCCGTGGTCGTCGTACACCGATTCGGGCGGCGGGCCGGTATCGCCGCGCTGCATGCTCTGGGACAGCGGCATGGGCTGCTCGTGCTGGAGCAGGGCGAGTCCGAGGTGCCGTACGACGAGGTTGCTCAGCGCAGGGAGCGGGCGGCTTACCTCGACGGGAAGTTGAAGGGTGTGCGTACGCCCGACGGCGGTGACGGGCACACCTATCAGCAGTACGTCGTGCGGGTGCCCGGGAACGGGCGGCCCGATCGCGATGCCTTCGCTCGTGCCTTGCGGGGCAAGGGTGTTGAGTGCCGGGTGCCGGTGAAGACGCCTGTGCACCGGCTGCCCGAGTACCGGCGGTGCGTTTCGCTGCGGGAGACCGAACTGGCCGCGGACGAGACGCTGGCGCTGCCGGTCGAAGCCGCGTTGACGAAGCGGGACATGCAGCGGATCGTGTCCGTGTGCAATGGGCTCGGCGGACTGCTGCGCACTGCCGTCTGATCGGTTTGGAAGCACGGGTCTGTTCGGGCTATGATCTATTCCGTTGCCGCAGGGAAACCTGAAAAGGCGACAGGCCCCCTTAGCTCAGTCGGCAGAGCGTCTCCATGGTAAGGAGAAGGTCAACGGTTCGATTCCGTTAGGGGGCTCCAACAGAAAGGCCCCGCCCGATTGGGCGGGGCCTTTTTCGTGCCCTTCTCAGTCCTTGTGGAGACCCGGGACCCGCATGGCCAGGATCGCCATGTCGTCGGACGGGGCGTCCGACGCGAAGCGCTCCACGGCACGCATGATGCGGGCGGCGACCGCGCCCGCGGTCAGACCGGTGCAGGTCGTGAGGACGTCGGTGAGGCCGTCGTCGCCCAACATGCGGGTGCCCTCGCGGCGTTCGGTGACGCCGTCCGTGACGCACAGCAGGACGTCGCCCGGGTCCAGGGTGACCGTCTGCTCGTACAGCTCCAGATCCTCGATGACGCCCAGGAGCGGTTGCGGTTCGGCGGCCGGTTCGACCGTGCCGTCCTGGCGGAGGCGGAGCGGGAGGGGGTGGCCGGCGCAGACCACCTTCAGTTCGGCGCTGCCGTCCTCCTGGGGGCGCATCTCGCCGTAGAGGAGGGTCAGGAAGCGGCTGCGGGCTCCCTCGTCGAGGATCGCGGAGTTGAGGCGCTCCAGGACGGCCGGGCCGCTGAGGCCCTCCCTGGCGAGCAGCCTCAGGGCGTGGCGCGCCAGGCCCGTCACCGCCGCCGCGTTCGGGCCCGTACCGCAGACGTCGCCGATGGCGAAGCCGTAGGCGCCGTCGCTGATGGGGAAGACGTCGTAGAAGTCGCCGCCGACCTCGTTGCCCTCGCCGGCCGCGCGGTAGATGACCTCTACCTCGACGCCGTCGATCTCGGGGAGCTCGGGCGGCAGGAGGCTGCGCTGGAGGGACTGGCTGATGGCCGTGCGCTCGGAGTACAGGCGGGCGTTGTCCAGCGCGAGCGCGGCCCGGCGGCTCAGGTCCTCGGCCAGTTCCAGGATTTCCTGGCGGAAGTGTTCGTCCGTCGGCTTGCCCAGGGTGAGCATGCCGATGACGCGGTTGCGGGCCACCAGGGGGAGGACGACCGTCTCGCCGCCCACTGCCGACGCGGTGGCGAGGGTCGGGCCGATGCCCGCGCTGAGGCGGCCGATGGGCTCGCCCAGGCCCAGGCTGCGCATGGAGGTGCGCAGGGCCGCCTGGTGGGCCGCCGCGGCGGGGGCCGACCAGACGCGGGCGCCCGGGGTGGGTACCGGGTCGGGCGGGGAGATCTTCGAGAGCAACGACTTGATGCCGTCGATGAGTTCCTCGTCCTCGTGCAGGACGTACGACAGGTAGGGCTCCGAGGCCTGGTCGGCGATCGTGTAGACCGCGCACCAGGTGGCCAGGGTGGGGACGGTCATCTGTGCCATCAGAGCCAGGGTCTGATCGCGGTCCAGGGTGCCGGCCAGGAGGTCGGAGGCCTCGACGAGGAAGCTGAGCGATCCCCGACGCAGGCGTTCCAGTTCGCCGAGGCGGGCCGACTCGACGGCCAACGCGATGCGGTCCGCGGCGAATTGGAGGCGCAGTGCTTCTTCGTTCGAGTATCTGCCGGGGCCTTCGGCCGCGACGCCGAGGGAGCCCGTGAGGCGGCCCTCGACCTTCAGGGGGACCGTGACGACCGAGCGCATGCCGGTGCCGCTCAGGAGCGGGACGGCGCCCGGGACCGCCGTGAGGTCCTCGTGGACGGCCGGCATGCGGGCCGAGCCGTAGCGGCCGGGGCCCGCCTCGACGGGGACGCGGGCGAAGCGCTGGCGGGCGGAGGGCAGTCCGGTGGAGGCGCGGACCTCCAACTCCGTTTCGTCGTCGGTGGCCAGGAGCAGGAAGGCGGAGTCGGCGTCGAGCATGTCGCGGGCGCGTTCCACCGTGCGCTGGAGGAGGCCGTCGAGGTCGTCCGGGGCCGGGGAGCCGATGAACACCTCGAAAGGGTCGGCGTTCTGGCCGTCGGAGGCGGGTGAGGTGTCGGAGGCCGGGATACGCAACGGGGTCTGGAGGACCGCGCGTTCGTGGTCGCGGACCAGGAGGCAGACCGTGGAGGGCTCGCCGCCGGTGTCGCGGACGCGCAGGTGGGAGGCGTAGACCGGGATGACGCGGCCGTTGGCGCCCCTTATGCCGTAACTGCCTTCCCAGCGGGAGAGTTGGAGTGCCTCCGCGATGCCCGTACTGGTGCCCGGGGTGTGCGGCCAGGCCGCGAGGTCGGTCAGGGGTTTGCCGGTGACCTGCTCGGCCGGGTAGCCGAAGAGTTCCTCGGCGTCCTCGTTCCAGGCCGAGATGGCCGTCGTACGGTCGATCTGGACGACGGCGACGCGGACGCGGCCGTCGGCGAGGGGGAGGAGGTCCGCGGGGAGCGAGGGGCCGGCGGCGCGGGTGCCCACCGGGCGTTCGGGGAGGGCGATCTGGAACCAGACCTGCTTGTGCGTGGGCGTGTACTCCACGCCCCAGCGGCCGGCCAGGGCCGCGCACAGCTGGAGGCCGCGGCCGCCCTCGCGATCGGGGCTGCCCATGGTGGCGAGGGAGCCCTGGAGGGGGACCTCACGCTCGGGGTAGCGGTCGCCGACCTCGATGCGTACGCCGTCGTCGCTGCGCAGACACAGCACGTCCGCTGTAGTGCCCGCGTGCACCACGGCGTTGGTCACCAGTTCGCTGGTGAGGACCACCGCGTCGTCGACGATGTCCGCGAAGCCCCAGCCCTGGAGTGTGTCGCGGACGAAGGAGCGGGCGCTCGCGACCGAGCGCCCGAGGGGCTCGAAGCTGGCGGCCGCGCGCGCGGTGATCACAGAACTCCTCGACCGGTTGTCGACGTGCAGGGCTGCGCCGCCGACCGGCTCGTGCCGCTGGTGCGGCAGGCCGTCCGTCGGCCGGCGGTCCGGGGGATGTCCCCCAGGGATCAGTCCGGTGGTCATGTTGTGCGGCCGCCCCTCCGATGCCCGCTTGTTCCTGTGCCACCGCCCAAGGCCGGACGGACCGGCGCGGCTGGACAGCCGCATGCAAGGTTACTTACCTTCCCCGTCCATGCGGATGCCGGTCACCAGTGTTTCCGTCCGGAGGGTGTGCGGACGATGTGCGAAGCTGCCGAACTGTTATGGCCTGGTTCAGCCAGGGTGAAACACTGGGCAAGCTTCTTGTGAAGGTCCGGGCATGCTGAGTGTGGTCCGCGCAGTGTGGGCAGCAGCCCGGGGCGCGGCCTGGTCTGTCCGGCAGAAATGCGCAGCATTAACTGGTACGTCGAACAGTAGTACCGGAGCACAGCAGCAACGGTCGACCCTTGCGGGAGGGACACAGTGGAGTCTGGCGCAGCGACGCGGGGCACTAAGGCGCGCGCGAAAGGTGGACAGTCCCTGAACAATCAGCGCAAACCGCGCAGTGGGACCACCGCGGTGGACACGGCTGCCCTGAACCGACTGCTGGCGGCACTCGTGTCGATGCGTGACGGGAACTTCCGCAAGCGGCTCACGGTGTCCGGCGACGGCGTGTTGTCCGAGATCGCCGCTGTTTATAACGAGGTGGCCGACCGGAATCTGCATCTGACGGGTGAGTTGTCGCGGGTGCGGCGGATGGTGGGCCGTGAGGGAAAGCTCACGGAACGGCTGGAGATCGGCGCCTGTGAGGGGTCGTGGCTGACCGCCATCGACGCTTCCAACGCCCTGGTCGACGATCTCGTACGACCGGTCTCGGAAGTCGGCCGGGTGCTTTCCGCGGTCGCGGAGGGCGATCTGTCGCCGCGCATGGAGCTGCGGACGCAGGCGGCCGACGGGTCCGGGCATCCGCTGCGGGGTGAGTTCCTCAAGGTCGGGCGGACCGTCAACAACCTGGTCGACCAGCTGTCGACGTTCACCGACGAGGTCACGCGCGTGGCCAGCGAGGTGGGCACCGAGGGCAAGCTGGGCGGACAGGCCAAGGTGCGCGGTATGTCCGGCTCTTGGAAGGATCTGACGGATTCCGTCAACACGATGGCGTACCGGCTGACGGCGCAGGTGCGGGACATCGCGCTCGTCACCACGGCCGTCGCCAAGGGTGACCTGTCCCGGAAGGTCACGGTTCACGTGGCCGGCGAGATGCTCGAACTGAAGAACACCGTCAACACGATGGTGGACCAGCTGTCGTCCTTCTCCTCCGAAGTGACCCGTGTCGCGCGCGAGGTGGGCGTCGAGGGTGAGCTGGGCGGTCAGGCGCAGGTGCCCGGTGTGGCGGGTGTGTGGAAGGACCTCACCGATTCGGTGAACCTGATGGCCGGCAATCTGACGGCCCAGGTGCGCGGGATCGCGCAGGTGACGACCGCGGTCGCCAGCGGTGACCTGTCGCAGAAGGTCACGGTGTCCGCGCGCGGTGAGGTCGCGCAGCTCGCCGACACGATCAACCAGATGACCGAGACGCTGCGGACCTTCGCGGACGAGGTCACGCGCGTGGCCAACGAGGTCGGTGCCGAGGGACGGCTCGGCGGGCAGGCGAACGTGCCGGGTGCGGCGGGGACGTGGAAGGACCTCACCGATTCGGTGAACACGGTCTTCCGGAACCTCACCATCCAGGTGCGGGACATCGCCGCCGTGACGACGGCCGTGGCCAGTGGTGACCTCTCGCAGAAGGTCACCGTCGACGTGGCCGGCGAGATGCTGGAGCTGAAGAACACCGTCAACGGGATGGTGGACCAGCTGTCGGCGTTCGGTGCCGAGGTCACGCGTGTGGCGCGTGAGGTCGGTGTCGAGGGTGAGCTGGGCGGGCAGGCGCAGGTGTCGGGTGCGGCGGGGACGTGGAAGGACCTCACCGACTCCGTCAACACGGCGTTCCGGAATCTCACCGGACAGGTGAGGAACATCGCCCAGGTGACGACGGCCGTGGCCAACGGTGACCTCTCGCAGAAGGTCACCGTGGACGTCTCCGGCGAGATGCTCCAGCTGAAGAACACCGTGAACACGATGGTGGACCAGCTGTCCGCCTTCGCCGACCAGGTGACGCGGATGGCCCGGGACGTGGGCACCGAGGGCCGCCTCGGCGGTCAGGCCGTCGTGCCGGGGGTCTCGGGGACGTGGAAGGAGCTCACGGACTCCGTCAACTTCATGGGTGGCAACCTCACCTCTCAGGTGCGGCAGATCGCCCAGGTGACGACGGCGGTGGCCCGGGGTGACCTCTCCCAGAAGATCGACGTCGACGCGCGCGGCGAGATCCTGGAGCTGAAGAACACCATCAACACGATGGTCGACCAGCTCTCCGCCTTCGCCGACCAGGTGACCCGGGTCGCCCGTGAGGTGGGTACCGAGGGACGCCTCGGCGGACAGGCGCAGGTGCCCGGCGTCGCCGGTGTGTGGCGGGACCTGACCGACTCCGTGAACGGCATGGCGTCCAACCTGACCGGCCAGGTGCGCAACATCGCGCAGGTCGCCACGGCGGTGGCCCGGGGTGACCTCTCCCAGAAGATCACCGTGGACGCGCGCGGCGAGATCCTGGAGCTGAAGAACACCCTGAACACGATGGTCGACCAGCTGTCGTCCTTCGCCGAAGAGGTCACGCGTGTGGCCCGTGAGGTGGGCACCGAGGGCATCCTGGGTGGTCAGGCCGAGGTGCAGGGGGTCTCCGGCACCTGGAAGGACCTCACGCAGTCCGTGAACTTCATGGCGAACAACCTGACGATCCAGGTGCGCAACATCGCCGAGGTCACGACGGCGGTCGCCAAGGGCGATCTGTCGAAGAAGATCACCGTCGACGCCAAGGGCGAGATCCTCGAACTCGTCAGCACCGTCAACACGATGGTGGACCAGCTGTCGTCCTTCGCCGAGCAGGTGCTCCGGGTGGCCCGTGAGGTGGGCACCGAGGGCATCCTGGGCGGCCAGGCGCATGTGCCCGGTGTCGTGGGCATCTGGAAGGACCTCAGCGACAACGTCAACCTGATGGCCAACAACCTGACCATGCAGGTGAGGAACATCTCCCAGGTCGCGTCCGCCGTCGCCAACGGCGACCTGACCCGGACGGTGACGATCGAGGCGCGCGGCGAGGTCGCGCAGCTCGCCGACACCTTCAACACCATGGTGAAGACGCTGAGTTCGTTCGCCGATCAGGTCACCAAGGTGGCCCGCGAGGTGGGTACGGACGGGATCCTCGGCGGACAGGCGCGCGTGGCGGGTGTGGCCGGTACGTGGAAGGACCTCACCGAGTCGGTGAACCAGATGGCGTCCAACCTGACCGGTCAGGTGCGGAACATCGCCATGGTCACGACCGCCATCGCCAAGGGCGACCTGACGAAGAAGATCGACATCGACGCCCGGGGCGAGATCCTCGAACTGAAGACCACCATCAACACGATGGTCGACCAGCTGTCCTCCTTCGCCGAGGAGGTCACCAGGGTCGCCCGCGAGGTGGGCACCGAAGGACAGCTCGGCGGGCAGGCACGCGTGCGTGACGTCGACGGCACCTGGCGCGACCTCACCGAGTCGGTGAACGAGATGGCCGGGAACCTGACCCGGCAGGTGCGTGCCATCGCGCGCGTGGCGACCGCGGTGACCCGTGGCGACCTGAACCTGAAGATCGACGTGGACGCGTCCGGGGAGATCCAGGAACTCCAGGACTACATCAACAAGATGATCGCCAACCTGCGCGACACCACGATCGCCAACAAGGAGCAGGACTGGCTCAAGGGCAACCTGGCCCGTATCTCCGCGCTGATGCAGGGTCGCCGCGACCTCGCGGACGTGGCCTCGCTGATCATGAGCGAGCTGACGCCGGTGGTGTCCGCGCAGCACGGCGCGTTCTTCCTGGCGATGCCGCTCGTCGACGGCAAGGACGCGAGCGCCGACCAGGAGGAGTCGTACGAACTGCGCATGCTCGGGTCCTACGGCTACTCCATGGGATCGATGCCGACGTCCTTCAGGCCGGGTGAGGCGCTCATCGGGACGGCCGCGCAGGAGCGGCGCACGATCCTCGTGGAGAACGCGCCGAGCGGCTATCTGAAGATCTCCTCGGGGCTCGGGGAGGCGCCGCCCGCACAGGTGATCGTGTTGCCGGTGCTGTTCGAGGGCCAGGTGCTCGGCGTCATCGAGCTGGCGTCCTTCACGCCGTTCACGCAGATCCAGAAGGACTTCCTCAACCAGATCGCCGAGATGATCGCGACCAGCGTCAACACCATCTCCGTCAACACCAAGACCGAGGTGCTGCTGAGGCAGTCGCAGGACCTGACCGAGCAACTGCAGGAGCGGTCCACCGAGTTGGAGAACCGGCAGAAGGCCCTCCAGTCCTCCAACGCCGAACTGGAGGAGAAGGCCGAGCTGCTGGCCCAGCAGAACCGCGACATCGAGGTCAAGAACACCGAGATCGAGGAGGCGCGGCAGGTCCTGGAGGAGCGCGCCGAGCAGCTCGCCGTGTCGATGCGCTACAAGAGCGAGTTCCTCGCCAACATGTCGCACGAGCTGCGTACCCCGCTCAACTCGCTGCTGATCCTGGCCAAGCTGCTCGCCGACAACGCGGACGCCAACCTCTCGCCGAAGCAGGTCGAGTTCGCCGAGACGATCCATGGCGCCGGCTCCGACCTGCTCCAGCTGATCAACGACATCCTCGACCTGTCGAAGGTCGAGGCGGGCAAGATGGACGTCTCCCCGACGCGCATCGCGCTCGTCCAGCTCGTGGACTACGTGGAGGCCACCTTCCGCCCGCTGACCGCGGAGAAGGGCCTCGACCTGTCCGTACGGGTCTCGCCGGAGCTGCCCGCCACGCTGCACACCGACGAACAGCGGCTGTTGCAGGTGCTGCGCAATCTGCTGTCCAACGCGGTGAAGTTCACCGATTCCGGGGCGGTGGAGCTGGTCATCCGGCCCGCCGGCGCGGATGTGCCGATGCAGATCCGTGAGCAGTTGCTGGAGACCGGTTCGCTGCGGGATCCGGACGCCGATCTGATCGCGTTCTCCGTGACCGACACGGGGATCGGGATCGCCGCGAGCAAGATGCGGGTGATCTTCGAGGCGTTCAAGCAGGCCGACGGCACGACGAGCCGGAAGTACGGCGGCACGGGTCTCGGGCTCTCGATCTCGCGGGAGATCGCCCAGCTGCTCGGTGGTGAGATCCACGCGCAGAGCGAGCCGGGACGCGGCTCGACGTTCACGCTGTATCTGCCGCTGCACCCGAGCGAACTGCCGCCGCAGGGCTACCAGCAGCCCGTGACGGTCCTGGAGGCCGGTGACCTGATCGCTTCCGAGAACGGCCGCGCGGACGTCGAGATCGAGACGCCGGCCGAGGTGAAGTCGTACCAGGAGACGCAGAACGGTGCCGCGGCGCTCTTCAGGCGCCGCCGTAGGACCCTGCCGGAGGCCGAACAGCGGCCCCAGCTGGATCAGTGGCCGGCCGCGATGGCGCAGAGCCCGGCGCCGGAGGTGCGGCGCGGCATCCGGTTCGGCGGTGAGAAGGTGCTGATCGTCGACGACGACATCCGCAACGTCTTCGCGCTCACCAGCGTCCTGGAACAGCACGGGCTGTCGGTGCTGTACGCCGAGAACGGCCGCGAGGGCATCGAGGTCCTGGAGCAGCACGACGACGTCACGGTCGTACTGATGGACATCATGATGCCCGAGATGGACGGTTATGCGACGACGACGGCGATCCGTAGGATGCCGCAGTTCGCGGGTCTGCCGATCATCGCGCTGACCGCGAAGGCGATGAAGGGCGACCGGGAGAAGGCGATCGAGTCGGGCGCCTCCGACTACGTCACCAAGCCGGTCGATCCCGATCATCTGCTGTCGGTGATGGACCAGTGGATGCGGGGCGCGTGACCTGAGCGGATGCGGGACGCGTGAGGGGATCGGTCGGGCTTCGCGTGGATGCTGCGAGAACCTCTTGCGTTCACGCGGAGTTGCTGACTCAGTGTGCTCGAAGCCGTGTAGAAGTACGGGATTCGGGGAACCTTCTGGTCTCCCGCTACGTTTCTGCTACGTGCACAGTGACATCGCGGTGACAGGGTGTGGCGACGGGCGGGGTGCGGCTACCATGACCGGCACGAGGACGGGCGGCGCAAGGGAGTCGTCCCCCGGGGCGGCACCTGCCGGTGTCACCACGAGTCCTGAGGACAGGGGAGGCCCCAAGCCGGGGCGAGGAGGGCGGGCCATGGTGCAGAAGGCCAAGATCCTCCTGGTCGATGACCGGCCGGAGAATCTGCTGGCGCTGGAGGCCATCCTCTCCGCGCTCGATCAGACGCTGGTGCGGGCATCGTCCGGGGAAGAAGCACTCAAGGCACTGCTCACCGACGACTTCGCGGTGATCCTGCTGGACGTGCAGATGCCGGGCATGGACGGCTTCGAGACGGCGGCGCACATCAAGCGGCGCGAGCGCACCCGGGACATCCCGATCATCTTCCTCACCGCGATCAACCACGGTCCGCATCACACCTTCCGGGGGTACGCGGCGGGCGCGGTCGACTACATCTCCAAGCCCTTCGACCCGTGGGTGCTGCGCGCGAAGGTCTCCGTGTTCGTCGAGCTGTACATGAAGAACTGCCAGCTGAGGGAGCAGGCGGCGCTGCTGCGGCTCCAGTTGGAGGGCGGTGCCGGCGGCAAGGTTCCGGCCGGTGAGGCGAAGGAGCCGGCGGGACTGCTGGCCGAGCTCTCGGCGCGGCTCGCCGCGGTCGAGGAGCAGGCCGAGGCCCTGTCCAAGCAGCTGGACGACGAGTCGGCGGACGCGGCGGCGGTGGCTACCGCGGCCCATCTCGAACGGAAACTCACCGGCCTGCGGCGCGCTCTGGACGCCCTGGAGCCGGGTACGGGCAGCACACAGTCGGTGCCCTCGCAGAACTGACCGCGGGGAACGGCCCAGTTGCGGGTGAGCGCGTGTCAGTTCCGCGTCCCCGCAAGGGCGACACGAACGGGTGAAGCACTGGGCACACGTGTCGGTTGTCGTCTCCCCCGGTAACCTCACACCTATGGCCTCACGTCCCTCCGCTGCCAAGAAGCAGCCCGCGAAGAAGGCGGCGGCTCCGGCGAAGAAGGCCGCCGCGAAGAAGACTCCGGCGAAGAAGGTGCCCGCCAGGAAGGCCGTCGCGAAGAAGGCCGCGCCGGCCCCCAAGCCGGCGCCGAATCCGACCGGCGGCATCTACAAGCTCGTGCGCGCCGTCTGGCTGGGCCTCGCGCACGCCGTGGGCGCGGTGTTCCGCGGCATAGGGAATGGCGCGAAGAACCTCGACCCGGCGCATCGCAAGGACGGTGTCGCGCTGCTGCTGCTCGGCCTCGGGCTGATCGTCGCGGCCGGCACCTGGTCGAATCTGCGCGGTCCCGTCGGCGACCTGGTCGAGATCATCGTCACCGGCGCCTTCGGCCGCCTCGACCTGCTCGTGCCGATCCTGCTCGCGGTCATCGCCGCGCGGTTCATCCGCCACCCCGAGAAGCCCGAGGCCAACGGCCGCATCGTGATCGGCCTGTCCGCGCTCGTCATCGGTGTGCTCGGCCAGGTCCACATCGCGTGCGGCGCACCCGCCCGCAGCGACGGCATGCAGGCCATAAGGGACGCGGGCGGCCTCATCGGCTGGGGCGCGGCGACCCCGCTGACGTACACCATGGGCGAGGTCCTCGCCGTACCGCTGCTCGTGCTGCTCACGGTCTTCGGGCTGCTGGTTGTCACGGCCACCCCGGTCAACGCCATCCCGCGCAGGCTGCGGGAGCTCGGCGTACGCCTCGGCGTCGTGCACGACCCGGCCGCCGAGGACGAGTTCGGCGAGGACGACGAGCGCTACGACGAGCAGTGGCGTGAGTCGCTGCCCGCGCACAACCGCGGGCGGGGCGCGACCCCCGAGGCGTACGACCCCGACGGCGCCGAGCAGGAGGCACTCTCGCGGCGTCGTGGCCGCCCCCGGCGCTCCGCGGTGCCGCAGCCCGACATGGACCGCCCGATGGACGCCGTGGACGTCGCCGCGGCGGCCGCGGCCGCGCTCGACGGTGCCGTCCTGCACGGCATGCCGCCGTCGCCGATCGTCGCCGACCTCACCCAGGGGGTGAGTGTCGGGGACCGCGAGGACACGACGCCGACGCCGTTGCCGGTGGCGACGCCGGTGCCCGCTCCGGCCGGGCGGCCCAGACAGGAGAAGCTGAAGGTCGAGGTCGCCGACCTCACCAAGCCCGCCCCCGAGGCGCAGAGCGAACTGCCGCCGCGCGCCGAGCAGCTCCAGCTGTCCGGCGACATCACCTACTCCCTGCCCTCGCTCGACCTCCTGGAGCGCGGCGGTCCCGGCAAGGCCCGCAGCGCGGCCAACGACGCCGTCGTCGCCTCGCTGACGAACGTCTTCATGGAGTTCAAGGTCGACGCGGCCGTCACCGGCTTCACGCGCGGGCCGACGGTCACGCGCTACGAGGTCGAGCTCGGCCCCGCCGTCAAGGTCGAGCGGATCACCGCGCTGGCGAAGAACATCGCGTACGCCGTCGCCAGCCCGGACGTGCGGATCATCAGCCCGATCCCCGGCAAGTCCGCGGTCGGCATCGAGATCCCGAACACCGACCGCGAGATGGTCAACCTCGGCGACGTGCTGCGGCTGGCCGCCGCGGCCGAGGACGAGCACCCGATGCTGGTCGCGCTCGGCAAGGACGTCGAGGGCGGCTATGTGATGGCCAACCTCGCGAAGATGCCGCATGTGCTCGTCGCCGGAGCGACCGGTTCCGGTAAGTCGTCGTGCATTAACTGCTTGATCACTTCCATCATGGTCCGCGCGACCCCCGAGGACGTGCGGATGGTCCTCGTCGACCCCAAGCGCGTCGAGCTGACGGCGTACGAGGGCATTCCGCACCTGATCACGCCGATCATCACCAACCCCAAGCGGGCCGCCGAGGCGCTCCAGTGGGTCGTACGGGAGATGGATCTGCGCTACGACGACCTGGCGGCGTTCGGGTACCGGCACATCGACGACTTCAACGAGGCCATCCGCGCGGGCAAGCTCAAGACGCCGGAAGGCAGCGAGCGGGAGCTGAAGACCTACCCGTATCTGCTGGTGATCGTCGACGAGCTCGCCGACCTGATGATGGTCGCGCCCCGGGACGTCGAGGACTCGATCGTGCGCATCACGCAGCTCGCGCGCGCGGCCGGCATCCACCTGGTGCTGGCCACGCAGCGGCCGTCGGTCGACGTCGTCACCGGTCTGATCAAGGCGAACGTGCCCTCCAGGCTCGCCTTCGCCACCTCCTCGCTCGCGGACTCGCGGGTCATCCTCGACCAGCCCGGCGCCGAGAAGCTGATCGGCAAGGGCGACGGGCTGTACCTGCCGATGGGCCAGAACAAGCCCACCCGTATGCAGGGCGCCTTCGTGACCGAGGACGAGGTCGCGGCCGTCGTCCAGCACTGCAAGGACCAGATGGCGCCGATCTTCCGGGACGACGTCGTCGTGGGGACGAAGCAGAAGAAGGAGATCGACGAGGAGATCGGCGACGACCTGGACCTGCTGTGCCAGGCGGCCGAGCTGGTGGTCTCCACGCAGTTCGGGTCGACCTCCATGCTCCAGCGCAAGCTGCGGGTCGGGTTCGCCAAGGCGGGCCGCCTGATGGACCTGATGGAGTCCCGGGGGATCGTCGGACCGAGCGAGGGATCCAAGGCTCGTGACGTTCTTGTGAAGGCTGATGAGCTGGACGGAGTGCTCGCGGTGATCCGCGGGGAGGCTTAAGGGCAGGAAACGGGGCGCAGTGGTCGCCGGGCCCTCAGGTGAGCCGCCGATGGGTGTTCGATCGTGACTCACCCGTAAGGGATCATTGAGCAACCGTTTCCCTTCGGCGTACGTCAAGTTGAGGGAAGCGAAAAGCTGCTGCCCCACCATCGGTGTGTCCGGCCATACCGATGGCGTACAAACTCCCACCGCCCGGTTGCCCCACCCTTTCGCACCCCCCCTAGACTGAATCCTCAGCACAGGTGGCTTAAACGCTCGAAAGGCGCCCCCGTGTCCATCGGCAACTCCCCTGAAGACGAGCGTCCGTTCGAAGACGACCGCGAGGAAGCCCGTGTCTCCGTCGGCCGTGCCCTCCAGCAGGCGCGTATCGCGGCCGGGCTGACCGTCGACGACGTCAGTAACGCCACCCGGGTCCGTATCGCCATCGTGCATGCCATCGAGGCGGACGACTTCGCCCCCTGTGGCGGGGATGTCTATGCCCGTGGGCACATCCGGACCCTGGCCAAGGCCGTCCATATCGATCCGGCCCCGCTGCTGGACCAGTACGCCGCCGATCATGGCGGCGGGCGTCCGGCGCCGACCCCGGCCGCCCCGCTGTTCGAGGCGGAACGCATCCGTCCCGAGCGGCGCGGACCCAACTGGACCGCGGCCATGGTCGCCGCGATCGTCGCCGTGGTCGGCTTCGTCGGGTTCACCGCGTTCAAGGGCGACGACGAGGGTGGGAAGACGCAGGTCGCCGAGGGTTCCACGCCCTCGACCAGCAAGTCCTCCTCTCCCACGCCCAAGAGCGAGAAGGCCGAGTCGCCGAAGCCGGAGCCGTCCGACAGCGCCATCGCGGCCGCGCCCCAGGACAAGGTGACCGTCCAGGTCGGTGCCCCCGACGGACGGAGCTGGATCTCCGCCAAGGACCACAACGGCCGGCTGCTGTTCGACGGAGTGCTCGAACAGGGTGACACCAAGACCTTCCAGGACAGCGAGAAGATCAACCTCGTCCTCGGCGACGCAGGGGCGATCCAGCTGTACGTGAACGGCAAGAAGATCGACGACGACTGGCAGCCGGGAGCCGTGGAGCGGCTCACCTACACGAAGGGCGACCCGACGGTCGGCTGAGGCCCGGACAGGCGTTCCGGGAGGCATGGAAGGGGTTGGCGACAAGATCGCCAACCCCTTCGACATGGGCTGTCAGTGGAACGAAGTAGTCTTGAGCCCATGCCTGAACGCCGTACCGTCGCACTCGTCACTCTTGGCTGCGCCCGTAACGAGGTGGACTCGGAGGAGCTCGCAGGCCGCTTGGAGGCGGACGGCTGGGAACTCGTCGAGGACGCCGAGGACGCGGACGTCGCCGTCGTCAACACCTGTGGCTTCGTCGACGCCGCCAAGAAGGACTCCGTCGACGCCCTCCTGGAGGCCAACGATCTCAAGGGGCACGGCAGAACCCAGGCCGTCGTGGCGGTGGGCTGCATGGCCGAGCGGTACGGCAAGGACCTCGCCGAGGCCCTCCCCGAGGCGGACGGCGTGCTCGGCTTCGACGACTACGCCGACATCTCCGACCGCCTCCAGACCATCCTGAGCGGCGGCGTCCACGCCGCCCACACCCCGCGCGACCGGCGCAAGCTGCTGCCGATCAGCCCCGCGGAGCGGCAGGGATCGGCGGCGGCGGTCGCGCTGCCCGGGCACGGGACGGCCGCCGAGGTCGTCGAGGCCGCGCCCGCGGACCTTCCGGAAGGGCTCGCTCCGGCCTCCGGCCCCCGAGCGCCCATGCGCCGTCGGCTGGACGGAGCCCCGGTCGCCTCGGTGAAGCTGGCCTCCGGCTGCGACCGGCGCTGCACCTTCTGCGCCATCCCGTCCTTCCGAGGCTCCTTCATCTCCCGCCGCCCCTCGGACGTGCTGAACGAGACGCGGTGGCTGGCCGAGCAGGGCGTCAAGGAGATCATGCTGGTCTCCGAGAACAACACCTCCTACGGCAAGGACCTGGGCGACATCCGCCTGCTGGAGTCCCTGCTGCCCGAGCTCGCCGAGGTCGACGGCCTGGAGCGGGTGCGGGTCAGCTACCTCCAGCCGGCCGAGATGCGGCCCGGGCTCATCGACGTGCTGACCTCCACGCCCAAGGTCATGCCCTACTTCGACCTCTCCTTCCAGCACTCCGCCCCCGGCGTGCTGCGCGCGATGCGCCGCTTCGGCGACACCGACCGCTTCCTGGAGCTGCTCGACACCATCCGCGGCAAGGCCCCGCAGGCCGGTGTGCGCTCCAACTTCATCGTGGGCTTCCCGGGCGAGTCCGAGGACGACCTCGCGGAGCTGGAGCGGTTCCTGAACGGCGCGCGGCTGGACGCCATCGGCGTCTTCGGCTACTCCGACGAGGAGGGCACCGAAGCGGCCACGTACGACAACAAGCTCGACGAGGACGTCGTCGCCGAGCGCCTCGCGCGGGTCTCCCGGCTCGCCGAGGAACTCGTCTCGCAGCGGGCCGAGGAGCGCGTGGGCGAGACCGTGCAGGTGCTGGTGGAGTCCATGGACGACGAGGGTGTGTACGGGCGCGGCGAGCACCAGGCCCCCGAGACGGACGGTCAGGTGCTGCTCACGAGCGGCGAAGGTCTGAGTGTCGGCCGTATGGTCGAGGCGAAGGTGGTCGGTACCGAGGGTGTCGATCTGGTGGCCGAGCCGCTGGCCGGTTCGCTCGCGTGTAGTGAGGAGGCGGGCAGATGACCGGAGTACCGGCATCCGCTGCGGGTGGCTCCTCCCAGGCGGGTGCGTCGGGCGCCGACTCCGGCGCCCAGGGTGGTGCGAAGGGCGCCGGGCGCGCGAAGATCGCCGCTGCCGCCGTCAACCAGGCCAGCCTCTGGAACATCGCCAACCTCCTGACCATGCTCCGGCTGCTGCTGGTGCCGGGCTTCGTCGCGCTGATGCTGGCCGACGGCGGATACGACCCGGCCTGGCGCTCGTTCGCCTGGGCGGCCTTCGCCGTCGCGATGATCACCGATCTCTTCGACGGTCATCTGGCGCGCACCTACAACCTCGTCACCGACTTCGGGAAGATCGCCGACCCCATCGCCGACAAGGCCATCATGGGGGCGGCGCTCATCTGTCTGTCCGCGCTCGGTGATCTGCCGTGGTGGGTGACCGGTGTCATCCTCGGCCGGGAACTCGGGATCACGCTGCTGCGTTTTGTCGTCATCCGGTACGGCGTCATCCCGGCTAGCCGTGGAGGCAAGCTGAAGACGCTCACCCAGGGCATCGCGGTCGGCATGTACATCCTGGCGCTGACGGGGTGGCTGGCCACCGCGCGGTTCTGGGTGATGGCTGTGGCGGTCGCGCTGACCGTGGCGACCGGCCTCGACTATGTGAGACAGGCCATTGTGCTGCGCCGGCAGGGAATCGCCGAGCGCGAGGCGGCGTTGGAGGAGACGGAAGCGTGAATTCCCCGGCCACCGAAGTGGTGCGACTACTCACGGTGAGGGCGGAGACGCTCGCGGTCGCCGAGTCGCTCACCGGTGGGTTGGTTGCGGCGGAAATCACAGCGGTCCCCGGGGCATCCAAGGCGTTCCGGGGTTCGGTGACCGCCTACGCCACCGAGCTGAAGCATGAACTGCTCGGCGTCGACGCCACCCTGCTGGCTGAGCGTGGAGCGGTGGATCCGCAGGTCGCGGCCCAGATGGCGGCCGGAGTGCGCAAGGCGCTCGGTGCCACCTGGGGCATCGCGACCACGGGTGTCGCGGGCCCGGACGAACAGGACGGAAAGCCCGTCGGGACAGTCCATGTGGCGATCGACGGCCCCACCTCGGCATTCTCAGGTGGCGGGAAAGTGGCGTCGCTGCGGTTGAACGGCGACCGTGCGGAAATTCGTATGGAGAGTGTACGGAGCGTACTCGCACTGCTCCTTCAGGAGCTTGCGGGCGAACAGACCGGGAATGAGCGAGCACAGGATACGGAACGGAACGGGGGGTTTTGATGTTTGCAGCCCTGAGTGAACACGACATCGCTCCCCGCACGGCCGCGGCGCAAGGCGGTACGGTGGGGCGTGAAGGATGCGGCTACGCGGTCCGAGGAGGGAGCCACCGATGATTCTGCTCCGTCGCCTGCTGGGTGACGTGCTGCGTCGGCAGCGCCAGCGCCAGGGCCGTACTCTGCGCGAAGTCTCCTCGTCCGCCCGAGTCTCACTCGGCTATCTCTCCGAGGTGGAGCGGGGGCAGAAGGAGGCATCTTCCGAGCTGCTCTCCGCCATCTGCGACGCGTTGGACGTACGGATGTCCGAACTGATGCGGGAAGTGAGCGACGAGCTCGCGCTCGCCGAGCTGGCCCAGTCCGCTGCGGCCACCCCCAGCGAGCCCGTGCCCACGCCGGTACGTCCGATGCTGGGCTCCGTATCGGTGGCCGGTGTGCCACCGGAACGGGTCACCATCAAGGCGCCCGCCGAAGCGGTGGACGTCGTCGCCGCTTGAGCGTCACAGGTGTTTGCGCTCGAGACGCGCTCGAAGACGAGTTGAGGGCGCGCTGAGAAGTGCGGGAGGCCCCTGCCAGGTTTCTCCGGATCATCCGGAGAGGCGTTGGCCGGGGCTTTCGTGCATCGTGGAGTGACATGGTTCGTGGTCACCGGTGCCGGTTGTGCGGACGATGCCTCTCTGCGCTGTGGGTGCGCCCGCGCGGTGGGTGACGGAGGTGACCTAGCTTCGGGTCGTTCGGGCTGGAGGTGGGTTGATGGCGCGGCCGACAGCGCGGTGGGGGGTGGCTCTCAGGGCCGGGGCGGTGTGGTGGTGGGCCGTGCTGCGGCTGGCCTTCGCTCCCGGCGCGGGGGTGCTGGAGGGTGCGGTCGCCGCCGGAGGGTGGGGGCTGAGCCTGCTGCCGGTGCACTGTGTGCCCAGGGCGCGGGCGGCCGGGGCGCTCGCCGTGGGGCGCTGGCGGGCGGCCTGGGGCGTCACCAAGGCATCGCCACTCCGCCGTTCGGACGCAGGATCTGGCCCGTCGTGAAGGACGAGGCATCGGACGCCAGGTACAGCACGGCGTGCGCGATGTCCTCCGGTTCGCCGACCCGGCCCAGCGGGGACATCCGGGCCATCAGCGCCTCGGTCCGTTCCTGGGCCTCGCCATGGCGGTCGGTCATGGGGGTGCGGATCCAGCCCGGGGCGACGGCGTTGACGCGGATGCCGTGCCGGCCGACCTCGGTGGCCAGGGTCTTCGTCAGCTGGACGACGGCCGCCTTGGCCGCGCCGTAGCAGAGCAGGCCGGGGCCGCCCGTGTCGACGGCGCCGGAGGCCATCGTGATGATGCTGCCCCTGGTCCGGTGCTCCAGCATCAGACGGGCCGCCTCCTGGCAGGCGTACAGGACTCCCTTGAAGTTGACGTTCAGAACCCGGTCGAGGTCCTCGTCCCGGGTCTCCAGGACCGGACTGCTGTGCATGATCCCGGCGATCGCCGCCATCACGTCCAGGCGCTCGCAGGAGGCGACGGCCTGGTGGAGCTGGTCGCGGTCCGTGACGTCGAGGTGGTGGGTGTGGGCGGTACCGCCCGCGTCCTTGATCAGGGTCGCCGTCTCGTGCAGGCCCTGCGGGTCCCGGTCCGCGCAGTGCACGGTGGCGCCGGCTTCGGCGAGCAGGACCGCCGAGGCGCGGCCGATACCGCCGCCGGCGCCGGTGACGAATGCGGGGCGTCCGGTCAGGTCGTACGCGCTGACGGTCATGGGGGGACGGTACGAGGGTTTCTGACGGATCGTCAATTAGTCGTACGGTGTGGGGTTCCGGGGCGTCGGGCGGTGCCGGGGGTCGGTCCGGTCTGGCATGCCGGGCACCAGTAGGTGGGGCGTTCGCGGGAGCCGTCGCCCTGGTCGGCCACGCGGACCGGGGTGCGGCAGCGCAGACAGGGGTGGTGGGCGCGGCCGTAGACGAAGAGGTCCTGGCCACGGCGGCCCGTGGTGGTGCGGACCGGGCGGTCGCGGTTGGCTTCCAGGAGCTTCTTGGCGAGTGTGGGCAGCCGGGCCGCGCGGTCCTCGGGGAGGGCGCCGACGGGGAGCCATGGGGTGACGCCGAGAAGGAAGCAGAGCTCGCTCTTGTAGACATTGCCGATGCCGGCGAGGTTGCGCTGGGCGAGGAGCGCCTCGCCGAGGGGGCGGGCCGGGTCCTGGAGGAGGTTGGCGAGGGCGCGGTCCGGGTCCCAGTCGGGGCCCAGGAGGTCGGGGCCGAGGTGGCCCACGGCGCGGGGCTCGTCGGTGGTGCGCAGGAGTTCCAGGGCGGGGAGGCGGTAGCCGACGGCCGTGCGGTCGGCGGTGCCGAGGATCGCGCGGATCTGGTGGGTGGGGCCGCCGGTCCAGCGCTGGTCCGTGGCGTACACCTTCCAGGAGCCGTCCATCTTCAGGTGAGAGTGGAGGGTCAGGCCGCCCTCGATACGGGTGAGCAGGTGTTTGCCGCGGGGGGTGACGTCCAGGACGGTCCGGCCCGTGAGGTCGGCCGTGGCGTACTTGGGGACGCGGAGGTCGCTGCGGGTGAGTGCCTTGCCGGCGAGGGCGGTGTGCAGGCGGTGCGCGGCTTGCCAGACGGTGTCTCCTTCGGGCATGGGTCAAGGGTGGCATGGGGTGGTGGGCGGGTGCCCAATGGGTTGGGGGCTGCTGCCCTTGGTGAGGGTGCGGGTCGCCGGTGGCTTGTCGGCCCCACGCGGCGGGCGCGCCCCTTTGTACCGCCCCGCGCCCCCG
>NZ_JABERD010000163.1 GCF_013044505.1 Streptomyces sp. S3(2020) | reverse complement strand
GCAGTAGGACCAGGGGAGGACCGCTGATGAACCCGCGGGCCGGTGGGGGGGCTGATCGCGCAGTTCCCCGCGCCCCTTGCGCGGCGCGAGTACCGCGCCGCGCAAGGGGCGGGCCCCGTCACCCCGCGGCGAACGCCTGCCGGTGGTCCTCCGCCCACTCCCCGTACGTCCGGGCCGACCGTCCCAGCACCTCCGCCGCGTCCTCCGTGACGACCGCGTTGCCTCCCCCGCGCACGAAGGCCGTGCCCGCCAGGATCCCCGCCGCCTGGGCCTCGTCGAAGCCCCACGCGGTGAGCAGGTGGTCGCGGGTCTCGTCCGGTGAGAGATCGCGCGTGGTGACCGGGCGGCCGAGGACCGAGGCCAGTACAGCTGCCTGTTCGGGGACGCTGATCGCCTCAGGGCCGGTCAGGGTGTATGTGCGTTCCCCGTGCCCGCCGTCGACCAGGATCCGCGCCGCGACCTCCGACACGTCTCGCGGATCGATCACCCCGGACAGCCCGTCACCGGTCATGTTCGGCACCGGCTCGCCCCGCCCGACGGCCTGCGCCCAGCTCAGCGTGTTCGAGGCGAAGGAGGAGGGCCGCAGGATCGTCCACTCGGTGCCGCTGTCCCGTACCGCCTGCTCACCGGGCACATGCCAGTCGCCGGACGGACCGACCTCGGGATCGCCCGTCCCGATCGCGGAGAGCTTCACCAGCCGGTGGACGCCCGCCGCGACCGCCGCCGCCACCAGTGCCTGGTCGTGCCGCGAGCCCGGACCGGGCGCGCCCAGCAGGAACGCGGCCGTGACACCCGCCGTCGCGCCCTGGAGGGAGCCGGGGTCGAGGTAGTCCCCACGTACCACCTCCACCCCCGGCGGCACCTGGGCCCCGGCCGGGTCGCGGGTCAGGGCGCGGACCTTCTCGCCGCGTGCGGCGAGCTGTCGTACGAGTTCACTGCCGATGGTGCCCGTGGCACCGGTCACGAGGATCATGTCCCCACCGTGCGCCGGACAGGGGCCCGGGCTCTTGGAGATTCCGGCACGGTTCGTCCGCCCCCGCGACCGCGCGGCTCGTCTACGGTGAAGAGGTGACGAACTCCCGTGCCGAGCAGGCCCTTCCGATGCCCGAGGCCCTGCGTCCCTGGATCGCCGGGATCAGCACCGTGGCCGCCGCCGGCCCGCCCGAGGAGGCGTTCGTCCATCTCCCGGACGCCGGCACGAAGGTCGTCGTCCGGGTGGGAGTGGACGGGCACCGTGACGTGCTCGCCGTCGGTCCCCGGGTCCGGGCCACCTACCACGACGGCAAGGCCCTGGCCTCCTGCGTGGAGATGCGCCTCGCCCCCGGAACGGCCCGTCCCCTGCTCGGTGTTCCGGCGGTCGCGCTGGTCGGGAAGGTCGTGCCGCTGGACGAGCTGCCGAGCGGCACCGCCCGCGAACTCGGCCGTGAGCTGCGGTGGCTGGCGCCCGAGGAGGCCGTGGCCCATCTGGCGGACGTGCTGCCGGACCGGCTCACCAGGACGTCCGGCCGCGCCGAGCTGGTGCGGGCCGGGGTCGACGCGATGTCGGTGCGGATCGGCCGCACCCCCGGGCCGGTCAGCCAGGTGGCCCGCGAACTGGCCGTCAGCGAACGCCAGTTGCGCAACCTCTTCACGGAAGGCGTGGGTCTGTCCCCCAAGCACTACGCCCGCATCGACCGACTGCACGCGGTCCTCACCCATGCCACGACCGCGCCCTGGGCCGAACTCGCCGCCGCCACCGGCTACTACGACCAGTCGCACATGACGTCCGACTTCCGTGCCCTGATGGGCGTCCCACCCCGCTCGTACTTCACCGGCCGGCTCCCCGCCGCCACCCCCTGCCGGGCGAACCCACGCCCCTGAATTCGGATGCGGCCGGCGGCCGCGGTCTGCGATGCTCCGCTCCCATGTCCGCACGACGCGTCAAGCCCAGTCTCTACATCTCCGTCGACATCGAGGCCGACGGCCCGATCCCCGGCCCGTACTCCATGCTCAGCCTCGGTGCCGCGGTCGCCGGAGCGCAGGACCCCGACGGGTTCACACCGGCCGATCCCGAGCACCGGACCTTCTACCGTGAACTCCGGCCGATCAGTGAGGAGTTCGTGCCGGAGGCGCTGGCCGTGAGCGGGCTCGACCGGGAGCGGCTGCGGACGCGGGGCGCCGAACCGGTCGTGGCGCTGGCGGAGTTCAGCAGGTGGGTGCGGAAGGTGAGCGCGGACGCGCAGCCCGTGATGTGCGGCTATCCGGCGTCGTACGACTGGATGTTCCTGTACTGGTACCTGATCCGCTTCACCGGGGCGAGCCCCTTCGGGCACTCGGGCTGTTTCGACATGAAGACGCTGTACGCGACGAAGGCCGGGCTGCCGTTGCGGGCGGTGGCGAAGCGCGCCATGCCGAGCGAGCTGCTCCCGAAGCGGCGGCACACCCATCACGCGCTGGACGACGCGATCGAGCAGGCGGAGCTGTTCGCACAGCTCATGGCATGGCCCGGACAGCAACTCACAGTGACTTGCTAAGGGCACCCCACGGCTTTCCCAAGTTGGCGCGCGACTCTCGACTGCCGCTCACAGCGCCTGCCTTGGAGAAGACGTGCCCTTGCTGTCCGGAAAAGCCGCCCGCCGTACCGTGCTCGCCGCCCTCGGGACAGCGGTGTTGAGCACCCAGTGGCCCTCCGCGGAGGCCGCGGCCTCGACCGGGCTCGACGACCCGGACAAGAAGGACCTGGCGATGCGGCTGGTGTCCAGCGCGGAGAACTCCTCCCTGGACTGGAAGGCGCAGTACAGGTACATCGAGGACATCGGGGACGGCCGCGGTTACACGGGCGGTGTCATCGGCTTCTGCTCCGGTACGAGCGACATGCTGGCGCTGGTCGAGCTGTACACCGAGAGGGACGCGGACAACCCTCTGGCCGGCTATCTGCCGGCGCTGCGGGCGGTGGACGGCAGCGATTCGCACGAGGGGCTGGACCCGGGATTCCCCGCGGCCTGGCGCAAGGCGGCGAGGACGGCGGCCTTCCGCAAGGCGCAGCGCGACGAGCGGGACCGCGTCTACTTCGATCCGGCGGTCGCGCGTGCCAAGAACGACGGGCTCGGCACACTCGGCCAGTTCGTCTACTACGACGCGATGGTCATGCACGGTCCCGGCACCGACAGCCTCAGCTTCGGCGGCATCCGCAAGCGCGCCAGGAGCGAGGCCGACACCCCCGCGGACGGCGGCGGCGAGAAGACGTATCTGCACGCCTTCCTGGACGCCCGGGTGTGGGCGATGAGGCAGGAGGCCGCCCACAGTGACGTGAGCCGGGTCGAGACCGCCCAACGGGTCTTCCTCGAGAAGGGCAATCTCGACCTGGACACACCGCTCAAGTGGAAGGTGTACGGGGACAGTTACACGATCGGCTAGTGCGCCGCCGCGATCTCCTCGCCGGCTTCCATCGGGTGCGTGACGTCCTGGGCGTCGCGCTGTTCGCCGAGGTGGTTGAAGACCAGGTTGAGCACCACCGCGGCCACGCAGCCCGTCGAGATCCCCGAGTCGAGCACGATCTTCGCCGTCTCGGGGAACGCGTGGTAGAACTCCGGCGCCGTGATCGGGATGATGCCGACGGCCAGCGAGACGGCGACGATCAGGACGTTGTTGTCCTTGTCCAGACCGGCCCGGACCAGGGTCTGGATGCCGCTGGCCGCGACCGACCCGAACAGGACCACGCCCGCGCCGCCGAGCACCGGTCGCGGTACGACGGCGATGAGCGAGGCGGCCATCGGGCACAGGCCCATCAGCACCAGGAAGGCGCCGCCGGTGGCGACGACGTAGCGGCTGCGGATCTTCGTCATCGCGACCAGGCCGATGTTCTGTGCGAAGGCGCTGCACATGAAGCCGTTGAAGAGCGGGCTGAGCGCCGAGCCGAGGGTGTCGGCGCGCAGGCCCGCCGCGATGGTCCTCTCGTCGGCCGGGCGGTCGACGATCTCGCCCAACGCCAGCATGTCCGCGGTCGATTCGGTCATCGAGACCACCATCACCACGATCATCGACACGATCGCGGCGAGCTGGAACTGCGGGGCACCGAAGTGGAACGGCGTCGGGAAGCCGATCACGTCCGCGTCGGCGACCGGGCCGAAGTCGGTGACACCGAAGGGGATCGCGACCAGGGTGCCGATCACCAGACCGAGCAGGACGGCGATCTGCTTGACGAAGCCCCGGGTGAAGCGGCGCAGCAGGAGCACGACCACGAGCGTCGCGCCTGCCAGGCCCAGACAGGTCGTCGAACCGTAGTCGTCCGCCGCCGGGTCGGGACCCTGCGCCCAGCCGAACGCGACCGGCAGCAGGGACACGCCTATGAGCGTGATGACCGTGCCCGTGACGACCGGCGGGAAGAAGCGGACCATCCTGCTGAAGAAGGGGGCGGCCAGGAAGCCGAGGAGACCGGCGACGATCACCGCGCCGAAGATGATCGGCAGCGCGTCGGACTTGTCGTCGGTGGACGCCACGATCGCGGTCATCGGGGCCACTCCGGCGAAGGTGACGCCGTTGACGAAGGGCAGCCGGGCACCGATCTTCCAGACGCCGAGGGTCTGGAGGAAGGTGGCGAGGCCCGCGGTGAAGAGACAGGCGCCGGTCAGGAAGGTGAGTTCGGTGCCGGTGAGGCCGATGGCCGCGCCGACGATCAGGGGCGGGGCCACGACTCCCGCGTACATGGCTGCCACGTGTTGAAGGCCGGTGGTGGCCATTTTGAGTGCGGGGAGTTTTTCGTCCACGGGGTGGGCGGTCACGGCGGTTCCTCCGGGTCAGCTAACACGTCGGCTCTGACGTGGGTTTCTTGGAGGTGGTGCGCGGTCGTGCGGGACCGGGGAGTGGGACGGTTCCCCTCAAAAGGGGCGACGGAGACCGTTCCGGGGCGCACGCGTGTGGCGCACGCCCCGGACACGGCCGCCATGAACCCCGCTCGGGTTCACGGCTGCCGGCCAGGAGCCGTCCCTCCCGGCCGGAGTCAAGTGCCGTACTTCAGTACGGTGTTCAGTGCCCGGCGATCTTCGCCAGGCGCCGCGCCTGCTCGCGCGTGGAGCGTGCGATCGCGTCCTCGTCGACGTGCAGCAGACGGTTGTCCTCCACGATCTGGCGGCCGTTGACGAAGGAGGCGGTGACCGGGGCGGCCGCGCCGAAGACCAGCGCGGTGACCGGGTCGGCGATGGAGGCGTGGGCGAGGGTGTCCAGCTTCCACAGCACCAGGTCGGCGAGCTTGCCCGGCTCCAGGGAGCCGATCTGGCTCGCACGGCCCAGGACCTGGGCGCCGCCGAACGTGCCCAGGCGCAGGGCCTGGCGGGCGTTCAGGGCGGCCTCGCGGTGGGCGCCGAGGCGGTTGATGAGGAGCGCGTTGCGCAGCTCGGTGTGCAGCTCGCCCGACTCGTTGGACGCGGTGCCGTCGACACCGAGGCCGACCGGGACGCCGGCCTTCAGCATGTCCGGGACCCGTGCGATACCGGCGGCCAGCCGGGCGTTCGACGAAGGGCAGTGGGCCACACCCGTCTTCGTCCGGGCGAAGGCGGCGATGTCGGAGTCGTTCATGTGGACGCAGTGCGCCATCCACACGTCCTCGCCGAGCCAGCCGGTGGACTCGAAGTAGTCGGTCGGGCCCATGCCGAACAGTTCCTTGCAGAACTGCTCCTCCTCGACGGTCTCCGAGCCGTGGGTGTGCAGGCGCACGCCGAGACGGCGGGCCAACTCGGCACCCTGGCGCAGGAGTTCGGTGGAGACGGAGAAGGGCGAGCAGGGGGCGACGGCCACCTGGGTCATGGCGTCGAAGGAGGAGTCGTGGTGCTCCTTCACGGTGGCCTCGGTCGCGGCGAGGGCGCCGTCCAGGGTCTCGACGGCGAAGTCCGGGGGCAGGCCGCCGTCCTTCTCGCTGCGGTCCATGGAGCCGCGGGCGAGGGTGAAGCGGACGCCCATCTCTCGGGCGGCGCGGATGATCGACCCGGACAGGTCGCCGGAGCCCCGCGGGAAGACGTAGTGGTGGTCCATCGCGGTGGTGACACCGCCGCGGGCCATCATGCCCAGCGAGCCCTGCGCGGCCGAGTACGTCATCTGCTCGTCGATGCGCGCCCAGGTCGGGTACAGGGCGACGAGCCAGTCGAAGAGGTTGTGGTCGGTGGCCAGACCCCGGGTGATCCACTGGTAGAAGTGGTGGTGGGTGTTGACCAGACCGGGGGTCACCAGATGGCCGGTGGCGTCGATACGGCGTACGACGTGCTCCAGGCCCTCGGGGGCCCTGCCCTCGCCGAGCGCCTCGATGCGGTTGTCGGCGATGACGACGTAACCGCCGGCGTACTCGGTGTCGTTGGCGTCGACGGTCGCGATCGAACAGTTCTCGATGACGATGCGCTGGGCTGCTGCCATGATGTCGTCCTTTTCGCTCAGTGGAGAGGGCACGGCAGGACCCGGGGATTTGAGTGCCGCGGCCCGCCCAGGCGGGCCGCGGGTGCCGCAAGGTGGTGCTCAGAGGTTGGTGAGGTCCACCGGGATCTTCGGCTCGCAGCCGTCCCGCAGGATCGTCGCCTCGATCAGGCCGTAGGGCCGGTCGGCGGCGAAGTACACCTCGTTGTCGTTCTTCAGCCCGAACGGCTCCAGGTCCACGAGGAAGTGGTGCTTGTTCGGGAGGGAGAAGCGGACCTCGTCGATCTCGCTGCGGTTGTTGATGATCCGCGAACCCATCTGGTACAGGGTCTGCTGGAGGGAGAGCGAGTAGGTCTCGGCGAAGGCCTGGAGCATGTGCTTCCGCGTCTGCTCGTAGGACTTCTCCCAGTTGGGCATCCGCTGCTCGTCGTCGGTCCAGTTGAACCGCCAGCGCGCGGAGACCTGGGTGGCCAGGATGCGGTCGTACGCCTCCTGGAGCGTCGTGTACTTGTCCTTGACGTAGCCCCAGAACTCGGAGTTGGTCGAGTTCATCACGACGAGGTCCTTGAGGCCGGAGACGACCTCCCACTTCTCACCGTCGTAGGTGATCTGGGTGACCCGGGTCTCCTGGCCCTTGCGGACGAAGGAGTGCTTGACCTCGTCCGCGCCGATGAACCGGGAGTTGGCGTCGGAGGCGGCGATGCGCTCCCAGGCGTACTCCTCGATCCGGATCCGCGCGACCTTGATCGGCTCCTGCGACGTCACGAAGTGCCGGGCGAGGTGGATGCCGAACTGCTCGGCGGACTCGATGCCGTGCTCCTTGGCGAACGCGTACACCGTGTTCTTGGTGGTGTCGGTCGGCAGGACGTGGGCGTTGGAGCCGGAGTAGTGGACCTCGTCCATGTCGCCGCTCAGCGCGACGGACACGTTCAGGTCCTTGATGTGGTGGGTGGCGCCGTCCCGCGTGATCTTTACGACTCGGTTCTCGGCCTTGCCGTACTGGTTCTGTCCCAGGATCGTGGGCATGTCTGCTAGCTCCCTCGGTAAACGGAGTAGCCGAACGGGTTGAGCAGCAGCGGTACGTGGTAGTGCTCCCCGGGCCTCACGGCGAAGGTGATGGCCACCTCGGGGAAGAACACGGCACCGCTGTCCCGGTTCGCGGGGGCGTCCTGCTGCGCATCGGCTTGCTTCTTCTCGAAGTACGCCTCGACGGCGAAGTCGAGCCGTACGTGGGTGGTTCCCTCCGGCAGGTCCGGAAGGTCCTTGCACCGCCCGTCCACGTCGGTCGCGGAGCCGCCGAGCGCCCGCCACTCGGCGCCCCGGCCCGAGCGGGCGGCGAGCTGGACGGCGACGCCCTCGGCGGGGCGGCCGATGCTGGTGTCCAGGATGTGCGTGGACACCGAGGCGGTGGTGCTGGTGCTCATGCTGCGTCAGTCCTCTTCGACGAGTCGGGCGAGCCGGATACGGTTGATCTTGCCCAGTTCGGTGCGGATGATCTCCCGCTCCTGCTCCGGCGCGTTCCCGATCCGTTCCTTGACCGCGTCGCGCATCTGCTCGCCGGTCCGGCCGGTGGCGCAGATGAGGAAGACATGGCCGAACCTGTCCTGGTAGGCCAGGTTCAGTTCGAGCATCTCCGCCTTGAGGTCATCGGAGGCGCCGGCCATGCCGCGCTGCTCCCGCGCCGAGGTCGGGTCGCCCTCCTTGGGGCGGCCGATGGGCGGGTGTCCGGCCATCGCCTCCTCCAGGTCCGCCGTGGTCAGCTCGGCCATGGCGGCGTCGCTGGCGGTGTAGAGGGCGTCGACGGCGGGATAGGGGCGGGCGGCGAGCAGCCGCTTCGCCCATGCCGTGGAGGCACACGCCTCGTGGAGGGCGGCGAAGGCCGCGTGCTCCTCAAGAACGTTGAACCGGGTAAGGCCCGGCGGCGTGGAAGTCGAAGTCACGGGAGCCTCCGTGGCCGCGAACGGCCTTCGTACTGAAGCGGGCTGCCGTTAGCTAACGCCCTCCGCAACACCACGTCAACACTTTGTTGAAAATTCGGGGTTACGAAGCCCCGGGAGGTGCAGGTCAGACACCTTTGTCACGGTTGAGGTAGTTGTAGACCGTGAAGCGGCTCACCCCGAGCGCGCTCGCCACGGTCTCCACGCCATGACGCACGGAGAAGGCGCCACGCGCCTCCAATATCCGTACGACCTCCTGCTTGGCCTTGCGGTCCAGGTCGGCCAGCGGCTTGCCCTGCTTGCGCTCCATGGCGGCGAGGATGTGATCGAGGGAGTCCGCGAGCTGCGGCAGGCGTACGGCGACCACGTCCGCGCCCTCCCAGGAGAGCACGACGTCGTCAGGGCCGGCCTCGTCGGGCGGGACCATCTCCCCGCCCATGGCGTCGACCAGCGGCTTGACGGCCGCGATGAAGGGCCCCTCGTTCACTTTCCACCCTCCCCGTCGATCACATTGACCTGGAGGGAGATCCGGGTGGCTCCGGCCGCCAGACTCCTGCGCAGCAGCGCGTCGACAGCGGTGAGCACGGCGTCGGCGCCGCCTTCCGCGGTGTTGCCGAACGGGCCGACGTCCACCGCGTCGAGCTCGGCACTCTCGACCACCTCACGGGCCGCGACCGCGTGCGCGGGCGCCTCGTCCAGGTCGAACGGCTCGGTCGTGAACTCCACTCTCAATCGCACGCGCACAACCTAACGCGCGGCACGGACTTCCGCCGACCCCTCTTGACAAGCGGTGACACACGACGGCAATCTTCCATTAAGCAGAAACCAACTTCCGCAATACGGAATCACTCGACACGGAAGGGAGCGCAGCGGCCCATGGGATTCGCAGAGCAGCGCTTCAACGTCAACCTGTCGATCCTCTTCACGGAACTCCCGCTCCTGGAGCGCCCCGCGGCCGCCGCCGCGGCCGGCTTCACCGCGGTCGAGCTGTGGTGGCCCTGGATCGACTCCCCCACCCCCGAGCGGTCCGAGCTCGACGCCCTGAAGAAGGCGATCGAGGACGCGGGCGTCCAGCTCACCGGCCTGAACTTCTACGCCGGCCGGCTGCCGGGCCCGGACCGTGGCGCCCTGTCGCTCCCGGGCGAGGAGTCGGAGCGGTTCCGCGCCAACATCGACGTGGCCGCGGACTTCGCGCAGTCGCTGGGCGCCAAGGCGCTCAACGCCCTGTACGGCAACCGCGTCGAGGGCGTGGACCCGGCCGAGCAGGACGCGCTCGCGCTGGAGAACCTGGTCCTCGCGGCGCGGGCGGCCGACCGGATCGGCGCGATCCTGCTGATCGAGGCGCTGAACAAGCCCGAGTCACCGCTGTACCCGCTGGTGTCGGCACCGGCCGCGGTCGCGATCGTCGACAAGGTCAACGAGGCGACGGGGCTGGACAACGCGCGCTTCCTCATGGACCTCTACCACCTGTCCATGAACGGCGAGGACCTGCCGGCGGTGATCGAGGAGTTCGCCGCGAGGACCGGGCACGTGCAGATCGCCGACAACCCGGGCCGTGGCGCTCCGGGCACGGGGACGCTGCCGCTGGAGGACCTCCTCGACCAGCTGAGGAAGGCGGGTTACGACGGCTGGGTCGGCCTCGAGTACAAGCCGGGCGACCACCCGAGCGCCGAGGCCTTCGACTGGCTGTCCCGCTGACCCCCTTCACGTGAAAGGCACCCCCATCATGAGCAACCTCCCCAAGATCGCGTGGATCGGCCTCGGCATCATGGGCTCCCCCATGTCCGAGAACCTCATCAAGGCGGGCTACGACGTCACCGGCTTCACCCTCGAACAGGACAAGCTGGACCGCCTGGCCGCCGCCGGTGGTACGGCCGCCTCCTCGATCGCCGAGGCCGTGAAGGACGCCGACGTCGTCATCACGATGGTCCCCGCCTCCCCGCAGGTCGAGGCCATCGCCTACGGCCCCGCGGGCATCCTGGAGAACGCGAAGTCCGGCGCCCTGCTGATCGACATGTCCTCGATCACCCCGCAGACCTCGGTCGACCTCGCGAAGGCCGCCGAGGGCAAGGGCATCCGCGTCCTGGACGCCCCGGTGTCCGGCGGCGAGGCCGGTGCGATCGAGGCCGTGCTGTCCATCATGGTCGGCGGCGGGCAGGCGGACTTCGACACCGCGAAGCCGATCCTCGAAGCCCTCGGCAAGACCATCGTGCTGTGCGGTCCGCACGGCTCGGGCCAGACCGTGAAGGCCGCCAACCAGCTGATCGTCGCCGTGAACATCCAGGCGTGCGCCGAGGCCGTGGTCTTCCTGGAGAAGTCCGGCGTGGACCTCAAGGCCGCACTGGACGTCCTGAACGGCGGTCTCGCGGGCTCGACCGTGCTGACGCGCAAGAAGGACAACTTCCTCAGCCGCGACTTCAAGCCGGGCTTCCGCATCGACCTGCACCACAAGGACATGGGCATCGTCACCGACGCCGCCCGCAACGTCGGCGCGGCCCTGCCCGTCGGCGCGGTCGTCGCCCAGCTGGTCGCGTCGCTGCGCGCACAGGGCGACGGAGGCCTGGACCACTCCGCGCTGCTGCGTGCGGTCGAGCGCCTGTCGGGCGCTCAGCTCTGAGACTTCCGGGCCGCGGTGCCGCTGACAACTGTCCTGTCGCGCCCAGGCGGTGCCGCGGCCCGGAATCCACTTCAACAAACTGTTGACGCCCAGAACCCCTACTTCTAGGCTCCACAAAGCGGAAATGGTTTTCCGCTGACACCCGCACGGAAGGTCCACGATGTCGCAGCGCGTGCTCACCACCGAGTCCGGCGCCCCGGTCGCCGACAACCAGAACTCCGCCTCCGCCGGCGCCGGCGGTCCGCTCCTCCTCCAGGACCAGCACCTGCTGGAGAAGCTCGCCCGCTTCAACCGTGAGCGCATCCCGGAGCGCGTGGTGCACGCCCGCGGCTCCGGCGCGTACGGCTACTTCGAGGTGACCGACGACGTCACCGGCTTCACGTACGCCGACTTCCTGAGCAGTGTGGGCAAGCGCACCGAGGTCTTCCTGCGCTTCTCGACCGTGGCCGACTCGCTCGGCGGTGCGGACGCGGTGCGCGACCCGCGCGGCTTCGCCCTCAAGTTCTATACCGAGGAGGGCAATTACGACCTCGTCGGCAACAACACCCCGGTGTTCTTCATCAAGGACCCGATCAAGTTCCCGGACTTCATCCACTCGCAGAAGCGCGACCCCTTCACGGGCAGGCAGGAGCCGGACAACGTCTGGGACTTCTGGGCGCACGCCCCCGAGGCCACGCACCAGATCACCTGGCTGATGGGCGACCGCGGCATCCCGGCGTCGTACCGCCACATGAACGGTTACGGCTCGCACACCTACCAGTGGACGAACGCCGAGGGCGAGGCCTTCTTCGTCAAGTACCACTTCAAGACCAACCAGGGTGTGCGCTCCCTCTCCGCCGAGCAGGGCGCCGAGCTCGCCGGCAAGGACGCCAACTCGCACCAGACGGACCTGCTCCAGGCCATCGAGCGCGGGGTGAACCCCTCCTGGACCCTCTACGTCCAGGTCATGCCGGCGGCCGAGGCTGCGGACTACCGCTTCAACCCCTTCGACCTCACCAAGGTGTGGCCGCACCAGGACCACCCGCTCCAGCGCGTGGGCCGCCTGGTCCTCGACCGCAACCCGGACAACGTCTTCGCCGAGGTCGAGCAGGCCGCGTTCTCCCCCAACAACTTCGTGCCGGGCATCGGCCCTTCGCCGGACAAGATGCTCCAGGGCCGGCTGTTCGCCTACGCGGACGCCCACCGCTACCGCCTGGGCGTCAACCACACCCTGCTCGCGGTGAACGCCCCGAAGGCCACGACCGCGCGGAACTACGGCCGTGACGGCCTCATGGCCACCAACCCGCAGGGCCGCGGCGCGAAGAACTACGAGCCGAACTCCTACGACGGCCCTGCCGAGACCGGCCGCCCGCTGTCGGCGCCGCTGGCCCTCCACGGCTGGACGGGCACCCACGAGGCCCCGCGGCACACCAAGGACGACGACTTCTTCCAGGCCGGCGAGCTGTACCGCCTGATGTCCGAGGACGAGAAGTCCCGTCTGGTCGCGAACATCGCCGGTGGCCTCTCCCAGGTCTCCCGCGACGACGTGATCGAGAAGAACCTGGCCCACTTCCACGCCGCCGACCCGGAGTACGGCAGGCGTGTGGAGGAGGCGGTCCGCGCCCTGCGCGAGGACTGAGCCTCACCGGGAGAAGAGCTCCCTGCTCGCGCCCGAACGCCGGGAGACCCGGATGAGGGGTGGTCCTCGGTACGGGGCACGGGCAGGGTGCGGACCGCGGCGGCGAGCGAGCCAGTGCGGTGGTGAAGGACCGGACCCCCTTCTCGACCTGAGGGAAGGGCGCCCCGGCTCCGTCGCCGCCGCCGCGGTCCCAGTACAGCCGAAGAGCGCCTGACACGGACGGTCCCGTGTCAGGCGCTCTTTGCCGTCTCCGGGGTGCGTACCCGGCTTCCGCGCAGGACGCTGGAGGCATGGCACATCCCGCGCACCACCCGCATGTCGTGGTGCACTCGCCGGCCCTGGACGGCTCCCGGCGGGTCACCGCGGACGACCACAACCTCGGCGTCGCCTCCCATCTGGACGATGTCGTGGAGCTGCTGCGCCTCGCCGACCTCGACGTGGTCGAGGTCGAGGTGAGCGACATCGTCGAATGGCAGGGCGGCGGCCCGGACGACTGGCCGGGCCTGTCCGAACACCACGAGCACCACCAGCATCATGAGCACCACCAGCGCCCACAGAGCTGATCCCGCCTACGGAGACACACCGAAGGGGCGGCCCGACCTTCCCGGTCGGGCCGCCCCTTCAGCTGAGCGGTGATGCGGTGATGCCGTGCGCTCGATCAGCCCTTGATCGGGATGATCGCGGTGGGCGCGTGCCAGTCCTCGGTCGCGATGTCCTCGAACTCCTTGACCGCGCTGATGTCGGCGGTCGGGCTCATCGCGATGTTGGTCACGCGCTCCAGGATCGCCTCGACGACGACCGGCACCCGGTATTGCGCGGCCAGCTTCTTGGCCTCCTCGAAGGCCGGCAGGAGCTGGTCGGGCTCGGTCACGCGGATGGCCTTGCAGCCGAGGCCCTCGGCGACCTTGACGTGGTCGACGCCGTACACGCCCAGCTCGGGCGAGTTCTGGTTCTCGAACTCCAGGTTGACCTGGAAGTTGATGTCCAGACCGATCTGCGCCTGGCGAATCAGGCCCAAGTAGGCGTTGTTGACGAGGACATGGACGTACGGGATGCGGTGCTGCGCGCCGACCGCCAGCTCCTCGATCATGAACTGGAAGTCGTAGTCGCCGGAGAGTGCGACGACCTGGGTCTCCGGATCCGCGGTGGCGACGCCGAGGGCGGCGGGGATGGTCCAGCCGAGCGGGCCCGCCTGGCCGCAGTTGATCCAGTGGCGCGGCTTGTAGACGTGCAGCATCTGCGCGCCGGCGATCTGGGAGAGGCCGATGGTGGTGACGTAGCGGGTGTCGGGCCCGAACGCCTTGTTCATCTCCTCGTAGACGCGCTGCGGCTTCATGGGCACGTTGTCGAAGTGCGTACGACGGTGCAGGGAGCCCTTGCGCTCCAGGTGCGAGGCGACCCACGCGGAGCGGTCGGGCAGCTTGCCGGCCGCCTTGAGCTCGCGCGCGACCTCGACGAAGAGTGCGAGGGCGGCCCTGGCGTCGGAGGCGATGCCGTAGTCCGGGGCGAAGATCTTGCCGATCTGGGTCGGCTCGATGTCGACGTGGACGAACTTGCGGCCCTCGCGGTACACGTCCAGCTTGTAGCCGGTGTGCCGGTTGGCCCAGCGGTTGCCGATGCCGAGGACGAAGTCCGACTCCAGGAACGTGGCGTTGCCGTAGCGGTGACCGGTCTGCTGGCCGACCATGCCGGCGTTGAGCCGGTGGTCGTCCGGGATGGTGCCCCAGCCCATCAGGGTGGGCACGACCGGGGTGTCGGTGAGTTCGGCGAACTCGACCAGCAGGTCGGAGGCGTCGGCGTTGATGATGCCGCCGCCGGCGACGATCAGCGGTCGCTCGGACTCCAGGAGGAAGGTCAGGGCCTTCTCGATCTGGGCCCGGCTCGCGGCCGGCTTGTAGACGGGGAGCGGCTCGTACGTCTCCGGGTCGAACTCGATCTCGGTCAGCTGGACGTCGATCGGCAGGTCGATGAGGACCGGCCCGGGACGCCCGGAGCGCATGAGGTGGAAGGCCTGCTGGAAGACGCCGGGAACCTGCGCGGCCTCCAGGACGGTGACGGCCATCTTGGTCACCGGCCCCGCGATCGAGGCGATGTCGACGGCCTGGAAGTCCTCTTTGTGGAGCAGCGCGGTCGGCGCCTGGCCGGTGATGCACAGGATCGGGATCGAGTCACCGATCGCGGAGTACAGACCGGTGATCATGTCGGTGCCGGCCGGACCGGAGGTCCCGATGCAGACACCGATGTTCCCGGGATGGGTACGGGTGTACCCCTCGGCCATGTGCGAGGCGCCCTCGACATGGCGGGCGAGGGTGTGGTCGATCCCGCCGGAGGCCTTGAGCGCCGCGTAGAAGGGGTTGATCGCCGCGCCCGGCACGCCGAACGCGTTGCTGACGCCTTCGCGCTTGAGGATCTCGACTGCCGCGCGGGCAGCGGTCATACGAGCCATTGAGTACTCCTGCTTCGGCTGTCGGACGTGTACTCCCGTCGCGCCCCGCCGCGAGTACTTCCGTGATGCGGAAAGTAGTTTCTACTATCTGGAAACAATGTAGGTGGGGAGGAGTAGGTCGTCAAGAGTCGTCAAGAGACGGACAAGCGGGGGTCTCCTGGAGGACGATGGGCTCCATGTCCGAGAGCGTGGCGGTGCGCTGCCCGGTCTGCCGGCGCGAACACCTCTTCACGGCGCCGGAGTATCCGTGTGCCTGCGGCGCACCCGTGGTGCCGCCGCTGGATCCGCGTGCCCGGGCGACGGCGGTCTCGCACCGCTCCTGGGAGGACGACTGGGTCACGGTGCTGTGCGCCTCCTGCGGCCGCCGGGGCGAGTGGCCGCATCCGGAGCTGGGCTGTCCGTGCGGGACGGTGCTGCGGATCCCGGTCACGGCGGGCGCCGCCGTCGAGCGCGTCGAGCCCTCCCCGCGGCGGGCCTTCCAGCCCGTGACGATCCGCACCGCGCGCGACGCGGTCACGGCCGCCGCCCTGTATCTGCGCTGGCTCGGCTACCGCGACATCCGCCGCGCCGACCAACGCCCGCCGAACGGCATCGGCCTGGCCGCCCGCGGCCTCCTGGCCCAGGTCGACCCGACCGTCCGCCCGGCTTCCCTCCGGGACGTGGAATGCCTGTGGCTCACGGCCATGACGGAGTCCGCGACCTGCGTCTACTTCTCCCTGGCCGGCTACGCCACCCAGGCCCGCGCGGTGGCCGACTCCCTGCGGGTCCCCTTGTTCGTCCTCGACCTGACGGGCACCCCGCAGCCGGTGAACAGCCTGGCGGACGAACTGGACTCGACGGGCACGTAGCCGGTGGCGGGGCGAGCGGGGCCGGACTGGGCGGCCGGGCTGGACGAAGCTGAGCGGCCGAGCCGGACTGGGCGCCGCGCTGGACGGCCGAGCCGGACTGGGCCAGGCGGTCGGACCGGGCCGTGCCCGCGTGGTCGGCGGATTCGGCCCAGGGACGGACGTCGTCACCTGCCGCGGTTCCGCGGGCGAGGTGCGGACAGACCCCCCGATCGCCGCTCGCGCGCCCCCGCGGGCTCGGCCGCTCGGGGCCGCCGTGGAATCAGCAGGGCGCCACCCCCGTCCCCTCCGCCATACTCGCCGGATGCGCATCCGCCCCGCCACGGCCGCCGAACTCCCCGCCCTCCAGGGCATCGAGCGCGCCGCCGGCGCCCCCTTCCGTGACCTCGGGATGGCGGCGATCGCCGACGACGAGCCGCCGTCCCTGGACGTCCTGGAGGAGTACCGCCGGGCCGGCCGCGCCTGGGTCGCCGCCGACGGTGCGGAACGGCCCGTCGCCTACCTCGTCGCCGAGCCCGTGGACGGCGCCCTGCACATCGAGCAGGTCTCGGTCCACCCCGGCTTCGCGCACCGCCGTATCGGCCGGACCCTGCTCTCGTACGCCGGCGAGCGCGCCCGCGAGGAGGGGCTGAGCGGCCTCACGCTGACCACCTTCACCGCGGTCCCGTGGAACGCCCCGTACTACGAGCGCCTCGGCTTCCGGGTCCTGGAGGAGGCCGAGCTCACCCCGGGGCTACGGAAGATCCGCGCCCATGAGGCAGGGCTCGGCCTCGACCGCTGGCCCAGGGTGTGCATGCGCCGGGACTGAGCGCTCCGCCGGCTGAGCGGTGAGGTGCCGTCGTTCGGCTGCGGCGCCGTCGTGGCCGGTCGCGCCCGCGCGGCGGCAGCCGCACATCGGCACAGCCCCGCGCCCGTTCGGGGCGCGGCCGAACCGCAGCGGACTTCGCCCAACCCGCTCAGGCCTTGGCGAAGACCACCCAGACCTGCCCAGCCCCCGCTCTAACCCGCCGCGTACGTCTCGCGCAGCTCGATCTTCCGTACCTTCCCGGACACCGTCATCGGGAAGGACTCCAGCACCCGCAGCCGGCTCGGCACCTTGTAGTGGGCCAACCGCCCGTCGCAGAAGGCCCGCAGATCCTCCAGGGTCGGCGGATCGGCCGAGTCGCGCGCGATGACACAGGCCAGCACCTCCTCGCCGTAGCGCTCGTGCGGCACGCCGACCACCTGGACGTCCGCGATCTTCGGATGGGCGTAGAGGAACTCCTCGATCTCGCGCGGGTAGATGTTCTCGCCACCCCGGATGATCATGTCCTTGATCCGGCCGACGATCTCGACGTACCCGTCCTCCCGCATCACCGCGAGGTCCCCGGTGTGCATCCAGCGCCCGGCGTCGACGGACTCGGCGGTCTTCGCCGGCTCGTTCCAGTAGCCGAGCATCACGCTGTAGCCGCGGGTGCACAACTCCCCTGCCACACCACGGGGTTGTGTCACACCGGCCGGGTCGACGACCTTCACCTCGACGTGCGGCAGGACGCGGCCGACCGTACCCGTGCGGTGTTCCAGGTCGTCGTCGCGCCGGGTCTGGGTGGAGACCGGCGAGGTCTCCGTCATGCCGTAACAGATCGACACCTCGGCCATGTTCATCTCGCCGACCACCCGCTTCATCACCTCCACCGGGCAGGGCGAGCCCGCCATGATCCCGGTGCGGAGGGAGGAGAGGTCGTAGGTCGCGAAGTCGGGGAGGTTCAACTCCGCGATGAACATGGTCGGTACGCCGTACAGCGAGGTGCAGCGCTCCTGCTGGACCGCCTCCAGCGTGGCCTTCGGGTCGAAGGACGGGGCCGGGATCACCACGCAGGCGCCGTGGGAGGTGGCCGCCAGGTTGCCCATGACCATGCCGAAGCAGTGGTAGAAGGGCACCGGGACACAGACCCGGTCCTGCTCGGTGTAGGCGATCATCTCGCCCACGAAGTAACCGTTGTTGAGGATGTTGTGGTGGGAGAGGGTCGCCCCCTTGGGGAAGCCCGTCGTGCCCGAGGTGTACTGGATGTTGATGGGGTCGTCGCAGGACAGTTCCTCGTACGGCACCGGGGTCCCGCGCGCGACGAGCGCCGTCCAGCTCGGGTCCCCGATGAACACGGTCTCCCTCAACTGCGGGCACCTGCCGCGTACTTCCTCCACCATCGCCCGGTAGTCGCTGCTCTTGTGACCGACGGAGGCGAAGAGCAGGGAGACCCCGGCCTGGTTGAGGACGTACTCGACCTCATGGGTGCGGTACGCAGGGTTGATGTTCACCATGATCGCGCCGATGCGGGCGGTGGCGTACTGGACCAGCACCCACTCGGGACAGTTGACCGCCCAGATGCCCACCCGGTCGCCCTTGGCGACACCGCTCGCGAGCAGCGCGTACGCCAACTCGTCGACGTCGGCGGCGAATCGGGCGTAGGTCCAGCGCCGCCCCGACGGCACGTCCACGAGCGCCTCGCGGTCCGGCCAACTCGCCACCGCCCGGTCCAGGTTGGCGCCGATCGTGTCGCCGAGCAGTGGGGTGCCACTGGTCCCATGGCTGTACGAGCTCACCGGAAGTCCTCCTCGCGGTACTCGGCGTCCGAGCCGGCGGCCGTGGCCTCGCGCAGCTCGATCCGGCGGATCTTGCCGGAGACGGTCTTGGGCAGCGGCGCGAACTCCAGGCGGCGCACCCGCTTGTAGGGGGCGAGGACCTGGCGGGAGTGCTCGAAGAGCACCTTCGCCGTGTCGGGTCCGGGCTCCCACCCGTGCGCGAGCACGACGTACGCCTTGGGAACCGCCAGCCGCAACTCGTCCGGAGCGGGCACGACGGCCGCCTCGGCCACCGCCTCGTGCTCCAGCATTGCGCTCTCCAGCTCGAAGGGGCTGATCTTGTAGTCGGAGGCCTTGAAGACGTCGTCGCTGCGGCCGATGTACGTCAGGTAGCCGTCCTCGTCCCGCGAGGCGACGTCCCCGGTGCGGTAGTAGCCGCCGGCCATCGCCTCCGCCGTACGGTCGGCGTCGCCGTGGTAGCCGGTCATCAGGCCGACGGGCCGGGCCGACAGGTCGAGGGCGATCTCGCCCTCGGCGGCGCCGGGCGCGCCGCTCACCGGGTCGAGCAGTTCCACCCGGTAGCCGGGGCTGGGCCGTCCCATGGAGCCGGTCTTCAGCGGCTGGCCGGGGCTGTTGGACACCTGGACCGCCGTCTCGGTCTGCCCGAAGCCGTCCCGGATGGTGACGCCCCAGCCCCGGCGCACCTGCTCGATGACCTCGGGGTTGAGCGGCTCCCCCGCGGCCACCACCTCGCGCGGCGGGGTCCGCAGCTGGGTCAGGTCGGCCTGGATGAGCATCCGCCAGACCGTCGGCGGGGCGCAGAAGGTGGTGACGCCCGCACGGTCCATCTCCGCCATCAGCCGGGCCGCGTCGAAGCGCGTGTAGTTGTGGATGAAGACGGTCGCCTCCGCGTTCCACGGCGCGAAGAGGTTGGACCAGGCGTGCTTGGCCCAGCCGGGCGAGGAGATGTTCAGGTGCACGTCACCGGGGAGCAGACCGATCCAGTACATGGTGGCCAGGTGCCCGATCGGGTACGAGGTGTGGGTGTGCTCGACCAGCTTGGGGCGGGCGGTGGTGCCGGAGGTGAAGTAGAGCATCAGCGGGTCGTCGGCGCGGGTCTCGCCGTCGGGCGTGAACTGCGGGGAGGCGGCGTAGGCGTCCTCGTAGCGCCGCCAGCCACGAGGGGCGCCGCCGACCGCGATCCGGGTGTAGCCGCCGGGCACGTCGTCGAACTTGTCGGCGTCCTCGGCCCGTACGAGCACATGGCGGACCCGGCCGCGCTCGACGCGGTCGCGCAGATCGGCGGGGCCCAGCAGCGGGGTGGCCGGGATGACGACGGCGCGGAGCTTCATCGCCGCGAGGGCCGTCTCCCACAGCTCGGCCTGGTTGCCGAGCATGACGAGGACGCGGTCCTCGGCGCCCACGCCCTGCGCGCGCAGCCAGTTGGCGGCGCGGTCCGAGCGTTCGGACATCTGGGCGAAGGAGAGCCGGACCTCGCTGCCGTCCTCCTCGACGATGTGCAGGGCGGTCCGGTCGTTCCCTTCGGCAATGGCGTCGAACCAGTCGAGGGCCCAGTTGAAACGGTCGGGGCGGGGCCAGCGGAAGCCGTCGTAGGCCGTCGCGTAGTCCTCGCGATGCTGCACCAGGAAGTCCCGCGCGCTGCGGAAGGCGGCCGTCGTCATGTCTTCTCCTCTGTGCCGGACCATTGCCGGGCGGCTCTCTGCCATCGTGTAATCCGTGATGCAGGTCTCACTACCCCCGAACGGGGGTGTGCGCTGCACCGAAGGGACGAACGCGTGGCGGTGGACACGGCCGGGACGGTGGAGATTCGCGGTGCGCTGGCGCGGCTGCGCCGGACGACGGGGCTGCCCGTCGCCTTCGGCGGGCTGGTGGAGCCGGGGCGGCCGCGGATACGCATCAGTGAACTGAGCGGCACGGCCACGGCCTCGCTCCGCTCGCTCGCGGTGGTCGCCGGCAGCGGCCTGGGCGGCAGGGCGGTCGCTCTGGCCCGCCCGTGCGCGGTGACGGACTACTCCTCCTCACGGCAGATCAGCCACGAGTACGACCTGCCGGTCGCCGCCGAGGGGCTGCGGGCGATCGTGGCGGTGCCGGTGGTCGTACGGCGCCGGGTGCGGGGCGTGCTCTACGGCGCGCTGCGCACCGCCCAGCCGCTGGGCGACCGCACGCTGGGCGCGGTGGTGGACGCGGCGCGGGACGTGGAGCAGGCGCTGGTGGTGCGGGACGAGGCGCTGGGGCTGGTGGAGGCCTCGCGGACGGCCCGTACGGCCGATCCCGTGGGCCGGGAGCAGGTGCGGGAGGCGCACGCGGCCCTGCGCGCCCTGGCGCCGCGGATCAGCGACCCGGCGCTGCGGGCCGAGCTGCTGGACGCCTGCGGGCTCCTGGCCCCCCGCACACCGGCCGGGGACGTGGGTCTCGCACCGCGTGAGCTGGACGTCCTGGCCTGTGTGGCCGCGGGGGCGACGAACGCGGTGACCGCGGAGCGGCTGGGGCTGCGGCCCGAGACGGTCAAGGGCTATCTGCGCTCGGCGATGCGGAAGCTGGGGGCGCACACCCGCGGGGAGGCGGTGGTGGAGGCGCGCCGGGCGGGGGTACTTCCGTAACACGCCGTTGACAATTGATTCATGGAGCGGCGTCTTGAATTTCCCCATGCTGCAAGGTTGTTATTTCCCTCACCACGTCGGCGGTCCGAATTTCAAAGAGTCGTTGCCTAGAATTTGGCCCGGACACGACACACGAGGGGAGCGGTGACCGTGCGACGGGACTTCAAGGAGCCTGCCAGATGCCGCCCCGACCTGGTCATCGGCCGGGAAGAGGTGTTCGGCCAGGCCCGTGAGCAGCTCGCCCGGGGCGGCAGCGTGCTCCTGCACGGCCCCGCCGGAATAGGAAAGTCCACCGTTCTGCGGGCATTGGCCGCGGAAAACGGCGGCGCGGCCCGCACCGTACTGCGCTGCTCGGCCACCGAGTCCGAATCCCACCTCCCCTTCCTCGCCCTCGCCGACCTGCTCGGTCTGGTCCTCGACGAGGTGTCCGGCAAGCTGCCCGCGGCCCAGCTCACCGCCCTGGAGTCGGCGCTCACCGGCCGCGGCGAGTCCACCCTCCAGCGCGACGGCCTCGCCCTGCGCCTCGCGGTGCTCTCCGCGCTGCGCGCGCTCGCCGCCGAGGGCCCCGTGCTGATCGTCGCCGACGACGTGCAGTGGCTGGACTCGGCCAGCGCCGAACTCCTCGGCTTCGCCGCCCGCCGGCTCGGCGAGACCCCGGTGCGCATGCTGTGCGCGGTGCGGACCGAGGGCCAGGAGTACGACCGTCATCTACGCGCGTCCCCGCCGGACACCCTCGCCCTGCGCGTCAACCCGCTCACCCGCACCCAGGTCTCCGAGCTGCTCGGCCACCGCGGCTACACCGGTCTGCCGCGCTCCACGGTCCGCGACATCCACCGCACCAGCGGCGGCAACCCGCTCTTCGCCCTCGAACTCGGCCGCGCGCTCAGCGAGAACCCCACCCCGCCCCGCCCGGGCGAGCCTCTGCCGGTCCCCACCTCGCTGCGCACCCTCGTCCTGAAC
>NZ_JABERD010000162.1 GCF_013044505.1 Streptomyces sp. S3(2020) | reverse complement strand
TTGCTGTTGGCTGTGGGGTGAGGGTGTCCAGCTGTTAGGTACACACGTTGTTGTCTCTTCTTCTGCTGATCAACGGATGGATACGACATGCGCTGTCTTCAGTGTTTTTTTTTAATTATACGGCGACATCGGATAACTACACGATCCCCTTCGTCGGCAGCGTCAGATGTGGAAAAGAGACAGGGGCGGGGGCGGTCATGGCTCGATCATGCCTCACGGACACGGTTGGCCGGACGGCCCGCCGCGGTCGTGGTGGCGGGCCGTGCGGGGGGTGGTCGGATCCGTCCGCGCTGTCCCGGACCGACCGTCCGTGTCGGCGGCATCGGCGGCATCGGCAGCATCGCGGGCGGTCGCGGGCAACGGCCGGAGCGGTGGCCGGTGTGGGGGTGGTTGGGTGCGGTCGTGGACGTGGCGCGGCCCGTGTGGGGGTGGGCGGTTCAGTCCGCCGTCTGCGCCGGATCGGCCGTCACCCTCCGCAGCAGGGGCCGGCTGGCGCTGATCGCGGCGAACATCGCCAGCGCGCCCAGCAGCGCGCAGGCGGCCAGTTGCAGGAGGCCGGTCGTGTCGATCGTGGTGCCGAACGCCTCGTTGAGCTTGCCGGCGCCGTACACGCCCATCGCGGTGGTGCCGCCCGCCAGGACCACCAGCGGGACGACCGTCTCGCGGACCCGGGCCCGGTCCAGCACCCTCAGCGGGGTGCCGGCCAGCCGCAGCAGGCCGTACACGCGGCGCCGGTCCAGGACGTTCGCGGCGGCGGTCAGACCCGCCGAGGCGGTCGCCACGACGAAGCTCAGGGCCAGGGTCGCGATGCTGACCTGGGCGATCCGCCCGGTGACGACACTGTCGGTCGCGCCGGCGTAGTCGCTGGAGTACGGCGGTGTGCCCGGGGCGAGCGGGGTGAGCACGGTGACGGCGGTGTCGATACGATCCGTGCCGCCGGAGACCTGAGCGATCACCCCCGGAGAACCCCCCAGCAGGCTGTCGAAGTCGTCCTCCCGGCCGACGGTGACCGTCGCGGTGACACCGGCCCGGTGCAGGAGGGTACGGGCCTGCGCGGCGGCATGCCGGGCGGTGCCGGCGTCGGCGGTGACCACGGCGACCTGGTCCCGGTACTGCCCGGTGTCGCCGCCCAGCATGCTGACGGAGAAGAACCCGGCCGCGAACCCGGCCAGCACCAGGCCGCTGACCGTACGCCAAGCGCTCCGCGGATCGTCGCTGAGCCGGCGCGTGGCCAGCAGGGTCGCCGGACGGCGGGCGAAACGGCCCAGCAGTCTGCCCAGACGGTCCACGACCCACGGACCGAACAGCCAGAACGTGCCGTAGAACAGCAGCAGAAGGGTCAGGAGCTGCCGCTTGTCCAGCTGACCGCCACCGCTGGACGTCCAGATGTAGCCGAGGGCACCCACGAACAGCACGAGGCGGATCATCCGGGTGCGCCTCGGATTCGCCTCCTGGGCCACGCCGAGCGGCGAGGTCGCCACCTGGCGCAGCATCGACACCGCACTGACGGTGAGCAGGGCGGTGACACCCAGCACGACGGCCGCGAACCAGTCGGTGCCGACCCAGAGTTGGCCGGTGTACCAGCCGCCGATGCCGTACGGGATGTGCGCGAGGGCGGGCAGCAGGGCCGCGTAGGCGAGCGCGCCGGTGAGGGCGCCGGCCAGGCCGACGGCGGCCGCCTCCAGGGCGGTCATCGCGATGATCTGGCGCGGTGTCGCCCCGGCCAGCCGCAGGGCGGCGAGCCGCTGTTCGCGCCGGGCCGCGCCGAGCCGCCCGGCCGCGGAGGCCAGCACGACCACGGGCATCCCCAGGAGCACGACCCCGAGCAGGGCCGCCGCCTGGTCGGAGTCGGTGAACAGACTCCGCCGGGTGCCGGAGAACCCGGAGACCTCGGCGCGCGCGGCCTGCCCGATGTCGTACCAGGTGGCGCCGCCCTCGGCGGCCGAGGACACCGCGGCGGCGCCCGGCGCCCGCCCGACCACGGCGACCAGCTCGTCCGGCGAGGCGAGACCGGCGGCGCCGATCGTGCCGTAGGACGCCGACTTCGGGAAACGACCGGCGAGTTGGCCGGCCGGCAGCCTGTGCAGGAGTTCGGCCAAGGCAGGGGAGACGTACACCTCGCCCTGCTTCGGGAAGACTTCGAGGCCGGGCGGGGCGGGGGTGCGGGCGCGGTCGGGCAGTTGGGCCAGTGAGACGACCGTGACGGGCTCGTGGCGGACGTATGTCGTGGCGAGTGCCTGGACGGCCGTGCCGTGCTCGACGGGGTCGGGTGTGCGCCAGGCCGTGCGGTCGGCGCGGACGGCGGAACCGGTCGTGGCGGCGATCATGACCAGCATGACGAACGCGCCGACGGCGGCGGCACCGGCCGCGAGCAGCTGGCTCTGCAGGCCGCGGCGGCCGGAGGACCGGGCGAGATGCCAGGTCAGGGGCAGGACGGGGGAGCGCATCACATCTCCGGGAGGGGCTCAGGCGACCGTGAACTGGCTGTAGTTGCTGATCCGGCCGTCGCGGACGTGCAGGACCCGGTCGCAGTGGGCGGCGATGTCGGCGTCATGGGTGACCATGACGAGGGCGGCGCCCTGCTCACGGGTGACGGAGGTGAGCAGCCGGATCACCTCGGTGCTGGTGGCCTGGTCGAGGGCGCCCGTCGGCTCGTCGGCGAAGACCACGTCCGGTTCGACGGCCAGGGCGCGGGCGATGGCCACCCGCTGGGCCTGTCCGCCGGACAGCTGGCCGGGCCTGCGGTGCTCCAGGCCGTCGAGGCCGAGCGGGGCGAACCAGCGGCGGGCGCGCTCCACGGCCTGCTTGCGGGGGAGGCCCTCCAGCATCAGCGGCAGGGCGACGTTCTCGTCGGCGGGCAGTTCCGGCAGCAGCTGGCCGGACTGGAAGACGAACCCGAACCGCTTGCGGCGCAGGGCGCTGAGCCGGTTCTCGCCCAGCTTGTCGATCTGTTCGCCGCGCAGCAGGACCTGGCCGCCGTCGGGGCGGACGATTCCGGCGAGGGTGTGCAGCAGGGTGGACTTGCCGGAGCCCGACGGGCCCATGATGGCGAGGGAGTCCCGCTCGCCGACCGCCACGTCGACGCCGGCGAGGGCGGTGGTGGAGCCGTACTTCTTCACGAGGCCGAGACCGGCCAGAACAGTGCTCATGAACGGTCGAACCTCCAGGTGACGGAGTCGCTCGTGGTGCTGACCACGGAGACGGGGATGTCGATGGCCGTGCCTCCCCGGGTCGTGCCGGTGCAGGTGACGGTGGCGCCCGCGACCGCCTTCAGAGCGGTGGGGCAGGTGACGCCGGTGACCTTCTCGCCGACCCACGGCAGTGGGTGGTACTTGCTCTGGGTGCGGCCCGCGACGATCCGCGCCGACAGGGCCTTGTGACCGTCGACGGTCGCCGAGCTGTAGCTGTCGAGACCTGTCGTCGACTCCGTCCCGGAGAGCAGATAGGTGCCGAGTCCGCCGACGGCCACGACCGCGGTGGCGCCCCCGATGGCACCGATGAGGAACTTGTTGCGCTGCATCGTGAACTCCTGCGGGAGGGAGGGGAGGAAGTGGCTCCAGCCTCGCCCGTGGGCCCGTGCGCGTGCCTCGGCCATACGGCCATGAACGCGGCGGACGGGGGTCGGTCTTTCGGCCGATCCGACGGGCCGTTGCACGGCCCCTGCCTGCGGTGCTGGCCGCGCGACGGCTTCCGGATGTTCAATGGAGCTGCACATGTCCGCCTCGGGAGAGGAGCCGCCCGTGTCCCGTGTCGCCGCGCCGCTCGTCGGGGCGCGCATCCGGCGGGCGCGCCTGGAGAGCGGGCTCAGCCTGCGGGCGCTCGCGCGTGAGGTCGGGGTCTCCGCGAGTCTGGTGTCGCAGATCGAGACCGGCAAGAGCCAGCCGTCGGTGAGCACGCTGTACGCGATCACGACGGCACTCGGCATCTCCGTCGAGTCGCTCTTCGAGGCGCGGGAGCCCGCCACGGCGACGGTCGGCGGCGCCGCGCTGCACGCCATGGCCGCCTTCGCCGCCGACCCCGGCCGCCGCATAGGACCCCTGGTCACCCCCGGTGAGCGGGAGGTCCTGGAGCTGGACTCGGGTGTCGTGTGGGAGCGGCTGGGGCACGTCCCCGGCACGGACGCCGACTTCCTCCTCGTGACCTACCGGCCGGGGGGCTCCTCCGCCTCCTCGGGCGGTCTGATGCGGCACGCGGGCACGGAGTACGGCTGTCTCACCTCCGGTGAACTCGTCCTCACCCTCGGTTTCGAGGAACGCGTCCTGCACGCCGGTGACGCCGTGTGCTTCGAGTCGACGACCCCGCACCGGTACCGCAACGACGGTGCCGAACCGGCCGTGGGGGTCTGGTTCGTCGTCGGCCGGAGTGTTCAGTAGCACTTGACACTTCCGGGTCGCGGTCGTTGACTCGAAGGTGGGGGTGGTCGCCATGGCGATCCGCACATTCGGACCCAACGCCGTCGACTGGGAAGAGCGCGTCGACCTGGACCGGCTCCGCAGGCAACGGCTGGCCCGGCTGCACGAGAGCCTGAACCGCTCCTCCCTCGGCGCGGTGCTCAGCTTCGACTTCGCCAACATCCGCTACATGACCGCCACACACATCGGCACCTGGGCGATGGACAAGCTGATCCGCTTCGCCCTGCTGGTGCGCGGCGGTGAACCGGTCGTCTGGGACTTCGGCTCCGCGGCCCGCCACCACCAGCTGTACAACCCGTGGCTGGACTACAGCGACGGCAAGGGCGGCCCGCCCACCGGCGCCCGCGCCGGCATCTCCACCCTCCGCGGCGCCTTCCATCCGGACGCCGGGATCGCCGAGGACGTCGCCGCGAAGATCGCCACCGAGCTGCGCGAACACGGCCTGGCGGACGAGCCGTTGGGCATCGACGTCGCCGAGATGCCGATCCTCGCCGCGCTGCGGGCCGAGGGCATCGACGTCGTCGACGGCCAGCAGGTCTTCCTGGAGGCCCGCCGCATCAAGACCCGCGACGAGATCTCCCTGCTCGCCCAGGCCTGCGCGATGGTCGACGCCGCGTACGAGGAGCTGTACGGCTTTCTGCGGCCCGGTGTACGCGAGAACGAGTGCGTGGGGCTGGTCAGCAAGGTCCTCTACGACCTCGGCAGCGAGTACGTCGAAGGCGTCAACGCCATTTCCGGGGAACGCTGTTCACCCCACCCGCACGTCTACAGCGACCGGCTGATCCGCCCCGGCGACCCCGCCTTCTTCGACATCCTGCACAGCCACCTCGGCTACCGCACCTGCTACTACCGCACCTTCGCCGTGGGCAGCGCGTCCGGCGCCCAGCGCGACGCGTACGTCCGCTGCCGGGAGTACATGGACGAGGCGATCGCGCTCGTCCGCCCCGGCGCCACCACCGCCGACATCGTCCGGGTCTGGCCGCGCGCCGAGGAGTTCGGCTTCGCCGACGAGACCGCCGCCTTCGCGCTCCAGTACGGCCACGGGGTCGGGCTGTCCATCTGGGAGAAGCCCATCTTCAGCCGTCTGGTCTCCCTCGACCACCCCGAAGTCCTCGAAGAGGGCATGGTGTTCGCCCTGGAGACCTACTGGCCGGCCGCCGACGGCTGGTCCGCGGCCCGAATCGAGGAGGAACTCGTCGTCACCGCCGACGGCTGCGAGGTCATCACCAAGTTCCCGGCGGAGGAACTGCTCGTGGCGGGCCGCAAGTACTGGACGGTCGGCGGCGAGCTCAACACCCGGCGGGAGTCGCAGTCCCATCTCAACACCGGGGAACGCTGATGGAGGCGCCCGAACTCCTCGCCCTGTACGAGCAGATGGTCGTCGTCCGCCGTACCGAGAAGGCCGCCCACGACCTGTTCCTCCAGGGCCTCGTCAAGGGCACCACCCACCTCGCCGCCGGCCACGAGGCGATCGCCGTCGGCGCGAGCGCCGCCCTGCGCCCCGACGACTACGTCTTCGCCACCTACCGCGGCCACCATCACGCCATGGCCAGGGGCGCCACCCCCGAGGAGTGCCTGGCCGAACTCATGAGCCGCGCCACGGGGTTGTGCGGAGCCAAGGGCGGCTCCATGCACCTGACCAAGGCGGCCACGGGCATGCTCGGCTCCTACGCCATCGTCGGCGCCCACCTCCCGATGGCGGCCGGCGCCGCCTGGTCGGCGCGGCTGCGCGGCACCGACCAGATCGCGGTGGCCTTCTTCGGCGACGGCGCGACCAACATCGGAGCCTTCCACGAGGCGCTCAACCTGGCCGCCGTGTGGAAGCTGCCCGTGCTGTTCGTCTGCGAGAACAACCTGTACATGGAGTACACGCCGATCGCCGACGTCACCGCGGTCGCCCGGCCCGCCGCCGACCGGGCGCCCGCCTACAACATCCCGGGCGAGAGCGTCGACGGCAACGACGTCGTCGCGGTCCGGGACGCGGTCGCCGCTCTGGCACGGCGGGCCCGGGCAGGAGACGGGCCCGCTCTGCTGGAGGCCGCGACCTACCGGCACTTCGGCCACAGCAGGTCCGACCCGGCGACCTACCGTCCGGCCGAGGAGGTCGAACGCTGGCTGAAACACGATCCGTTGGACATCGCGCGGGGGCGGCTGACCGAGCTTGGAGTTCCGGAGGATGCGGTCACCGCCGCCGACGAGCGGGCCCTGGACGTCGTACAGAAGGCGGTCGAGGCCGCGAGGAACGCGCCCGCGCCCGATCCGGACGCGGCGCTGACCGACGTGTGGGCCGACGGGGGTGGCGCATGGCGGACGTGATCAGCTACCGGGAGGCGGTCGCCGAGGGCATCGCGCGCGAGATGCGCCGGGACGCGGCCGTGGTGTGCCTGGGGGAGGACATCGGGGCGGCCGGCGGGGTGTTCAAGACGACCGCCGGGCTGTTCGAGGAGTTCGGGCCCCGACGGGTGTGGGACACGCCGATCTCCGAACAGGCCATCGTGGGCGCGGCGATGGGCGCGGCCATGACCGGGATGCGGCCCGTCGCGGAGATCATGTTCTCGGACTTTTTGGCCTGTTGTTGGGACTACCTCGCCAACGAGATACCCAAGGTGCGTTACATGACGGGCGGTCAGGTCACCGTGCCCCTCGTCGTTCGCACCGCCAACGGCGGCGGGCTCGGTTTCGGTGCCCAGCACTCGCAGGCCACCGAGAACTGGGCGCTCACCGTCCCCGGCCTGAAGATCGCGGCACCGGCGACGCCGGCCGACGTGATCGGCATGATGGCGGCGGCGATCCGCAGCGACGACCCCGTGGTCTTCTTCGAGCACAAGGGGCTGCTGGCATCGAAGGGACCGCCGCCGCCCCCGGACCACGTGGTCGAGCTGGGGCGCGCGGCCGTCGTGCGCGAGGGCGCCGACGTGACCCTCGTCGCCCTCGCCGCGATGGTGCCGGTGGCGCTGCGGGCGGCCGCCCGGCTCGCGGAGGACGGTATCGAGGCCGAGGTCGTCGATCTGCGCTGTCTGGTGCCGCTGGACATGAGCACCGTGCTCGCCTCGCTGGCCCGGACCTCGCGGCTCGTCACCGTCGAGGAGAACCCGTACCAGGGCGGCTGGGGCGCCACCGTCGTCTCGGTCGTCGCCGACGAGGGGTTCGGCCTGCTGGACGCGCCCGTGCGGAGGGTGGCGGGGGAGTGCGTCCCGCTGCCGTTCGCCGACGCGCTGGAGGAACGGGTCATCCCCACCGTCGACAAGGTCGTGACGACCGTCCGCGACCTCACCGCGTACTGAACACCCCGAAGGAGGAAGGGCGATGACCGTTCGGACACTCCTGCGCGCAGGTCACGTGATCTCGATGGACCCCGACATCGGGGACCTCCCCCGAGCCGACGTCCTCATCGAGGACGGGAAGATCGCGGCCGTACGGCCGGAGATCAGCGCCGACGCCGAAGTCCTCGACATGACGGGCCGGATCGTGATCCCCGGCTTCGTCGACACCCACCGTCACACCTGGGAGGCCTCGATCCGCGGGGTCGCGCCCGACGCCACCCTCGACGACTACTTCGTCGACATCCTCGACACCTTCGCGCCCCTCTACACCCCCGAGGACGTGTACGCGGCCAACCTGGCGGGCGCCCTCGAGTGCCTCAACGCCGGCATCACCACGCTCGTGGACTGGTCGCACATCAACAACACCCCCGAGCACCCCGACGCCGCGATCCAGGCCCTCGCCGAGACCGGCATCCGCGCCCAGTACGCCTACGGCAGCGCCAACACCTCCCTCGCCGACTACTGGTTCGAGAGCAAGATCGCGATCCCGGGAGACGACGTACGCCGCATCCGCGACACGCACTTCGCCTCCGACGACTCCCTGTTCACCATGGCCCTCGCCACCCGAGGCCCCGGCTTCTGCGTGAACGACGTCGTCACCGCGGAGTGGGGCCTGGCACGGGAGTTGGGTATCCCGATCACGGTCCACGTCGGCATGGGGCGGCTGGCGGGCCGCTTCGGCATGGCCAAACAACTCCACGACCTGGGGCTCCTCGGCCCGGACACCACCTACATCCACTGCTGCTACTTCAGCGAGGAGGAGTGGCGGATGGTCGCCGACAGCGGCGGTACGGTGTCCATCGCGCCGCAGGTCGAGACGCAGATGGGGCACGGCTGGCCGCCGGTGATGAAGGCGATCGAGCACGGACTGCGGCCCTCCCTGAGCGTCGACGTCGTCACCACCGTCCCCGGCGACATGTTCACCCAGATCCGCGCGGCCTTCGGCGCGGAGCGCGCCCGCGTCAACGCGGAGTGCTGGCAGGCCGATGTCCCGGTCCCCGAAACGATGCTGACGGCCCGTCGGATGCTGGAGATCGCCACCCTCAACGGGGCGCACGTGGCGGGTCTGGAGGACCGCACCGGCTCGCTCACCCCCGGCAAGCGGGCGGACGTCGTCGCGATCGACGCCACCGCGCTGAACGTGGCGCCGGTGCATGACGCGGCGGCCGCGGTGACGCTGTCCGCCGACGTCTCCAACGTGGACACGGTGATCGTGGACGGGGTGATCCGCAAGCGGGACGGCCGGTTGACTGCCGACGTGGACCGCGCCCGGCGGCTCGTCGAGGAGTCCCGCGACCGGCTCCTGGCCGCGAAGGCCGCCCGGTGACCGCTCACCTCGTGCGCCGCACCACCGACGTAGTGCCGCCTCCGTACGACGAACACGGCCACCGGCGGCGGGAGTTGGTCGGCGAGGACGACGGCAGCGTCCATACCGGCTTCGGTATCTGCGAGTTGCTGCCGGACGGTGCGATCGGACCCCATGTCCACTCGTACGAGGAGAGCTTCTGTGTGCTCGACGGGACCGTCGTCCTCGATGTGCCCGAAGGGTCCTACCTCCTGGAAGAGGGCGACTACGGGCTGCTGCCGACCGGTGTCCCGCATGCCTGGCGGGGCGCCGGGGACACCGCCGCACGCTGGGCGGACATGCTCGCACCCGTGCCGCGCGCCCGCTACGGCCATGACACCCAGACGGTGCCCGCGCTGCCCCGCCGCACCCCCGTCCGCCTCGACGTCCGCGACCCGCGCACCCGCTCCTTCGGGCACTTCGAGCCCGCCCAGATGGAACCGGGCAAGCAGTCCCAGGACCTGCTCGCGGTGTCGGCGAGCATGCGCACCGCGCTGCTCGTGTACAGCGGGATCACGGTGAAGATGATGGTCGACGGCGACCTGGGCGCGGTCGCCTCGACGATGTTCATGGTGCAGTACGCCCCGGACGGCGTCGCGGGCACGCACGACCACCCCTTCGAGGAGACGTACCTGATCCTCGAAGGCGCCGTGGACGCCACCTTCGACGGCTCGGTGTACCGGCTGGGGCCCGGCGATGTGGCCTGGGCGGGCGCCGGTTGTGTGCACGGGTTCACCAACGCCGGTGCGGGACCGGTGCGTTGGCTGGAGACACAGGCTCCGCAGCCGCCGACGCGCCACTCGTACCGCTTCACGCGGGACTGGGAGTACCTGAGGGAGGCCCTGGAGTCATGAGCAGTGTGCTCGTCGTCGGCGGTACGTCGGGGATCGGCCGCGAGTTCGCCCGCTTCCGGGCGGCACGCGGGGACGAGGTGATCCTGACCGGCCGGGACGTCCACCGTGCCGGCACGGTGGCCAAGGAGACCGGCGCGGTACGGGGCATCGCCCTGGACCTGTCGCGGCCGCGGGAGATCGCGGAGGCGCTGCGGGAGGTCGGTCCCGTCGACCACCTGGTCCTCTCGGGCGTCGCCCGCGACGACAACCGGGTGGGGGAGTACGACATCGAGGCCGCCCTGCGGCTCGTGACGTTGAAGCTCGTCGGCTACACCGAGGTCGTGCACGTCCTGCGGGACCGGCTGCACGACGACAGCGCGATCGTCGTGTTCGGCGGGCAGGCCAAGGAGCGGCCCTACCCGGGCGCGACGACCGTGGCGACCGTCAACGCGGGCGTGCGCGGACTGGTGAACACCCTCGCCGTCGAACTCGCCCCCGTCCGCGTCAACGCCCTCCACCCCGGAGTCGTCGGGGACAGCCCGTACTGGCTGGCCAAACCGGGGGAGGTGCTCGCCGCACTGCGCGCCAGGACGCCCACCGGCCGGCTCGCCACGATGGCGGACGTGGTGGACGCGGTGGACTTCCTGTTGCGCAACCGGTCGGTCAACGCGGTCGAACTCGCCCTGGACGGAGGGTGGTTGCTGGGTTAGCGCTTGATCCCGACGGCTCCGTACAGCGACACCGGTCCCGCTGCGGAGTCCGGGGTCTCGTTCACCGCGAGTTCGGGACGCCAGTCCTTGACCGACACGGTCCCCGGCTCCAGGACGTCGAGTCCCTCGAAGAACCGGCCGAACTCGTCGCGCGTACGGGCCACCAGCGTCACCCCGCCCGCCGCGTAGGCCTCGATGCCCCGCCGTACGTTCTCCGGCTCGAAGTCGGCGGTCATCGCGGACAGCACCAGGGCACTGCCCGGAGCCAGCGCGCCGACCAGTGTGTCCACCAGGTCGTACGCGCCGTCCTCGTCGGCGACGAAGTGCATGAGGGCGATGAGCGACAGGGCGACGGGCCGGTCGAAGTCGAGGATCCGGCCCGCCTGTTCGAGGATCCTGTGCGGCTCGCGCGCGTCGGCCTCGATGTACTCCGTCACGCCCTCCTCGGTGCCGCGCAGCAGGGCGCCGGCGTGGGCGAGGACGATCGGGTCGTTGTCGACGTAGACGACACGGGCGTCCGGGGCGACCTGCTGGGCGATCTGGTGGAGATTGGGCTCGGTGGGGATGCCGGTGCCGATGTCCAGGAACTGGCGGATTCCCGCGGTCCCGGACAGCTGGCGGGTGGCCCGGTTCATGAACCAGCGGTTGGCGCGCGCGGCCCGCGGGGCATCGCCGCTGAGCGAGGCGATCTGGCGGCCGAGGGCCTCGTCGACCGGGTAGTTGTCCTTGCCGCCGAGGTACCAGTCGTAGACGCGGGCCGGGTGCGGCTTGGTCGTGTCGATCCGCTGGACGGCGGCCGGCTCGGTCCCGCTCACGTGTGGCTCCTCTGCTGGCAGGTCAGGGTTGCGAGCAGTCTCGCACGATCATCCGGGCCCGGCGGAGTCGGTCTTCGGCCACCTGATTCCGGTCAACCGCGGTGCCGGTCATACGGATTGAGCACTTGGCGCGGTGCTCCTCACCGCGGTCCCTCCCGTGAACCGGTGCGGACGCGGCAGGATCAGCCGTCGAGGACACCGTCCAGGAAACGGGTGAGGTCGGCGAAGACCTCCGCCCTGTTCGTCTCGTTGAACACCTCGTGCCGGGCGCCCGGGAAGATCCGCTCGGTCAGCGCGCCCCCGTCGAGCTGCTCGACCCCGACACGGCTGCCGGCGAGCGGCACCAGGCGATCGTCGTCGCCGTGCAGCCACAGCAGGGGGAGCCGGCCGATGTCGCCGCCCTTGGCCACGGTCTCCAGCGTGCGCAGGAACGACTCGACCGTCGGCCGCTTCATCGGCCCGTGCCAGACCAGCGGATCCGCCACGTACGCCGCTCCGACCGAGGGGTCGCGGGAGAGCGAGGCCGGGCTGATGGGCGTGTCCGGGATCTCGGCGAGGGCGATCAGCTGCCGGGGCAGCTCCCAGTCGCCGATGACCGGTCCGGACAGGACGAGCGCGGCGAGTTCGGCGCCGTGGCGCTGCGCGAAGCGGGCGGAGATCAGCCCGCCCATGGAGTGTCCGATCAGGACGAGCGGCAGGCCCGGATGGGCGGCTCGGGCGAGGTCGGCCACGGTGTGCACATCGGTGACCACGTCCTCGAAGTCCTCGACCAGCACCCGCTCGCCCGCCGACTTCCCGTGGCCCCGGTGGTCGGGCCCGAAGACGGCCGCGCCGTGCCGATGGAGAATCCCGGCGAGTTCCTCGTACCGTCCGATGTGTTCGCCGTACCCGTGCACCACGAGCGCGACGTAGCGCGGCCGCTCGTGCGGCCACTCCCGTACGACGATTTTGTCGAGGGTGTGCTCACGGGCCTCGGTCATGTTTCCTCCCACTGCGTCGGTGAAGGTCGGTTCCCCGGGTCTCAGGGATCTTCCCAGGGTGCGCGGGGCGGTCTACACTCCGAAACTAGCAGTGCTAATTAATTCGACCGGGGAGTCCAGCCGTGCGTCCCGTCCACTTCGCGGCCGCCCGCCGCACCCCCATCGGCAAGCTGCGCGGAGCCCTGTCCCGGGTACGCCCCGACGACCTCGCCGCGGCCGTGATCCGAGGGCTCGTCGCCGAGGTGCCCGCGCTCGACCCCGCCCGAATCGACGACGTCTACTGGGGCGCCGCCAACCAGGCCGGCGAGGACAACCGCAATGTCGCCCGGATGGCGGCACTGCTCGCGGGCCTGCCCGAGACCGTGCCGGGCGCCACGGTGAACCGGCTGTGCGCCTCGGGACTGGAGGCGGTGACGACGGCCGCCCGCACCATCGCCGCGGGCGAGGCCGACATCGTGCTGGCCGGCGGTTCCGAGTCGATGAGCCGCGCCCCCTTCGTGCTGCCCCGCCCCGACGAGGCCCTGCCGCACCGCATCGAGACGGTGGACACCCGCCTCGGCTGGCGGCTGGTCAACCCGGCGATGAGGGAACTGCACGGACTGCTGTCCATGGGCGAGACGGCCGAAGAGGTCGCCACGCGCCACGGAGTCTCCCGGGAACGCCAGGACGAGTTCGCCCTGCGCAGCCACCGACTCGCCGCCACGGCCCGCAAGAACGGCCACTTCGACGACGAACTCCTGCCCGTGGAGCGGCCGGACGGCGTGGTCGTGGAGGCCGACGAGTGCGTCCGTGAGGACACCTCGTACGAGAAGCTCTCCCGTCTCAAGCCGGTGTTCCGGGAGGGCGGGAGCGTCACGGCGGGCAACGCCTCACCCATGAACGACGGCGCCGCAGGCCTCCTCCTGGTCAGCGAGGAAGCCCTGCACGACCTCGGTCTGGAGTCGCTCGGCCGCTATGTCGCCGGCGCCTCCGCCGGTGTCCACCCCGACGTGATGGGGATCGGCCCCGTCCCCGCCACCCAGAAGGTGCTCGCCCGCGCCGGCTGGACCATCGGCGACATCCAGGAGGCCGAGTTCAACGAGGCCTTCGCCGCCCAGGCCCTCGCCTGCGTGGACCGCCTGGGCATCGACCCGGACCTGGTCAACCCGAGCGGCGGCGCGATCGCGCTCGGCCATCCGCTGGGCTGCTCGGGGGCACGCATCCTCACGACACTGCTGCACCGCATGCGGCGGACGGGGGCGGCGCGGGGCCTGGCGACGATGTGCGTGGGCGTGGGGCAGGGGAGCGCGGTGCTGGTGCGGAGGCACTAGGCACGGGAAGGGCCATCAGGCGAGACGCTCCTTACGCCACCCGTTAGCTGCGCATAGCATCGGGTTCCGCATGAACACGATGACGCTCTGGCACATAACCGGCTGGGAGTTCGCCGCCCTCGCCTTCGCGGCCCTCCTCGTCGGCTTCTCGAAGACCGCCGTGAGCGGGGCCAACACGGTCAGCCTCGCCATCTTCGCCGCGGTCCTGCCCGCCCGCGCCTCGACCGGCGTCCTGCTGCCGATCCTGATCGCCGGGGACGTCCTCGCCGTCCTCACCTACCGGCGCCACGCCCACTGGCCGACCCTGTGGAAGCTGTTCCCGGCGGTCGCGGCGGGCGTGGTCGCCGGCACGCTCTTCCTGATGTGGGCCGACGACGAGATGGTCCGGACGTCGATCGGCGCCATCCTGCTGCTGATGGCGGCCGTGACGGTGTGGCGCCGCCGCGCCGCCGACCAGGCCGACGATCCGGACTCGGTCGCCACGAAAGCGGGCCGGATCAAGGCCCGTTCCTACGGCGTCCTGGGCGGCTTCACCACCATGGTCGCCAACGCCGGCGGCCCGGTCATGTCCCTGTACCTTCTGTCGGCGGGCTTCCGGAAGCTCGGCTTCCTGGGCACCTCCGCCTTCTTCTTCCTGATCGTCAACACCTCCAAGGTGCCCTTCAGCGTGGGCCTCGGACTGATCGACGGTCACTCGCTGCTGCTCGACGCCGCACTCGTGGCGTTCGTCGTGCCCGGCGCGTTCATCGGCAAGTGGGCCGTGAACAGGATCAACCAGCGGCTCTTCGAACAGCTCGTGATCGCGGCGACGATCGTCGGCGGCCTCCAGCTACTGCTCCGCTGACCACGCCCGGAGCAGCGCGGGCAGCTCCGCGAACGAGTCGATCACATGGTCCGGGGTGCCGCTCGCGTCCCGATGCGTCTGCGGCAGGTACTTGCCCGTCCTCACCAGCACGCCCGTGACCCCGGCGGCCTGCGCCGCCAGCACATCCGACTCCACGTCGTCGCCCACCATCACCGCCTCGTCCGCACCGGCCCCCAGCCGCGCCAGCGCCGAGGCGAAGAACGCCCGCGACGGCTTCCCCGTCACCACGGCCTCGGTACGGGCCGCCTTCTCCAGCCCCGCCAGGAACGCACCCGCGTCCAGCTGAAGTCCGTCCCCGGTACGCCAGTACAGATTCCGGTGCATCGCCACCAGCCGTGCGCCGCGCTGGAGATACCCGAACGCCCGGTTCAGCGCCGTGTAGTCGAACTCGGGCCCAGCACCCCCGACGATCACGACGTCCGGGACGGACCCGCTGTCCCAGGCGTCGCTCACGTCCACGTCTCCGAGGTCGTCCCCGATGTCCCCGCTGTTCAGCAGCGCACAGCGCGCCCCGGGGAAATGCTCGGCGACATACGCGGCGGTGACGGCGGGCGCGGTCAGGATGTCCCGCGCGGTCACCGGGAACCCCGCCTCCGCCAGCGTCCCGGCGATCGACGCCCGGGTCCGCGACGTCGTGTTGGTCACCAGCGCGACGGCGAGCCCGGCCGCCCGGATCTCCCGCAACGCCTCGACCGCACCCGGCAACGGCTCCCACGAGACGGTGAGAACCCCGTCGATGTCGATCAGCACGGCGCGCACGGAGTCCATGGCAGGACGATAGCGATCCGTGCGGGGCGGGGGAGCGATCCGGACTCCGGCGTCACGGCCTCACGACTCAGGGGGTGGCGGACGGGCTCGCGGGAGCGGGGCTCTGCGGGGCGGGGACCGGTGGGGACTCGGCCGGACCGGACTGGAGCATCGCCACTGTCGCCGCACCGGCCAGGGCGGTCGCGATCGTGGTGGCCACGGCCACGATCACCGTGGCGGCGGGCGCGGTGACGGTGGACAGTCGCCGAAGATCGCGCAGACCGCTCCATGGCAGTCCGGCCAGCCGGGCCAGTCGTATTTCCCAGGACAAGCCGACGCCGTAGCAGAAGACGACTATTTCCCCGGTGCGCAGGAGCAGGACGGTGAGTGTCTCGCGGGTGGAGTACGGCGCGGAGAGCGGTATGAGGGTGAGCTCGGGGAGGAGTACGGCCATGAGGAAGAATGTCGACTTGGTGACCGGAACATTTCCGGGAAGCCTTGGGTAGAAGTATCCGTAGAATGCCGCGTAGACCACCCAGCGGAGGATGTGCAGTGAAAGCATGACGAGCTGCGCGAAAGAGGTTGCCGGAAATACTGATTCCCAGTTCCGCAGGTCGATGACGACTACGGGTATCGCGAAGATCAGGCCCAGGATCCCGGTTTCCAGCGCATTCTGACGTGGTGTCCGGGCGGCGCTGCTGCCCATCGCGGGGTTGGTCGAGATGAATCGCTTGCTCCTGAGGGGGAGGGCTCTCTCCGCGAAGGCCCGCCACTTCATCTCGAATTCCTTGGCTTCGGATTCCTCCGCGCTCAGCGAGACGTGAGCGGACTTGTGGAAAGCGATCCAGGCCTGTCGGTGGAGGCGGTTCCGTGCCTCTGTCTGCATGAGACGCACATAGGCTCCCGGGGTGAGTCGGGAGAGCCGGAAGGCGAATTCCGCTTTGGTCCGTGGCAAGAGGAACCAGAAGGTGACCATTCCGAGGACGCAGGCGATCACGTCACTGGCCATGAAGGGCACGTTGGCCATCAGGGGACTGATTGACAGGCCGATGAGCAGCACGCCGCACAGGCGGATCGTGTCGTCCCGCATGGCCTCCGCGGCGGTGCCCCGGCGGAAGGCCAGGGCGGCGCACACGGCGGCCACGGCCAGAGCCACCAGTTCGATCAGCCCGAAGGCGACGGATGAGGGCGTGGCGTCGGCCACCGCTTTGAAGAGCGCGTCGTCTCCGCTCCAGGCTAGGTACCTGCTCGTGGGAAAGAGACACAGCGCCGCGGTGAAGGCGGTCAGAGTCACGGCGCCGATCCGCCAGCCGCCGAGACTGCGTGCGCAGAACGCCAGCGCGGCGGCCCAGGAGAGCGAGCAGCCGACAGCCAGGGCGAACGTGGGGCCGGCCGGAAGGGGTGCGTCGGCCAAGGGCGCGAGCCAGAGCCCGGAGAACAACAGGGAGCCGAGGGACGCGCCCGCCCACAGGCTGCGTCTCAGCAGGTCGAAGGTGATGGCCATGGAGGCGACCGAGATGAGTCCGACGGCGGCGAAGAATATGCCGTTCGTTGGGTCGGCGTACCGGACCACCACCGCGAGTACGGTCAGGATTACGGCGGCGAAGGGCGCGAGCGTGCTGTACGTCAGCAGGAGAGAGAACGGTGGGCCGCCCTCGTCGTCCAGTCGACGGTCGACGGCGATGATCAGCAGAGCGGGCAACAGCAGACTCCACCACACGAAGGAGAAGTCGGTCACAAAGGCCGCCGGTGTCCCGTCCCCCAGGAGGGAGCTGTCCGAGGTGCCGAGGAAGAAGCCGGTCGCCGCGCTGGTCACGGTCACTGTGACGGAGACACCCGCGGGGACATGGGGAAACCAGGCGCGCGCGAGCAGAAGGCCGATGGCCGCGGACACGAGGACCAGTGCCAGTTCGTTGCGGAGGGAGTCCTCGGGCTCCTGCTTTGCGGACAAGGCGAGACCGGCACCATCTCCGTCCGGAGCCAGGTAGATGTCGAACCACACGTCCGCGTCCGGTGTGCGGACCTTGACGGAATGCGGTTCCTGGACGTACGGATTCAGCTCGGACACACCGGTGAACGAATAGCCTTCCGCGGTGAAGTCGAAGTCCTTCCTGCCTATCGGTGGTGTGTACTTGCCGCTGCTTTCATAGGAGCACCCGATGCCGATCGAGGTGGCGTCCGTCAGGTCGAGCGTGGTGCGAGGCACCGGGAAGTCCGCGACGACCAGTGAGTCCTGGACGGTGATCCGCGGCGAACCGGGAAAGATCGAGCCGGCTTTGGGGGTGTATATGGCGCATGCCATCGCCGCCGCCCATCCCGACCAACTGGAGGTGACGGCACCGTGCCGCAACTCTGCGGCCAGCGGATCGTCCAGGGGCAGGGTGAAGACTTCCGCACCGCTGACTTCGAGTTGGCCGCTGCCGGTCTTGGTGAAATTCAAAGAATAGGACGAGGAGCGTTTCTCCTGTCCCTCGGTGAACTCCAGCCAGCGGGCCACGTCATCGGGTATTTCTTCGGTACCTGTGAAATCGTCGCCGACGGAGTCGACGGTCCAGTCTTTTTCCGGCTGAACGCAGTAACAGACGAAAATGGCGGACAATATCAACAGCGCCGCCCCCGCCACCCGAAATACGCGAAAGTGTATCCAAGGAAGTCCCTGCACCGACGAAGTGTAGCGGCGGCCGTCTCGAACCGTATAGACAGCGGAAATCGAACGAACCCCCCGTGCCTGCTCTCCCGCACCCCCTTCGTACGCTCTACTCCATGGCCCCCCACGTCCTGATCCTCGGCGGCACCACCGAGGCCCGTGAACTCGCCGCCGCGCTCACCGCACTCCCCGGCATCCGCGTCACCACCTCCCTCGCCGGCCGTGTGACCCGCCCCGGAGCCGTCACCGGGGACGTACGCGTCGGAGGGTTCGGCGGCGTGGAGGGCCTCGCCGACTGGCTGCGGGAGCAGAAGGTGGACGCTCTCGTCGACGCCACGCACCCCTTCGCCGAGACGATCACCGCCAACGCGGCCCGGGCCGCCGCCGCGACCGGCGTACCGGCGGTGGTGCTGCGCCGCCCGGGCTGGCGGCCCGGTTCCGAGGACCGCTGGTACCCGGTCGGTTCACTGGCGGAGGCCGCGGGACTGCTGCCGCTGCTCGGCCCCCGCGTGTTCCTCACCACCGGCCGTCTGGGGCTCGCGGCCTTCGCGCATCTGACCGAACTCCACTTCGTCGTACGCTCCGTGGAACTGCCCGAGCCGCCGATGCCACCGCGCACCGAAGTCCTGCTGGCACGCGGCCCGTTCACCGAGGACGACGAGTCCGCGCTGCTGTCCACGCACTGCATCGACGTCGTGGTGACGAAGGACAGCGGGGGAGCGGCGACGGCCGCCAAACTCGCGGCCGCCCGCCGCCTGGCGCTGCCCGTCGTGGTCGTACGACGTCCCGCTCTGCCCTCGGACGTCGAGGCGGTGCCCGATGTCGCCGGGGTGCTGGAGCGGCTGGGCCTCGGCCGGAGATGACCGAGACCCGCATACGGTCGACGGCGCGCGGCTCCGCCTGAGCAGGTCGAGGTGTTCCAGGCGCGATCCGGTCGCGGCGCGGACAGCGGACCAGCACCGAGCCGCTGAAGTGGACGCGAGGCACGCCGGGAGCATGACGACCGCCCGGTCCGTGCCGCCCCCCGATGTCAGTGGGCGGAGGCCAGTTCCCTGGGCCGTTCCGTCAGTCCGTCGCCCAGGTCCTCCACCAGCAGACGCTTGGAGATCGTGTCGACCGCGGCCCGCAGATCCGTGCCCGCCGGGCGGCCGATGTCCTCCTGCACCCGCTCCTCCAGCCAGGTGGCCCAGGCCTGACCGATGACATGGGCCTCGCGGGCGCCCGCCCCGGTGTGGGAGAAGAGGTTGCCGTCGCGGGTCAGATAGCCCTCGTCGACCATCCGGTCGAAGACCGGCAGGAGCACCTCGGGCGGCATGTGACGGCGGGCGGCCATCAGACCCAGACTGGCGTGGCCCGTCATCCGCGTGAACAGCTCCACCTGCATCACCGCCCAGGCGCCGGCGATGTCCAGACGGGTGTCGGAGGCGGTGAGGATGCGGCGCGCGTCCTCCAGGCGCGTGGTGCCGATGATCTTCCCGACCGCCGCCTCCAGCACCCGCTGCGAGTCCGCCCCGGACGGCTGCCCGAAGCCCTCGCCCATGTCGGTCGAGCCCGCCCGCGCGCTGTCGCGCAGCTGGACCTGTTTGAGGAACAGGGCGACCACGAAGCCCAGCGCCGCGACCGGCACCGTCCACAGGAAGACGGTCTGGATGGTGTCGGCGTAGGCCTCGATGATCGGGGAGGCCACCGCCGAGGGCAGGTCGTGCACACCCTCCGGACTGGTCGCGGCCTTGGCGATGACCGCCGGGTCGAGACCGCTGCCCGTCTGCGCGGCCCGCGCGACCCCCTCCTCCAGGTTGGGCTTCAGCGAGTTGGCGTAGATGGTGCCGAAGACGGCCGTGCCGAACGAACTGCCCAGCGTGCGGAAGAAGGTGACACCGGAGGTCGCGGTGCCCAGATCGGTGTACTCGACGGTGTTCTGCACGGCGATGGTCAGCACCTGCATGCACAGGCCGATTCCGGTGCCGAGCACGAACATGTACAGCGACTCCAGCCAGGCCCCGGTACCCGGCCCCATCAGGGACATCAGATACAGCCCGACGCCCATCACCAGGGAGCCGACGATCGGGAAGATCCGGTACTGGCCGGTCTTGCTGACCACGTTGCCGCTCGCGACGGACGCGATGAGCAGGCCGATGACCATGGGCAGCGTCCGTACCCCGGAGACCGTGGCCGAGTCGCCGTCGACGTACTGGAGATAGCTCGGCAGATAGGTCATCGCGCCGAGCATCGCGAAGCCGACGATGAAGCTGAGGATCGAGCAGACCGTGAACACCGGGTTCCTGAACAGCCGCATCGGCAGCATCGGTTCCGGCGCCCGGGTCTCCACCCAGCAGAACAGACCGAGGGCGATCGCACCGCCGACGAACAGAGCGACGATGACGCCCGAACCCCACGCGTACTCGTTGCCGCCCCAACTCGTCGCCAGGATCAGTGCGCTGGCGCCGGCCGCGACCAGCGCGATGCCGAGATAGTCGATGACCGGCCGGGCGGCCGACTTCACCACGGGAATGGTGCGGGCCGCCGCGAAGACCACGACGATCGCGATCGGGACGTTGACGTAGAACGCCCAGCGCCAGGTCAGATGGTCGGTGAACAGGCCGCCGAGGAGCGGTCCGATGACGGTCGCGACACCGAAGACGGCACCGATGGCGCCCTGGTACTTGCCGCGCTCCCGCAGCGGGATGACATCGGCGATGAGGGCCATCGACGTCACCATCAGACCGCCCGCGCCGATGCCCTGCATCGCCCGCCAGGCGATCAGCAGCGTCATGTTGCCGGCGAGACCGCACAGGAACGAACCGGTGATGAACACGATCGCCGAGACCTGGAAGACCACCTTGCGGCCGAACAGGTCACCGAACTTGCCCACCAGGACCGTCGAGACGGTCTCCGCGAGCAGATAGGAGGTGACCACCCACGACATGTGCTCGGCGCCGCCCAGGTCCGACACGATCGTCGGCAGGGCCGTGCCGACGATCGTCTGGTCGAGGGCGGCCAGCAGCATGCCCAGCATGATCGTCACGAAGACGACATTGCGACGACGCTTGTCCAGCACCGGCGGCTCTGCGGCGGGCGGCGCGGTTTCCTCGGTGACGGTCACGAGGCCACGGTCACACCGGTGGCCCAGCGACGCATGCGGGACGGGGCCGCTCGGGTGGCCTACCGCTCCCCGGGGTTGCGGCGCAGCAGATACGTGTCCATGATCCAGCCCTTGCGCTCCCGGGCCTCGGCGCGCAGCCGCTCGATCCGGGGCGCGGCCTCGGCGATCGGGCCCGAGGCGAGGATCTCGTCCGGGGTGCCGATGTAGGCGCCCCAGTAGATGTGGATGTCCTCGTCCGCGTACTGCCGGAAGGTCTGGTGGGCGTCGAGCATCACGACCACGTCGTCCACTCCCTCGGGGAAGCCCTCGGCGAGCCGCCGTCCGGTGGTGATCTGCACGGGCCGGGCGACCCGGTTCAGACCGGTGCGGTGCCGGGCGACGAGGGCGGAGACACTGCTGATGCCGGGCACGACGTCGTACTCGAAGGTGACGGCTCCCCGGTCGAGGATCTCCTCCAGGATCCCGAGGGTGCTGTCGTACAGCGCGGGGTCGCCCCACACCAGGAACGCACCGCTCTCGTCCTCGCCCAGTTCCTCCGTGATCAGCCGCTCGTAGATCTCGGCACGGGCGCTGCGCCAGTCCCCGACGGCGGGCGAGTACCGCGCGCCCCCCGCTTTGCGGTCCCGCTCCGGATCCCGCGCCTCGACGACCCGGTACGTCCCCTCGGGTATGTGCGCCTCCAGCATGTCCCGGCGCAGATCCGTCAGGTCGCTCTTCACCTCGCCCTTGTCCAGGACGAAGAACACGTCCGTGCTCCGCAGCGCCCTGACCGCCTGGAGGGTGAGCTGGTCGGGGTCGCCCGCGCCGATACCGATGACATGAATCTTTCGCACGGGGTGAGTCTGCCGTACGGCATCGACAGGGAGGGCGGCGCGTCCCGGGGTGGGGCTGTGGCCGGCGTACGGGTGCGGGGCCTGGGC
>NZ_JABERD010000161.1 GCF_013044505.1 Streptomyces sp. S3(2020) | reverse complement strand
CCACGCAGGCCGCGGTCCAGTCGGCGTGGTCCGCGCCCGAAACATGGTCCACCCCGACAAGAGCCACGCCGCGGTGGGCATCTGGGCCCTCGGCAACGCGTCCGGCGGTGGCCGCACCTCCAACGCCCGGTACTACTGCATCACGTCCTACGCCCCCGCCCGGCTCGACCAGTCCGCCGTCGCAGACCGCCCCGCCCTTCACGACACCCGCCACGGGATGTACGACCGTCCCTCCCCAGCCGCGGCACACGCCACGCGCCCACACCACACCCGGCCCCACCCGCAGCACCCGCCCCGCCGCCTTCGGCCCGAGCCCGATCTGCTCCCGGAACCGGCTCTCCAGCTGCCGCACACTCCACCCGACCTCGTCGGCGAGCCGCGGCACCGGCATCGCACCCCCGGACCGCACCAACTCCGCCCACGCCCGCACGACCCGCGCCGAACAGGGCGTCCCCGCCTCGGACCACCGCGCCAACACCTCGTCCAGCAGCCCGAACCGCGCCTCCCACGTGGGCAACGCGGCGAGCGCGGAGGCGAGTTCACCGACCCGGCCGGACAAGGCATGCGGCAACTCGTCCGGATCGACGGTCCGGTTGGCCAGTTCGTACTGCGGCGTCCCGAAGAGAGTGAAGGCCGCCCAGGGCGCGAGCAGCACCTCGATCCCCGACATGCGCCCGCTGTGCTCGCCGAGGGCAGGGGTGGTCGTAGGCCCGCAGAACACGGAGACGAGGGTGTCGGGGGCCCGCCCGGAACGGGTGATCCGCACGGGCTCCTCGAACCCCAACAGCAAAGTGGCGGCCCCGATGGGCGTTTCCAGCCGCCGCCGAGGCCGCTCCAGGGCCATCCGAACCCCGCGATAGCTCACCACCCCGGGCCGCACCCGAGGATGCGGCAGGGCAAGGGCAACTTCCCAGGACCCCCAGGCCCCATGTCCGCCCCGAACACGCACGGCACTATTCATCAGGCCATGCTGCAACCCCCCTGGGGGCGCGGGGAACTGCGCGACAAGCCACGAATCACCCGCACTCGCCCACGCACAGCCCCCGGCACCCCCTCAGGCGCCTTTCACGCCCCGCAGCTCCGAAGAAACGCGCGCGTCCGCTTGGCGATCGGCAACGGCTTGTCCGGCTCGCACGGATACATGTCCTGCTCGACGATCGCGAACAGATCCACATCCAGCTTCTGCGCAGCCTCCAGCACCGGCCCCAGCGCGGGCACACCGGTCGGCGGCTCACACATCACACCCTGCGCCACAGCCGGCCCGAACGGCGTCCCCTTGGCCCGCACGTCCGCGAGGATCTCCGGATCCACCTGCTTGAGGTGCAGATACCCGATCCGCGACCCGTACGTCTCGATCAGCTTGACGCTGTCCCCGCCGCAGTACGCGTAGTGCCCGGTGTCCAGACACAGCGACACGAGCGAGGAGTCGGTCCCGTCCAGGAACCGGACGACGTTCGGCTCGCTGTCGATGTGCGTGTCGGCGTGCGGGTGGACGACGATCCGCAGCCCGTACTCCTCGCGCACCCGCTGCCCCAGCCGCTCGGTCAGCGTGGTGAGGTTCCGCCACTGCTCCGGCGTCAGGGTGTCGGACTCCAGCACCTCACCGGTCTTGTCGTCCCGCCAGAAGGACGGGATGACCACGAGATGCTTCGCTCCCATCGCCTGCGCCAGCACCGCGTTGTCCGCGACATGCGCCCAGGTCTTCTCCCACACGGCCTCGCCGTGGTGGAGGCCGGTGAAGACGGTGCCGGCGGACACCTTCAGGCCCCGACGGTTCACCTCCTCGGTGAGGACCGCGGGATCGGTCGGCAGATACCCGTACGGGCCCAGCTCGATCCACTCGTAACCGGAGCCGGCGACCTCGTCGAGGAAGCGCTGCCAGGGGACCTGCTGAGGGTCGTCGGGGAACCACACACCCCAGGAGTCGGGAGCCGACCCGATCCGGATGCGCGACAGTGAGGGCTGAGGTGACAACGACGTCATGCCGGTCAGCTTCCGTTCGAGCGGTAAGCGCTGTCAAGGTCTCGTCCGAATGTCTGGACAAAACATTGACAGGGCTCGGGATCCGGGGCTAGAAATCCTGGGGAGAGTCGATACGAAGGGAACTCGATGGCGTACGACCTGATCACCATGGGGCGGATCGGAGTAGACATCTATCCGCTGCAGACGGGCGTCCCACTGCCGCAGGTGGAGTCCTTCGGCAAGTTCCTCGGCGGCTCGGCCACGAATGTCGCGGTCGCCGCCGCCCGCCTGGGACGCCGCACCGCGGTGATCACGCGCACCGGCGACGACCCCTTCGGCACCTACCTGCACCAGGCGCTGAAGGACTTCGGCGTCGACGACCGCTGGGTCACCCCGGTCCCCGGCCTGCCCACCCCGGTGGTCTTCTGCGAGATCTTCCCGCCGGACGACTTCCCGCTGTACTTCTACCGGGAGCCCAAGGCCCCTGACCTGGAGATCGACGCCCACGAGCTCGACCTCGACGCCATCCGGGCCGCCGGTATCTTCTGGATCACCGGCACCGGCCTGAGCGAGGAGCCCAGCCGTACGGCGACGCTGGCGGCCCTCGCCCACCGCGCCAAGGCGGGCCTCACGGTCTTCGACCTCGACTGGCGCCCGATGTTCTGGAAGGACCCTGCCGACGCCCGCCCCTTCTACGAGGAGGCCCTGCGTCACACCACCGTCGCGGTCGGCAACCTCGACGAGGTGGAGGTCGCGACGGGCGTACGCGAGCCCCGTGCGGCGGCCCAGGCGCTGCTGGACGCGGGAGTCGAGATCGCCGTGGTCAAGCAGGGCCCCAAGGGTGTCCTCGCCGTCAACAGCAAGGGCGAGGAGGCGGAGGTCCCGCCCCTGCCCGTCACCGTCCTCAACGGCCTCGGCGCCGGCGACGCCTTCGGCGGCTCGCTGTGCCACGGCCTCCTCGAAGGCTGGGATCTGGAGAAGACCATGCGGCACGCCAACGCGGCGGGTGCCATCGTCGCCTCCCGTCTGGAGTGCTCCTCCGCGATGCCCACACCGCAGGAGATCGAAGCCGCCATCGCCGCAGGAGCCGTCAAGTGACCGTCGACGTCTCCGAACTCGTCCGCCTCCGCACCCGCCACCCCGAGGCGATCGCGGAGGCCGCCGCCCGCCGCACCCGCAGGCCGCTGCTCGGCGCCAACGACCGCCTGATGATCGTCGCCGCTGACCACCCGGCCCGCGGCGCCCTCGGCGTCGGCGACCGCAAGTTCGCCATGGCCAACCGCGCCGACCTGCTCGAACGCCTCGTCCTGGCGCTGTCCCGCCCCGGCGTCGACGGTGTTCTCGCCACCGCCGACATCCTCGACGACCTGCTGCTGCTCGGCGCCCTCGACGGCAAGGTCGTCATGGGCTCGATGAACCGCGGCGGCCTCCAGGGCGCCAGCTTCGAACTCGACGACCGCTTCACCGGCCACCGCGCCGAGGACATACAGCGGCTCGGCTTCGACGCCGGCAAACTGCTCCTGCGCATCGACTACGCCGACCCGGGCTCCCTCACCACCATGGAGTCCACCGCCCGCGCGATCGACGACATGGCCGCACGCCGACTGCCCGTCTTCGTCGAGCCGTTCATCAGCGGCCGCACGGACGAGGGCAAGGTCAGGAACGACCTCTCCGCCGAGGCCGTCACCAAGTCCATCGCCATCGCCTCGGGCCTGGGCGGCAGTTCGGCCTACACCTGGCTGAAGGTCCCCGTCACCGACAACCCCGACGACATGGCCGAGGTCATGGCGACCTCGACGCTGCCCGCCGTCCTCCTGGGCGGCGAGGTGGGCGACGATCAGGACGGGGCGTACGAGAAGTGGCGCGGGGCGCTGCAACTCCCCACCGTCCGGGGCCTGGTGGTCGGCCGTTCGCTGCTCTACCCGGCGGACGGGGACGTGGCCGCCGCCGTGGACACCGCCGTAGGACTGCTGTGAGGGCCGCATGAGCAACGATCTGTACGTTCCCGAGGGCGCCTCCAGCAACGCCCGGTACACAGTGGACATCGACCCCAAGCGGGCCGGCTGGACCTACTGCAGTCTGCGGATCGTCACGCTGGAGCCGGGTGGCGCCCACACCTTCACCACCGGCGACAGCGAGTGGATCGTCCTTCCGCTGGAAGGCGGATGTACCGTACAAACGGAAGAAAACGAGTTCCAACTCCTGGGCAGGGAAAGCGTGTTCGCGTCGGTCTCCGACTTCGCGTACGTGCCCCGCGACGCCCAGGCCACGATCGCCTCCGGCGCGGGAGGCCGCTTCGCCCTGGCAGGAGCGAAGTGCGAGCGACGACTCCCCGCCCGCTACGGCCCCGCGCCGGAGGTCCCCACCGAAGAACGCGGCAGCGGCAACCGTCTGCGCCACGTCCGCAACTTCGCCTCCGCCGACGCCTTCGACTGCGACAAGCTCATCGCGGTCGAGGTCATCACCCCCGGCGGCAACTGGTCCTCGTACCCGCCCCACAAGCACGACGAGAACCGGCCCGGCGAAGAGGCGGAGCTGGAGGAGATCTACTACTTCGAGATCGACGGCCCGAACGGTTTCGGCTATCAGCGCGTATCTCCCTCCCGTGAGGGCGGATCGGACGTCCTCACGGAGGTCCGCTCCGGCGACGCCGTCCTCGTCCCCGACGGATGGCACGGCCCGTCCATCGCCCAGCCCGACCACGACATGTACTACCTGAACGTCATGGCCGGACCGGGGGAGACGCGCGAGTGGCGGATCTGCTTCCACCCGGACCATACGGAGGGTTACCGATGACGGTGCAGACCTCGACGACGAGGCTCACGGTTGCCCAGGCACTCGTCCGCTTCCTCGCCGCCCAGTACACGGAGCGCGACGGCATACGGCAGCGGCTGATCGGCGCCACCTGGGGCATCTTCGGCCACGGCAACGTCGCGGGCCTCGGCCAGGCGCTCATCGAGTACGGCGACGACATGCCGTACCACCAGGGCCGCAACGAGCAGTCGATGGTGCACGCGGCCATCGGCTATGCCCGGCAGTCCAACCGCCTGTCCACGCACGCGGTGACGACGTCGATCGGCCCCGGCGCCACCAACCTGGTCACCGGCGCCGCCCTGGCCACGATCAACCACCTCCCGGTCCTGCTCCTCCCCGGCGACACCTTCGCCACCCGGGTCGCCGACCCGGTCCTCCAGCAGCTCGAAGTCCCCTACGCGGGCGACATCAGCGTCAACGACTGCCTGCGCCCGGTGTCGAGGTACTTCGACCGCGTCACCCGCCCGGAAGCCCTGATCCCGGCCGCGCTCCAGGCCATGCGCGTCCTCACCGACCCGGTGGAGACGGGCGCGGTGACCCTCGCGCTGCCCCAGGACGTCCAGGCCGAGGCCTACGACTGGCCCGAGGAGTTCTTCGCCGAGCGGACCTGGGCCGTACGGCGCCCGGGCGCGGACCCGACCGAACTGGCCGAGGCGGTCAGGGTGATCCGCGCCGCCCGGCGCCCGCTGATCGTCGCCGGCGGCGGTGTGCACCACAGCCGCGCCGAGGAGGCCCTCGCCGAGTTCGCTCAGGCGACGAAGTTCCCCGTCGCCTCCACCCAGGCCGGCAAGGGCTCGCTGCGCTGGGACCACCCCCAGGACGTCGGCGGCGTCGGCCACACCGGCACCGCGACCGCCAACGAACTCGCCCGCCAGGCCGACCTGGTGATCGGTGTCGGCACCCGCTACACCGACTTCACGACCGCCTCCCACACCCTGTTCGCGGGTGACGGTGTGCGCTTCCTCAACCTCAACATCGCCCCCTTCGACGGCCACAAGCTCGCCGGGCAGCCGCTCGTCGCGGACGCCCGCAGCGGTCTGGCCGAGCTGACCGAGGCCCTCCAGATGCACGGGCACCGGGCCGGTGAGCCGTACGTCACGGAGTACAGCGAGGACAAGGACCGCTGGGAGCACCGCGTCGACGCCTGCTACGAGGCCGACGAGCCCGACGTACGCCCGACGCAGCCGCAGGTCCTGGGCGCGCTGGACGCGCTCGTCGACGAGTCGGACGTGATCATCAACGCGGCCGGCTCGCTCCCCGGCGACCTGCACAAGCTGTGGCGGGCCCGCTCCCGGGACCAGTACCACCTGGAGTACGGCTACTCCTGCATGGGCTACGAGATCCCGGCGGCGATCGGCGTGAAGATGGCCGACCCCGGGCGCAACGTCTGGGCGCTGGTCGGCGACGGCACGTATCTGATGATGCCGACCGAGATCGTGACCGCCGTGCAGGAGGGCGTCGCGATCAAGATGCTGCTCATCCAGAACCACGGGTACGCGTCGATCGGCGGGCTGTCCGAGTCGGTGGGCGGTGAGCGGTTCGGTACCGCGTACCGCTACCGGTCCGGGGACGGTACCTACACCGGGGCTCCGCTCCCGGTGGATCTGGCCGCCAACGCGGCCAGTCTGGGCATGCGCGTTCTGCGCGCGAAGACCGTGGGTGACCTGCGCGAGGCCCTCGCTCAGGCACGTGCGGCGGACACTCCCACATGTGTCTACGTCGAGACCGAAACGGCAGACACAGTGTCGGGCGCGCCTCCGGCGCAAGCCTGGTGGGATGTACCTGTGGCCGAGACCGCGACCCGACCGTCTGCGGTGAAGGCCCGCGAGGAGTACGACCGGCACGTCTCTACCCGACGCCGCCATCTGTGAAGGAGCAACTGGGCATGACGAAGATCGTCAACCACTGGATCGGCGGCAAGACCGTCGAAGGCGCGTCGGGCAACTACGGGCCGGTCACCGACCCGGCGACCGGCGCCGTCACCACCAACGTCGCGTTCGCCTCCGTGGAGGAGGTGGACTCCGCCGTCGCCGCCGCCAAGGACGCGTTCCAGACCTGGGGCACCTCCTCGCTGGCCAAGCGGACCACCATCCTGTTCAAGTTCCGGGCGCTGCTTGAGGCGAACCGGGACGCCATCGCCGAGCTGATCACCGCCGAGCACGGCAAGGTGCACAGCGACGCGCTGGGCGAGGTCGCGCGCGGTCTGGAGATCGTGGACCTGGCGTGCGGGATCACCGTGCAGCTGAAGGGTGAGCTGTCCACCGAGGTCGCCAGCCGCGTGGACGTGGCCTCGATCCGCCAGCCGCTCGGTGTCGTCGCCGGCATCACGCCGTTCAACTTCCCGGCGATGGTCCCGATGTGGATGTTCCCGATCGCCATCGCGACCGGCAACACCTTCGTGCTGAAGCCGTCCGAGAAGGACCCGTCGGCCTCCCTGAAGATCGCCGAGCTGCTGGCCGAGGCCGGTCTGCCCGACGGTGTCTTCAACGTCGTGCACGGCGACAAGGTGGCCGTGGACCGCCTCCTGGAGCACCCGGACGTCAAGGCCGTCTCCTTCGTCGGCTCGACCCCGATCGCCCGCTACATCCACACCACGGCCTCGGCGAACGGCAAGCGCGTCCAGGCCCTCGGCGGCGCCAAGAACCACATGCTGGTCCTCCCGGACGCCGACCTCGACGCGGCGGCGGACGCGGCCGTGTCGGCCGCCTACGGCTCGGCGGGCGAGCGCTGCATGGCCATCTCGGCCGTCGTCGCCGTCGGCTCCATCGGCGACGAGCTCGTGGAGAAGATCCGCGAGCGCGCCGAGAAGATCAAGATCGGTCCCGGCAACGACCCGACCTCCGAGATGGGCCCGCTCATCACCAAGGTCCACCGCGACAAGGTGGCGTCCTACGTCACCGGCGCCGCGGCCGAGGGCTGCGAGGTCGTCCTGGACGGCTCCGGCTTCACCGTCGAGGGCTTCGAGGACGGCCACTGGATCGGCATCTCGCTGCTCGACAAGGTGCCGACCACGGCGAAGGCGTACCAGGACGAGATCTTCGGCCCGGTGCTGACCGTGCTGCGCGTCGACACCTACGACGACGGCATCGCCCTCATCAACGCCTCCCCGTTCGGCAACGGCACCGCGATCTTCACCCGGGACGGCGGCGCCGCCCGCCGCTTCCAGCTGGAGGTCGAGGCCGGCATGGTCGGCGTGAACGTCCCGATCCCGGTCCCCGTCGGCTACCACAGCTTCGGCGGCTGGAAGGACAGCCTCTTCGGCGACCACCACATCTACGGCAACGACGGCACGCACTTCTACACCCGCGGCAAGGTCGTCACGACCCGCTGGCCGGACCCGGCGGACGGTCCCTCGGGCGTCGACCTCGGCTTCCCGCGCAACCACTGAGCGAGCTCAGCAGAGCCCGGGCACCTCACAGGGTGCCCGGGCTCGGGCATGCCTACGACTGCTGACTGTCCTGGACCAGCTGGGTCATGTCGGCGGTCTGCGCGGCCGGCGGGGCCTTGATCGCGGCCGTGGCTCCGAACTCGTTGAAGTCCATGGTGACCTTGACCCTGCCCATGTCCTGCTTCAGCCGGACGGGCAGATCCTTCTCACCCAGCCAGACGTCCATCGTGATGGAGCTGATCTCGCCGGTCATGTCGTTGAGCAGCGAGCCCTCTTTGTTGGCGTTCTGGAGCATGCCCACGCGCGAGGCGTCGATCACGGCCCGGTAGTGGGTCGCCTTCTGGCCGTTCACGCTCTGGTGCCGAGGTCCTTGACGTCCTTCGCGTACTTGAGGCTCTTCAGGGACTCCGTCGGGTTGGAGCCCCCGCCGTTGCTCAACGACGCCCTACCGCTCTCCCCGACCAGGGCGGAGGCGTCGACGGACATCCACTCCTTGCCCTTGAGCGGCCCTGAGGCCTGCGGGTCGACGTCGTAGTAGTAGACGCCGTCGACGAACAGGGCGCGGATCTTCGGGTCGTCCTGCACGGTCTGCATCTGCGCGGCCTCGGTGTCCATCTGGACGTCGTAGGCCGTGCCGTCGCCCCATGAGTACGTGCCGTCCATGGCTATCGGCGTCCCCGTGCCCAGGTCGGTGGTCACCTTCACCTCGGCCGAGCCGAGCTTCTCGGCCCGGTCGGTGGCCCGTGTGAGCGCCGCCATGATCGCGTCGGTCTTGTCGACCGCCTCGGCCGTCTGCTTCACGGACTCGGCGCTGCACGCCGACGTCGCGACAAGCGCCGCCGCCGTGAACCCCACCCAGGCAGCGGTGTGCTTCAGCTTCATCTGTCCCCACCCAAAGCTGTGATTCGACTGTGAGTTCTGAGACTGAAGACTCTATCGGGCCCCACCGACAGCTCCGCGAGGGATTTTTTTACCTGGCCGCGACTGCGGTTCCCGTATGTTGCAAGGGCGGGCAGGGACATGGCCGAAACGGCGTATACGGATCCTTAACGCGATGTGGATCTACTGATTCCGTAGGTAAACAGCCATTGACGCGATGGTTTTCGTCGGGATTCCATGCACCGCAATCTGTTGCACGAGTCGATCGGAACCGCCGTATGACCGACACGCTCCGCCCTGCCGAGGTCGCCCTCCCCGAGGCACCCGACAGCCCCCAGAAGCTCAAGCGCTCCATCGGAGTCGTCGGCGGCACCCTGCTCACCCTGTCCTGCGTGACCCCCGCGTCCACGCTCTTCGTGGTGGTCCCTGACCTGTTCGGCTCGCTCGGCACCGCGACCGCGCTGACCATCGCCATCGGCTCCCTCCTCTGTATCGCCGTGGCGTTCTGCTACTCCGAGCTGGGCACCCTCATCCCGAGCGCGGGCGGCGAGTACGCGATGGTCTCGACGATGGCGGGCCGCCTCGCGGGCTGGCTCGTCTTCGTGCTGTCCCTCCTGGTCGTGATGATCGTCCCGCCGGTGATCGCGATGGGCACGGCGGACTACCTGGCGCCGATCGTCCACCTCGACCCCTCGCTCGCGGGCGCCGGCGTCATGCTCCTTGCGACCCTCGCCGGCCTGCTCGACCTGCGCGCCAACGCGTGGATCACCGGCGTCTTCCTGGTCCTGGAGGTGATCGCGGCGGCCGTGGTCGCGGTCCTCGGCTTCGCCCACAGCGAGCGGGGCGCGGACAGTCTCGTCTCGCTCCAGGTGGCGGGCGCGGACGGCCACGCGGACACCGTGACGGCGATGCTGATCGTGTCCGGCCTGGCCATCGCCCTCTTCATCACCCAGGGCTTCTCCACCGCCGTCTACCTCTCCGAGGAGATGGAGAACCCGCGCCGCAACGTGGCCCGCACGGTCCTCGCCACCCTCGCGATCTCCTCCGTGATCATCCTGGTCCCGGTGATCGCGATCACGCTGGGCGCCAAGGACCTCACCGCGCTCACCGGCGGCGACATCGGCACCATGGTCACCACCTGGTCCAACTCCGCCGTCGGCACCTTCGTCAGCCTCTGCGTGGCCCTCGCGATCATCAACGCGGGCATCGTCATGGTCATCCAGAACTCCCGCGTCCTCTTCGCCTCGGCCCGCGACAAGGCCTGGCCCACCCCGGTCAACAACGTCTTCGCCAAGCTGGGCCGCTTCGGCTCCCCCTGGGTGGCCACCCTCGCGGTCGGAGTCCCGGGCGCGATCCTGTGCTTCGTGAACCTGGACACCCTCTACGGCATCACGGGCGTCTCGGTGACGGCCATGTACCTCCTGGTCGCGGTGGCCGCCCTCCTCTCCCGCAAGGGCCACCACAAGCACACCCCGGCCTGGCGCATGCCCCTGTGGCCGGCGGTGCCGGTCCTGCTGATCGCGGTCCTGACGTACATCCTCAGCGAGCAGGAGACGGAGTACCTCCTGTGGACGGGCGGCATCACGGCGGCGGCGACGCTGTACTGGGCGCTGTACCTGCGCCCGCGAACGGAAACCCGTTGGCTGGTCTCGATCCCGGAGGAGTGACCGCCCTTGATCGCCCCGCTGGGGCGCAAAGGGGCGCGGGCTGTATCGACTTGCGGCTACCGCCGCGTGGGCGCGACCAGCCACGACGGACGCGCACCCGGCGTACAACGAACGCGGTACATGAAAACGACCCCGTACCCCCATGGGCGGTACCGGAGTTCAACCTCTGGTCGATAAGGATCCGACAGCTTCGCCCCGTACCGTTGACCCATGGATCTTCGACTGACCCGGCTGCGAAAACTGCGAGGGCCACGCCGGTGGTTCGCCGCCGCGGCCTGCGTCGCGGTGCTCGCCGGCGCCGGTACATGGACGGCCGTCGCCGACGACGACGCGCCCCCGGTGCACCGGGCCGACCGGGTCATGGCGGTGAACGGCGTACGCATAGACACCTCGTACTTCACCCCCGATGCCGCCGGCAGACACCCCGCCGTCCTCCTGGGCCACGGCTTCGGCGGCAGCAAGGACGACGTACGCGAGCAGGCCGAGGCCCTCGCCCGGGACGGCTACGCGGTCCTCACCTGGTCCGCCCGGGGCTTCGGCAAGTCGACCGGCAAGGTCGGCCTCAACGACCCGAAGGCCGAGGTGGCCGACGTCGAGAAGCTGATCGACTGGCTCGCCGAGCAGCCGACGGTCCAGCTCGACAAGAAGGGCGACCCCCGCGTAGGCATGGCGGGCGGCTCCTACGGCGGCGCGATCGCCCTCCTCACCGCCGGCCATGACGACCGCGTCGACGCCATCGCCCCGGCGATCACCTACTGGAACCTCTCGGACGCCCTCTTCCCGAACGGCGTCTTCAAGAAGCTCTGGGCCGGCATCTTCGTCAACACCGCGGGCGGCTGCGACAAGTTCGAACCGGCGATCTGCGAGATGTACCAGCGCGTCGCCGAGTCCGGCACCCCGGACGCCGCGGCCGAGAAGATGCTGCAGGAGCGCTCGCCCTCCGCGGTCGGCGACAGGATCAAGGTCCCCACCCTGCTCATCCAGGGGCAGACCGACTCCCTCTTCCCGCTGGACCAGGCCGACGCCGCCGCGAAGGCGATCAAGGCCAACGGCGCCCCCGTCGACGTCGACTGGATCGCCGGCGGCCATGACGGCGGCAACATGGAGACCAGCCGCGTCCAGTCCCGCGTCATCTCCTGGTTCGACCGCTACCTCAAGGACGACAAGGCCACCGACACCGGCCCGGCCTTCCGTGTCACCCGCACCCTCGGTTCCGGCACCACCTCCAGCTCCGGCGAGACCGAGCAGCGGACCAGGGGCGTGACCGAGGACACCTACCCCGGCCTGGAGAGCGACCGGCGCACCGTCGCCCTCACCGGCCGCGAGCAGAGCTTCGCCAACCCGGCCGGCGCCAACCCGCCCGCCGTGTCGGCCCTCCCCGGCCTCGGCAGCGCCGCCGGCGGCCTCGCCCAGCTCTCCTCGCTCGGCGTCTCCGTCTCCCTCGACTTCCCCGGCCAGTACGCCGCCTTCGAGTCGGCGCCCTTCGAGGACGACCTCCAGATCACCGGTTCCTCGACGGTCACCGTCCACGTGAAGTCGACCAGCGACGACGCCGTCCTCTTCGCCAAGCTGTACGACGTCGGCCCCGACGGCCGCCAGCAGACCCTGCCCTCCCAACTGGTCGAGCCCATCCGGGTCGAGGGCGCCAAGGCGGGCAAGGACGTCCGTCTCACCCTCCCGGCGATCTACCACGAGGTGGACGACGGCCACCGCGTCCGCCTGGTCCTCGCCTCCACCGACCTCGGCTACGCCTCCCCGACCGCCCCGGCGACCTACACCGTCTCCCTCAAGGGCGACGGCCTGAAGGTGCCCACCGCCCTCAGCGAGGACCGGGCACAGGCCCCGCTGCCCTCCTGGGTGTGGTGGCTGCCGCTCACCGGCGCGCTGATCGCCCTGCTGCTGATCCTGACCGGCCGCCGCCGCACCGCGGCGCCCGCCGCCCCCGAGCCCGCACTGGCCGAAGTCCCGCTCCAGATCACGGACCTGAGCAAGCGCTACGCCAAGTCGTCGGACCGGTACGCGGTCAAGGACCTCTCCTTCCGCGTCGAGAAGGGCCAGGTCCTCGGACTCCTCGGCCCGAACGGCGCGGGCAAGACCACGACCCTGCGCATGCTGATGGGCCTGATCAAGCCGGACGGCGGCGAGATCCGCGTCTTCGGCCACGCGATCGCGCCCGGCGCCCCGGTGCTCTCCCGTGTCGGAGCCTTCGTCGAGGGCGCCGGCTTCCTCCCGCACCTGTCGGGGCGGGAGAACCTGGAGCTGTACTGGCGGGCCACCGGCCGCCCGCCCGAGGACGCCCACCTGGAGGAGGCCCTGGAGATCGCGGGCCTCGGCGACGCGCTGGCCCGCGCGGTCCGCACCTACTCCCAGGGCATGCGCCAGCGCCTGGCCATCGCCCAGGCCATGCTCGGCCTGCCGGACCTGCTCATCCTCGACGAACCGACCAACGGCCTCGACCCGCCGCAGATCCGCGAGATGCGCGAGGTGATGATCCGCTACGCGGCGGCCGGCCGCACGGTCATCGTCTCCAGCCATCTCCTGGCGGAGGTCGAGCAGACCTGCACCCACCTCGTGGTGATGGACCACGGACAGCTCGTCCAGGCGGGCCCGGTCGGCGAGATCGTCGGCTCCGGCGACACCCTGCTGGTCGGCACCGCCGTACCGGTGGAGGAGCCGGTCGTCGAGAAGGTCGCCGCCCTCCCGGGCGTGGCCTCGGCCGCCGCCGCCGAGGGCGGGCTGCTGGTCCGGCTCGACGCGGACGGCAGCGCCGCCCGCCTGGTCGCCGAACTCGTCCGCCTGGAGGTCCCCGTGGAGTCGGTGGGCCCCCACCGCCGCCTCGAAGACGCCTTCCTCACCCTGATCGGAGACCACGCATGAGCAGCAGCACGCTGACCGACCGTGCGGAAGTCGCCGACGGCTACCGCGCGGGCCGTACGCTGCCCGTCCGGGTCGAACTGGTACGGCAGTTGAAGCGCCGCCGCACCTTCGTCATGTTCGGCGTCCTGGCGGCCCTGCCCTTCGTCCTGCTCGTCGCCTTCCAACTGGGCGGCGGGCCGGGCTCGGGCAACTCCAACGTCAACCTCATGGACACGGCCACCCTGTCCGGCGCGAACTTCGCCGCGGTGAACCTCTTCGCCTCCGCGGGCTTCCTGCTGGTCATCCCGGTGGCGCTGTTCTGCGGGGACACCGTCGCCTCGGAGGCCGGCTGGTCCTCCCTGCGCTATCTGCTGGCGGCGCCCGTGCCCCGGGCCCGACTGCTGTGGTCCAAGCTCGTCGTCGGCCTCACCCTCAGCCTGGCCGCGATGATCCTCCTCCCGGTGCTCGCCCTCGCGGTCGGCACGGCCGCCTACGGCTGGGGTCCGCTGGAACTGCCCACTGGCAGTTCACTGTCCGCGGGCACGGCCGCCCAGCGGCTCGTGATCACGGTGGCGTACATCTTCGTCTCCCAACTGGTCACCGCCGCCCTGGCGTTCTGGCTCTCCACGAAGACCGACGCCCCCCTCGGCGCGGTCGGCGGCGCGGTCGGCCTGACCATCGTCGGCAACGTCCTGGACGAGGTGACGGCCCTCGGCGACTGGCGCGACTTCCTCCCCGCGCACTGGCAGTACGCCTGGCTCGACGCCGTACGACCCGACCTGGACTGGTCCGACATGATCCAGGGCACCTCCCTGTCGATAACGCTCGCCCTCGTGCTGTTCGCGCTGGCCTTCCGCGGTTTCGCCCGCAAGGACGTGGTGTCCTAGGTCAACGGAGGATCACCTACCGGTCTCGACGGCCCGTCTCCGTGGCCTCTTCGAGACGCTTCCGCAACGCTCCGTAGCGCACGTTCCGGCCCCCCGGCCCGTCACAGTCACAAAGGTCGACGTCAACGGACCAAGGGGGCACGGAAGATGGAGCAGTATCGAATACGACGCGTGCGCGCCACGCTGCTCGCGCTCACCACGGCGGGCGGCCTGCTGCTGACGGGTTGCAGCGCGAGCGGCGACGGAGCGAGCGACTCCTCGTACGACGGCGGCAACAAGGGCGGCGGCTACGCACCCGCCCCGGACGGCGAACAACAGGGCGGCCCGGACAGCTCGGACAGCTCGGACAGCGCGGACAGCGACTCCCGCGACGTCGCCCCCGAGCCCGACTACCTCTCCACCTTCGCCCTGGACGTCGACACCGCCTCCTACGGCTACGCCCGCCGCACCCTGGCCGAGGGCCGGCTGCCGGACCCCTCGACGGTCCGCCCGGAGGAGTTCGTCAACAGCTTCCGCCAGGACTACGACCGTCCCGACGGCAACGGCTTCTCGGTCACCGTCGACGGCGCCCGCACCGACGAGGACGACTGGTCCCTGGTCCGCGTCGGCCTCGCCACCCGCACGGCCGAGGACGCGGACGAACGCCCGCCGGCCGCCCTGACCTTCGTCATCGACATCTCCGGCTCCATGGCCGAGCCCGGCCGCCTCGACCTCGCCAAGGACTCCCTGGACACGATGACGGACCAGCTCCGCGACGACGACTCGGTCGCCATCGTCACCTTCAGCGACGAGGCCGAGCGGGTCCTGCCGATGACCCGCCTCGACGGCAACCGCGACGAGGTCCACGACGCGATCGACGAGTTGGAACCCACCGACTCCACCAACCTCGGCGCCGGCGTCGACACCGGCTACGAGACCGCCGAGGACGGCCTGCGCAAGGGCGCCACCAACCGTGTCGTCCTCATCTCGGACGCCCTCGCCAACACCGGCGACACCGACTCGCAGAGCATCCTCGAACGCATCGCGAGCGAACGCCGCGAGCACGGCATCACCCTCTTCGGCGTCGGCGTCGGCAGCGACTACGGCGACCAGCTGATGGAGGAGCTCGCCGACAAGGGCGACGGCCACACCGCCTACGTCTCCGACGAGGACGACGCCCGCAAGGTCTTCGTCGAGCAACTCCCACGGAACATCGGCCTGACCGCCCGTGACGCCAAGGCCCAGGTCGCCTTCGACCCCGAGACGGTCGAGGAGTTCCGCCTGATCGGCTACGACAACCGCCGCGTCGACGACGAGGACTTCCGCGACGACAGCGTCGACGGCGGCGAGATCGGCCCCGGCCACACCGTCACCGCCCTCTACGCCGTCCGCCACAAGGAAGGCGCCGACGGCCACCTCGCCACCGCGAGCGTCCGCTGGCTCGACCCCGAGTCCCGCACCCCGCACGAGGAGTCCGGCCAGTTGGAGAGCGAGGACCTCGACGCGGCACTCTGGGACGCGGGCCCCCGCCTCCAGGTCACCGCCGTCGCCGCCTACTTCGCCGACACCCTGCGTTCCTACGGCGCCGAGTTCAGCCCCCTGCCCGGCACCCCGTCCCTCGGCGAACTGAGCGAACGCGCCCACGACTTGGCCGAGAGCACCGAGGACGAGGACGTACGGCAGCTCGCCGAGGCCATCGACCAGGCGAGCCGTCACGGTGACTGACAGCGGCTCCTGCCGGACCCATTGACCTTTTGTTACGCACGGGTAAGTTGGCCCCCCAGTCAGAGCCGACTGGGGGCCGTCATGGGCGTACGCAAGGACTTGAAGCGGGCGAAGCAGCGCACCGACCTGGCAAGCCGTACCGAGGTCGAGATCACCAGGGACGCGAAGGGCGTGGTGCGCGAGGCCCGCACCGCAGCCCTCGCCCCCCGGCCACCGGCGGGCAGCACCGCCGACCTGCCCTTCACCAACGCGGCCGAGGCCCCCGACGCGGTGGTCCTGCGCCGCAGGCAGGGGGACACCTGGCACCCCGTCACGGCAGCCGCCTTCGCTGACGAAGTGACCGCCGTGGCAAAGGGGTTGATCGCGGCGGGCCTCGAACCGGGCGGCCGCGTCGCGGTGATGTCCCGCACCCGCTACGAATGGACCGTCCTGGACTTCGCGATCTGGGCGGCGGGCGGCCAGACCGTCCCGATCTACGCCACCTCCTCCGCGGAACAGGTCGAGTGGATCGTCCGCGACTCCGGCACCCGCTTCGTCGTCACCGAGACCGCGGAGAACGCGGAAACGGTCACGACGGGCACATCAGGCCACCAAGAGCAGCCACGCATCTGGCAGTTGGACGCATCCGGGACGGCCGAACTCAAGACCCTCGGCGCCGCCATCCCCGACGAGGAGGTCACCAAGCGCCGCACGAGCCTGACACCCGACACCGTGGCGACGATCTGCTACACCTCCGGCACCACCGGACAACCCAAGGGCTGCGTCCTCACCCACGCCAACCTCCATGCCGAGGCCGCCAACACGGTCGAACTGCTCCACCCGATCTTCAAGGAGGTCACCCGCCAGGTCGCCTCCACCCTCCTCTTCCTCCCCCTCGCCCACATCCTCGGCCGCACCCTCCAGATCGCCTGCCTGATGGCCCGCATCGAGATCGGCCACTGCCCGAGCATCAAGCCCGACGAACTCCGCCCGGCGCTCAAGGAGTTCCGCCCGACCTTCCTCGTCGGCGTGCCGTACCTCTTCGAGAAGATCCACGACACCGGCCGGGCCACCGCCGAGAAGATCGGCCGCGGTGCCTCCTTCGACCGCGCCGACCGCGTCGCCGTCCGCTTCGGCGAGCAGTACCTGGACAAGTTCCTCGACCGCGGCAAGGGCCCGGGCCCGCGCCTGTACGCCGCGTGGGCCCTGTACGACCTGCTGGTCTACCGCCGGGTCCGCAAGGAACTCGGCGGCCGGATGCGCTACGCCATCAGCGGCGGCTCCCCGCTCGACCGCAACCTCAACCTGTTCTTCTACGCGGCCGGGATCATCGTCTACGAGGGCTACGGCCTGACCGAGACCACGGCCGCCGCCACCATCGTCCCGCCCCTGAAACCCCGCCCCGGCACAGTGGGCCCACCGGTCCCCGGCACCGCCGTCCGGATCGCCGACGACGGGGAGGTCCTCATCAGGGGCGGCATCGTCTTCGGCGCCTACTGGAACAACCCGGCCGCCACCGACGCCGTACTCACCGACGACTGGTTCGCCACCGGTGACCTCGGCTCCCTGGACGAGGACGGCTATCTCACCATCACCGGCCGCAAGAAGGACATCATCGTCACCTCGGGCGGCAAGAACGTCTCCCCGGCCGTCCTGGAGGACAGGCTGCGCAGCCGCCCGCCGGTCGGGCAGTGCCTGGTGGTCGGCGACAACCGCCCCTTCGTCGCCGCCCTCATCACCCTCGAACCCGAGGCGATCGCCCACTGGCTGTCGGTCCGCAGGATGCCCGCCGACACCCCGCTGTCCGAGCTCGTCCGGGACCCGAGGCTGCGCGCCGACGTCCAGAAGGCCGTGGACTACGCCAACGAGGCCGTCTCCCGCGCCGAGTCGATCCGCGCCTTCACGCTGGTCGAGGGCGAGTTCACCGAGGACAACGGCATGCTCACGCCGTCCCTGAAGGTCAAACGGCACACGGTGCTGTCGGCGTACGCGCGGGACATCGAGGCGATCTACCGCGGGTGAAACGCCGAACGGCGGGCCACCGGAGGAACCGGTGACCCGCCGTGGCGGGGATCCGAGGATCAGCCGTTGCCCTGGCCGTTGCCGGAGAGGGCCGAGATGTCGTCCAGGATGTGCGACAGGGGCTCGTCGCCCTTGGCCTGGGTGGAGTTCTCGACACACTGCTGGTTCTGCGGGGCCGACAGGATCGGCACGTCCTGGAGGACACCGACGGCGGCGACGCCGACGATTCCCTGCAGGTTCAGCTTCGCGGGCAGGCCGACACACGGCTTGTTCAGCGAGCCCTGGACCAGCGAGAGCTGCGGGCTCATGTCGCCGAACGTGGCCGAGTTGCCGAACTCCTGCGAGGCGCCGTTGCCGCTCGCGGAGGTGGTGCCGTCACCGTCACCGATGGCAAGAGCCTGGGGGGCGGCCGCAGCCGACATACCGGCGACGGAGGCGGCGATAGCCGCGGTAGCCCACAGCTTCTTCATGTTCATTCCCTTTCGAAATGCGGACTCCGGTGAGGAGCTGCATGATCGACAACGGCCGCACCCCGTCCGGGGTTGCGTTCTTTGCCCCGATTGGCCCAGCGCACTCGCGAACCGCGCGGGCGCCCCGGTCGTACGAGCTCATTTGCAGGTCAGCGAGCTGCCCCGCACCGGGCCGTAGCCCTTCAGACCCGGCGGGTCCTTGGGCACGGGGTCCGCGTCGGCCTTGAGCAGCGGCTGGTCCGCGCGCAGCTTGGCGAACATCGCGTCCGCCCGCTCCATGTCCCAGGCCAGCGTCGAACCGATGTCCGGCCGGGTCTCGTTGAAGCCGGCGATCGGTACCGTCGTGAACTCGATCGCCTTGGCCGGCACGTTCTCCAGCGCCGCCGCCAGCTGCACCAGTTCCTTGGCGTCGAAGCCCTGCTCGACCTGCCCCTTGCCGAGCAGCGTGTCCATCACGCGCGCCATGCCCACCGGATCGGTGAGCGCCTTGCCCGCCCGCAGCCCGCGCAGCGCGTTCACCAGGAACCGGTGCTGACGCTGGATCCGCCCGAGATCGGCGCTGGTGTCGACATGCCGGGAGCGGACGTACTGCAACGACGGGCCGCCGTCCAGCCGGTGGCTGCCGGGCTTGAGGTTCAGCTTGGTGGCCGAGTCCTTCAAGGTCCGCGAGGTGCACACCTCGACCCCGCCCACGTCGTTGACGGCGTCGATGAAACGCCGGAAGTCCACCTGGAGATACCGGTCGATCCGCATGCCGCTCATCGACTCGACCGTGCTGACGGTGAGTGCGGGGCCGCCTTCGTTGTAGGCGCCGTTGATCTTCAAGGGGTGCGAGGGGCGTTCCTCGCCGTTCGGTGCGTCGCGGTACGGCGGGATGTCCGCGTAGGAGTCCCGCGGCATGCTGACCACACTGACGTGGTCGCGGCGCGCGGAGACATGGACGAGCATCAGGACGTCGGTGCAGTTGCAGGCGATGCCGCCGGCGTGGAACTTGCGCTTCTCGGCGGCGGTGATGGTGTCCCGTCCGTCCGTGCCCATGAGCAGGATGTTCAGGGCCTTGGGCGCCTGTCGTTCGTGGAGTGCGGAACTGCCGAGGAGTGTCGCGGTCGTCGCGAGGACGAGTCCGGGGATCGCGAGGGAAGAAAGAGTTCTCTTCATCGTCACGCGCCGAACGCTAGGACAGCGGGCCGCCGGGAATCCGGCGGCCCGCTGACAGGGACTCAGATTGCAGCCCCAAGGCTCAGGGACGTCAGTCCCCGAGGGTGGCTCAGTGGTTGCCCGTGCCGTTGCCGGAGAGGGCCGAGATGTCGTCCAGGATGTGCGACAGGGGCTCGTCGCCCTTGGCCTGGGTGGAGTTCTCGACACACTGCTGGTTCTGCGGGGCCGACAGGATCGGCACGTCCTGGAGGACGCCGACGGCCGCGAGGCCGACGATTCCCTGCAGGTTCGCCTTCGCGGGCAGGCCGATGCAGGGCTTGTTGAGCGAGCCCTGGATGAGCGCCATCTGCGGGCTCATGTTGCCGTAGGTGGCCGAGTTGCCGAACGACTGGTGCGCACCGTTGCCGCTGGCGGACTTGGTGCCGTCGTCGTTGCCGATCGCCATGGCGGGGGAGGCGGCGCCCACGACGGAAACCGCGACCGCGGCGGAAGCCAGAACCTTCTTGATCACTTGCTAGTCCCTTCTGGAGAAACCCCGTCCACCGGAGCGTTCTGGTCAACTGTCCGGCGGCGGCTTGGTTGCTCCTCTTCACTCCGATGGCCCATTCGGCGATTCCGTGAATTCCGGGGGAGCCGCGGCCCGATCGGGTGAAGTGCCGAAACCTAACCCCGTGGAGCTGGTTGATGCGAGGGCAGGAGCGTGCGTCTTGGTGATGCACCCAGGAAAGGAACAGAAATGCTGAAGAAGGCAATGGCCGCCGCGGCGGTCGCCGCTTCCGTCGTAGGTGCGGCGTCGCCGGCCATGGCGATCGGGAACGACGACGGCACCAAGTCCGCGAGCGGCAACGGTGCCCACTCGGCGTTCGGTAACTCGGTCACCAAGGGCGACATGAGCCCGCAGGCCAGCCTGGTGCAGAGCACGGCCAACAAGCTGTGCATCGGTCTGCCGGTGAAGGCGAACGCCCAGGGTATCGCCGGTGTCGGCGCCGTCGGTGTCCTCCAGGACGTCCCGGTCCTGTCGGCCGCGCAGAACCAGCAGTGCGCCACCAACTCGACGCAGGCCAAGGGCGACGAGCCGCTGTCGCACATCCTCAACGACATCTCCGCCCTCGCGGGCAACGGCGCGGGCAACGGCTGATCAGCCGCTGGTGATCCGCTCGGGCGGTCCGTTGAATTCACGCGGGCTGTCCGAGCGTTTTGCGCTACTCAGGCGAAGCGTTTCTTCTCGGTTGGGCGTCTCGTGTCAATTCTGTGAAGGCGTTAGAGTGAATTACCGGACGACTCACGTTCCGGAGTTTCTTCGTCTGTCTATCCCTCGTTTACAGCCTGCAGGTCACGTCATAGGGGCATGACCGCAGAGAAGGGAAAGATCATGAAGAAGACCGCTGCTGTCGTCGCGGGCGCGATCATGGCTCTGGGCATGGCTGCCCCCGCTTTCGCCGACGCGGGCGCCGACGCCGCCGCCATCGGTTCGCCGGGCGTCCTCTCCGGCAACGTGGTCCAGGTCCCCGTCCACATCCCGATCAACGTGTGCGGCAACACCGTCAACGTCATCGCTCTGCTGAACCCGGCGTTCGGCAACACCTGCGTCAACCAGTGACGCCGTAACGCCCCAGCCTCTTCGGCTGTGTGAGCCGGCCTTGGACAGCTTCTGTTGCCTTCCAAGGCCGGCTTTTCCCACTCCTTCAAACAGGAGGACAACGAGATTGCGACAGACCCTGAGTAGGGGAATGGTCGCGGCCGCCGCCGCGACGAGCATCCTGTCCCTGTGCGGCAGCAGTCCCGCCCTCGCCGACTCGGACGCGGACGGCGCCGCCAAGGGCTCGCCGGGCGTCCTGTCCGGCAACAACGTCCAGGTCCCGGTCGACGCGCCGGTCAACGCCTGCGGCAACTCCGTCGATGTCATCGCCCTGTTGAACCCGGCGTTCGGTAACTCCTGTGCGAACGGCTCGGGTTCGCCCAAGGGCGGCGCCTCGTACGGCGACGACTCCGGCTATGGCGACGACTCCGGTTACGGCGGTGGCGGTCACGGCCCCTCCGGGCACGCGACGCAGGGCCGCACCGAGGGCTCGCCCGGTGTCCTGTCCGGCAACAACGCGCAGGCGCCGGTCGACGTGCCGGTGAACGCGTGCGGGAACACGGCGGACGTCATCAGCGGGCTCAACCCCGCCTTCGGCAACGACTGCGAATCCGGCGGCTACGGGGACACCCCGGGATACGGGGACACCCCGACGCCGCCCGGCCCCGGCGGCGAGACCCCCACGCCGACCCCGTCGCCGCCCGGTCCCGGTGGGGAGACGCCCACGCCGTCGCCGCCCGGCCCCGGTGGCGAGACGCCCACGCCGACCCCGTCGCCGCCCGGTCCCGGTGGGGAG
>NZ_JABERD010000160.1 GCF_013044505.1 Streptomyces sp. S3(2020) | reverse complement strand
CGCTCCCCCCGCTCCCCGCCAGCGCCGTCTGAATGAGCGTCGCCTTGCGCCGTACGATGCTCAGCGCCCGCCCCGGTGGCAGGTTCCGCGGCTTGATGTTGCCGAAGACGTAGCCCTCGGACGGGGGGCAGGACAGCAGCAGTCCGGGCGTGTTGACCTCGTCGAGCCGCCGCAGCAGCTGATCGTTCAGACCGCGCCCGGCCCCCGTCGCCGAGCGGACGGCGACCACGTGGACGCCGACCTCGTGGCCCAGCGCCAGGTGGTCGAAGAGCGGGGCGAAGGGGTGGTCGAAGGCGTTTCCGCCGCCGATCATGTCGTAGTCGTCGACGAGGACGAACAGGCGCGGGCCCTGCCACCAGTCGGCCAGGCGCATGCGGGCCGGGGTGATGTCGGGCCCCGGGGCGCGGGTCTTCAGGGCCCTGGCCGAGCCGGCCACCAGTTCCTTGACGGAGTCGATCGAGACCGCGTGTCCGAGCTGGTACTCCGGCGGTACCGCGTCGACGAGTTCACGCCGGTAGTCCACGACCAGGACCCGCGCCTCGGCCGGGGTGTACCGGTCGGTGACCGCCTTGGCGACCATCCGCAGCAGGTTCGTCTTGCCGCTCTCGGTGTCGCCGACGGCGATGAGGTGCGGGGTGCGGGCGAAGTCGTGCCAGACGGGGGCGAGTTTCTCCTCGTCGAGGCCGAGGGGGATCCGCAGCCCGTCGCCGAGTTCGGGCGCGGGAAGCGCCGCCGTCGGCAGCCGGTGCGGCAGCATCCGTACCGGCGGGGCGGCCGGGCCCGTCCAGGCCGCGGTGACCTGGTCCACGAGTGCGGCGACGCCGTCCGCGAGGTCGTCCGTGCTCTGCCCGCCGTCGATGCGGGGCAGTGCCGCGAGGAAGTGCAGTTTGCCGTCGGTCGTCAGGCCCCGTCCGCCCGTGCGCGGCACCGTCGCCGCTTTGCGGATGTCGATCACCGAGTCCATCGTGTCGCCGGGCCGCAGTTCGAGCCGGGTCGCGGCCTGGTCGCGGATCTGCGCGGGGAGTTCCACCCAGCGGGCGGTGGTGACGACGAGATGGACGCCGTAGTTGAGGCCGCGCTGGGCGATCTGGTTGAAGGCGGCGACATGGGTGTCGTAGTCCTGACGGACCGTGGACCAGCCGTCCACCACGAGGAACACGTCCCCGTGCGGCTGGTCGGCGAACTCGCCTTCCGCGCGCCGCCGTCGGTAGGCCGCCATGGAGTCCAGACCGTGGTCGAGGAAGAACCGTTCCCGGTCCGCGAGCAGGGTCGTCACCTCGGCGACGGTGCGGCTGGTCCGCTCACTGTCGAGGCGGCTGGCGACCCCGGCGACATGCGGGAGTCCGGCCAGCCCCGCGAGGCCGCCGCCACCGAAGTCCAGGCAGTAGAACTGGACTTCACGTGGGCTGTGGGTGAGCGCCAGCGCGGTGATCAGCGTGCGGACGAGCGTGGACTTGCCGCTCTGCGAGCCGCCCGCGACCGCCACATGGCCGCCCGCCCCGGACAGGTCGACGACCAGCGGGTCCCGGCGCTGCTCGAACGGCTTGTCCACCAGCCCGACCGGCACCCGCAGCCGCCCCACCCCGGACCAGCCGGTGGCGACGAGCCCGCGTTCGGCGTCCTTGTCGAGGCCGGGCAGCAGCGCGTCCAGCGCGGGCGGCAGCCCCAGCGGCGCCAGCCACACCTCGTGGGCCGGGGGTCCGGAGTCCCGCAGCCGGTCGAGCGCGACGGCGAGCAGGGTGTCCGAGGACTCCTCGTCCGGTACGACCGGTTCGGGCGCCGCCGGTGCCACGGCACGCGGCACCACCCAGCCCGCGCTCCACGGCACGATCTGGCTCGCCACCCGCGCCTGCGCGACCCCGCCCCGCCGCTGCCGGTACGCCCCGGACACATAGGCGGCCCGGAACCGCGTCAGCGCCTCCACCCCGCTCTTCAGGAACCCGGCGCCCGGCTGCGAGGGCAGCTGGTAGGCGTCCGGCACGCCGAGGACACCGCGGCTCTCCATCGCGGAGAACGTCCGCAGGCCGATCCGGTACGACAGATGGCTCTCCAGGGCGTGCATGCGTCCCTCGTCGAGCCGCTGCGAGGCCAGCAGCAGATGGACGCCCAGCGAGCGCCCGAGGCGGCCGATCATCACGAACAGGTCCATGAACTCGCGGTGGGCGGCGAGCAGTTCGCTGAACTCGTCGACCACCACGAACAGACTGGGCAGCGGCTCCAGCGGTGTGCCCGACGCCCGCGCCTTCTCGTACTCCAGCGCCGAGCTGTAGTTCCCGGCCGCGCGCAGCAGTTCCTGCCTGCGGATCAGCTCCCCGTGCAGCGCGTCCTGCATGCGCTCCACCAGCGCCACCTCGTCGGCGAGGTTGGTGATGACGGCGGAGGTGTGCGGCAGCCCGTCGAGGCCGAGGAAGGTGGCGCCGCCCTTGAAGTCGACCAGGACGAAGTTCAGGGTCTCGGAGGAGTTGGTGAGCGCCAGCCCCAGCACCAGGGTGCGCAGCAGCTCGCTCTTGCCGGAACCGGTGGCCCCGATGAGCATGCCGTGCGGGCCCATGCCGCCCTGCGCCGACTCCTTGATGTCCAGCTCGACCGGGCGGCCGTCCGCGCCCACGGCCACCGGCACCCGCAGCCGGGCCGCCCCGGTCGCCCGCCGCCACAGCGCCGCGGGGTCGTGGCGGTACAGGTCGGGGATGCCGAGCAGGGTCGTCAACTGCACGTCACTCGCGAGCGGTTCGGCCGCGTCCGCGCTCAGGCTCATCCGGTAGGGCGACAGCAGCCGGGCCAGCGCCTCGGCGGCGGCCGGACCCACCGCGTCGGGGCGGCCCAGTGACGTCGTCTGCTCCTTGCGGCTGCGGTCCGTACGGACCAGCCGTACCGACCCGGGCCGTACGTCGAGGCGCAGCGTGGTCCGTCCGGGCCGCCAGCTCAACGCGCCGGACAGGTCGAGGACCACGGTGTTGCGCGCGCCGGGCCCGTCCAGCCGGTGTCCGGCAGGGACGCTCACGCCGTCCACCACGATCACCGTGAACGGCTCGTCCCGGCCCGGCGGTTCCTCGGGGTCGAAACCCGCCCGCTCGGCGAACTCCGCGCCCAGCAGGTCCTCCAGGTCGTTGAACGCGGAGGCCACCATGCGCGCGGGCCCGGCGCCGTCCCGCTCCTGCGGATGCAGGTTGTGCGGCAGCCATTTGGCCCACTCCCACTCCGCGCGCCGCTCGTCGGACACGCACAGCGCGATCCACAGGTCCTCGGGCGCGTGGAACACCGCGAGCTGGCACAGCGCGGCACGCACCAGGGAGCGTACGGCGGTCTCGTCGCCGCGCAGCAACACCCTTGACCAGGACCGCAGATAGAGACCGATGGGCTGGTCGGGGACCGTGCTGTAGGCGCGTACGAAGCGGCGCAGGGCGTGTGCGGACAGCGGCTCCAGGTCCTCTACCGGCTTGGTGGACAGGGGGTTGAGGCGCATCGACAGCTGCTGCTCGCCCACCGCGATGCGGATCTCGGCGAAGTCGTCGTCCTTGGGCCGCCGTTCCCACAGCCGGGTGGTGCGGACCATGGAACGCAGGGTGACGGGGGCGGGGTGCCGCCAGGCCAACGCCTGCTGCTGTTCGATGACGACCCGCTGGACCCTGCCCCGGGTCTGGGTCAAGTAGCGCAGGTAGTCACGGCGTTCGCCGTGCAGGCGCTGCTTGCGTTCGCCGCTCTTGCGCATCACCTGGCCGAGCATCATCGCGCCGGAGGCGAGCACCATCATGCCGAGTGCCAGGTAGCTGAAGACGCTGCTGGTGCCGCCGGGGCGGATGAACATCAGCATCATCGAGACGGACATCATCGCCATGGGGAGGTAGGTCCACACGGCGGAGGAGTCCGGCACGGTCTCCGGGAGCGTCGGCGGCTCCTGGAGGGTCAGCTCCCCTTCGGGCATGTCGGGCCCACGGCGGCGGGCGGGTCGGCGGAACAGGACGACGCTCAACGGAAGGGCTCCTCAAGCAACAGCGGGTGCGGAGAACGCGAAAGGGGGGTCACTCCGTAATACGGATGGGGAGCCCCGCAGGATCTGCGCCAGGAGAATTCGATGACCGACCACCAGGTGGCCGAGCTGTGCCATCTCACCGTCCGCGGCCCGGCCCGGACGATCGACCTCGCCGTACCGGCGGACGTGCCGGTCGCCGACCTGTTGCCGACCTTGCTGCGCTACGCGGGTGAGGGCACCGGGGACGGACCGGGCGGCGACGTCGAGGAGAGCGGTCTCGACCACGGGGGCTGGGTCCTTCAGCGGCTGGGCGAGCGCCCCTTGGACGAGGAGGGGACGCTCAAGTCCCTCGACCTCAAGGACGGCGAGGTGCTCCATCTGCGGCCGCACGACGCCGCGTTGCCCGAGGTCCGCCTGGACGACCTGGTGGACGGCATCGCCAACGTCACCCGGGACCGGCTGCACGCGTGGACGCCCGAGGCGGGGCGGCGGCTGCTGCTCGGCCTCGCGGTGGCGACGCTCGTGCTGGGGCTCGGTGTGCTGGCGTGGCCGGGCGGTTCGGCGACCGTCAGGGCCGCGGCGGCCGGCGCGAGCGGTCTGCTGCTGCTCGCGGGCGCCGCGTCCGCGGCCCGCGCGGTGGGTGACCGGCCGGCCGGGGCGGCGCTGGGGTACATGGCGGGGCCGTTCCTGGCGCTGGCCGCGTTCCTCATCCCCGGAGGCGATCTGAGCGGGCCGCAGGCCCAGGAGGTGCTGGGGTCCAGGCTCCTCGCGGCGGGCGCCGCGGGCGCGGGCGGCGCGGTGCTCGCGCTCGCCGTGACGGCCGTCTCGGCGCCGCTGTTCCTCGCGACGGCCCTGGTGGCGGTGTTCACCGCGCTCGCGGGCGCCGCGATCGGCGTGTTCGGGCTGGCCGTCGACGGTACGGCGGCCGCGGTCGCCGCCCTGGTGGTGCTGCTCGGCGGGTTCGTGCCCGCACTGTCCTTCCGGCTCGCGGGCATGCGGATGCCGGCGCTGCCGGGCAGCGCCCAGCAGTTGCAGGAGGGCATCGAGCCCTACGAGGGCCGGGACGTGGCCACCCGCACCGAGTCGGCGAGCGGCTGGATGACCGCCCTGTACGGCGCCTCGGGCGCGGTCGGCGCGGGCTGCCTGGTGGCGCTGTCGCTGCGGCCGAGCCTGCCGGAGGCGCTGACGGCCGGGGTGCTGTCGCTGCTTCTGCTGCTGCACGGCCGGGGCATGGTGAACGTACGCCAGCGCCTGGCCCTGGTACTGCCCGGAGCGCTGGGCGCGGCCCTGCTGGTCGGTACGGCCGCCCACGCGGCGGGCGCCGACGGCAGGCCCCTGCTGCTGGCCGGGCTGCTCGCGCTGGCCGCCGTCCTGGCGATCGCGTCCTGGACGGTGCCGGGCCGCCGGATGCTGCCGTACTGGGGGCGGGCGGCGGAGCTGCTGCACTCGGGGCTCGCGATCTCCGTACTGCCGCTGACCCTGTGGGTGCTCGGGGTGTTCGGCGCCCTCCGGGCGATCAGCGGCTGAGCGGGGGTTCGTCATGCAGTCCAAGCGCGACCAGGTACAGGCGCACGCCTTCGTCATGAACCGGCTGGCCTCCGGCATGCTGCTGGCCGACCCGGACGCCCCGGAGAGTCCCCTGGGGCGCACCACCCGGGGCGCCGTCAGCGGGATCGTCGTCGCCGTGCTGGTGGCGGCCGGGGCGGTGGTCTACGGTCTCGTCTCGCCCGGCGGCGACGACTCCTGGCGTACGTCGGGCACGCTCGTCGTCAACCGGGAGACCGGCGCCCGTTACGTCTACTACGACGGCCGGCTGCGTCCGGTACGGAACTACGCCTCGGCCAGGCTGATCGGCGGGAAGGACCTCAAAACCGAGGACGTCTCCACGGCCTCCCTCGGCGACACCCCGATCGGCGCACCGGTCGGCATCCCGGGCGCGCCCGACTCCCTGCCGGGCGGCGGGGACCTCGACTCGGGGGCCTGGCAGGTGTGTTCGGCGCTCGACGAGGACGGCTCCGCGGTGACCGCGCTGATCGCGGGCGGCCCCACCGCCGCCACCGGGCTCGACGCCGGCTCCGGTGTGCTGGTCGCCGGCCCGGACGGGACGTCGTACCTCGTCTGGCAGGGCAGCAGGCTCCGCCTGGACCGCAAGTCCGGCTCGGCCGTCTCCCTCGGCTACGGCTCCGTCGCCCCGCGCCCCGTGTCCGCGGCCTTCCTCGACGCCCTGGTCGAGGGCCCCGACCTCACCGCCCCGACGGTCCCGGACCTGGGCGCCGAAGGCCCCGCCCTCAGCTCGGCCACGAGCAGGGTCGGCCAGGTCTTCCGGGTCAGTGTGCCCGGCTCCGCCGAACGCCCCTACTACCAGCTGCGCCGGGAGGGCCTGGTCCCGCTCACCGACACCGCCGCCGCCCTCGCGCTCGGCGACCCCACGGTCCGTGAGAAGGCGTACGACGGTGCCTCCCCGGTCGCCGCCGACCTGGGCGCGGACACCCTCAAGCAGCATCTCGCCCCTGGCGCCGAGGGCCGCTCCCCCGGCGCCGCCGGGCTGCCGGCCGCCCCGCCCCACGCCACCTCGGTACCGCGGGAGCAGGCTGCCTGCGCCGGCGTGGAGCCCGGCACCGACGGCACCCGGGTCGCCACCACGCTGGTCCCGGTCACCGACCTGGGCCCGGTCGCCGCCGCCCCGACCGACCAGGTGCGGCCCGCCTGTCTGCGGGTGGACGGCGTGGTCGTGCGGCCGGGCCACGGCGCGCTGGTGCGGGCGCTCGGCGCGGACGGGACCGCCGTAGGAGACACCACGTATCTCGTCACGGACAACGGCGTGAAGTACCGGGTGCCCTCGACGGCGGCCCTGGAGGCGCTCGGACAGAGCGAGGCGAGCGCGCGGGCACTGCCGGCGCCGCTGCTGTCGATGCTGCCGACCGGCCCGGACCTGGACCCGGCCGCGGCGACCGGCGCGTCCCGGCCGCACACCACGGGGCCCGTCTGCGGTGGTACCGGAGCGGTCACTCCCGAAAACTGAGGCCGTCTCACGAGAACCCGGCGCCCCACCTGCTCCGTAGTACGAGATGACGGGCCTCCGCCCCCACCCCCTGGGGCGGAGGCCCCGACCCGTTCCGCACATCCACCGACCGGGAGGCCTCCCATGGCAGGAAACGGCCAGCAGTCAAACGAACAGTCGACCCGCAACGGCATCCAGGCGCTGGAGATGGCCTTCAGCGGCATCCTCAAGTCCCGTCAGGACGTGGACGGCACCCGCGCCAACCTCTCCGCGGGCTACCAGGGCAGCGACGGCGCCGAGTTCGGCAAGCTCCTCACGCAGTGGGACGAGCAGTGCAACGTCATCCTGCGCAACCTGGAGGACATGGTCGACAAGCTCAACAACAGCCTCGTCGAGCACGGCAAGGCCCAGGGCTCCTCCAACGACGCGATCAACCAGGCCTACAGCGCCTCGCAGTCGGCCTTCGACCAGCTCGTCGGCTGACCTCCGCCCCCACCACGACCCGGAACGAGGTTCTGGCATGTCCGACCTGACCGACGGCTACATCTACGTCGACTACAACCACATGGACAACGCGGCCGACGACATGGTCCAGCAGACCACGGCGATCTCGAACACCCTGGCCTCCCTGGAGGCCGAGCTCAACGAACTCGTCAAGTCCTGGTACGGCACCGACGCGGACATGTACCGCGAGAAGCAGGCCGCGTGGCACGGGGCCGTGGAGAACATGAAGGAGCTGCTGAAATCGCACTCCAAGCTGTTGACGGGCATCGGCGAGCAATACAGGTACAGCGAGAAGCAGTTGACGCAGATGTGGTCCGAAGTCGGCATCGGCCGGTAACGGGAAGAGACGAGCACCATGGCGGACCTCACCCACCTCGACGGACCGGCGCTCCAGCGCTTCGTGGAGAACGACCTCGCCGACTTCATCGACGCCCTCAAGGCCGTCCGCAAGGACAGCGCGGCCGACGACGGCGGAGTGCGGGCGCTGCGCAGCATCGTGAACGGGGCCACCACCCCCGAGACGCTCCAGCAGAGCCAGGCGCTGTCCATCGGCCAGATGGGCACCGGCGACTCGTTGCACGGCGAGTCGCTGCTGACGGCGGCGACGGGCGCCGCGCAGAGCGTGGACGCCGTCTTCGAGCAGCACGTGAACCTGTTCGGGGACATCGACCGCGACCTGAAGCAGACCATCCGCACGATGCTCAACACCCAGGGCAGCACCCTCCAGTCCATCGACGCGGGCAGATTCCTCGACGTCTTCTCCGACGTCGACGAGGGCATGAGCGAGAACCCCGGGAGCGACGACACCGACTCGGGTTCCGGCAACTCCGGTAGCTCCGGGAACGACGACTAGTACCGCCGACGGGGATCGCATGCCTGAGAACGCCACGACCTACGACCAGGACGACTACTGGGGCCAAGCGGTGACGATGCTCACCGGCTATCCCATGCCCAGCCGCGCGGGCCTCTTCGAGCACCTCAAGAGCAAGGAGGGCATCCCGCTCTTCCGCATGGACATCCGCTCCCAGGAGATGCGCAACCTGTCCGACGCGGACTACTCGGCGATCAGCGGCTGGCAGGTCGCCTCCGGCGACGACTACATCCTGACCTTCGTGGGGACCCACGGGGGCGCCGACGGCTCGAACCACCAGAGCGCCGACTTCAACCTGTACCAGGCGCACATCGTGCTCATCGGTGTCCCGGTGGGCGGAGACGGCCGGGGCAGGCTGCTCGACGGCGGCGAGACGTTCTCGGGCGGGCCGTTCACCGGCCACTACGGCGACCAGTGGGACAACTCCGCGCTGGCCCAGTACGTCAGCGGGGCGAAGGCCGTCCTGGACGCACTGGCGGCGGACAGCGCGCACAGCACCGCGGGGTTCTCGTCCCACGGCCTCACGGTGGCCGACAAGGACGCCGTCAAGCTCAAGTCGTTCCAGGACACCGCGCAGTCCTTCGACCGCGCGAAGAAGTTCTTCGCCGACCAGGCCGTGGTGCTCAAGCAGTGGGAGGAGTCCCTCGGCGGCGAGGACGGCGCCTGGCAGGGGCAGGCCGCCGGGATCTTCCGCGACCTGGTCCGCCAGCTCCGCAAGAACTACGACGCCTACGTCGAGCAGATGGGCGGCCTGACCTACTACGCGCACAGCACCAGCGTCGACTACTACACCCCGCTCTCCCCCTACTCCGACGCCCTCATCAAGGCCCAGAAGGACCTGTGGCGCCAGACCGTCGCGCTGCGCACCGCCTGGATCACGTGGGCCGACACCGGCCAGCACGACCCGCACCGGGGACTGCTGGAGATGCTCAACGAGCTCACCGCGTGGGTGCTGGAGAACAACGTCCACCAGGTCCACCACGAGAGCCGTCAGGGCCGCCACCACTACTCGGCCACCAGCGCGTTCAAGCAGAGCCATCCGCTCTACGGCAACCTCAACGACGTCAACAACTGGAAGAAGGTCGGCGAGGCGGCCGTCCAGCGCTGGACGACCTACATCGAACGCCAGTTGATCCCGGTCGCCAAGCAGGTGCTGTCGGACCTCAACAACGCGTGGATCGAGGCCGTCGACCCGCTCGAGGTGCCCCTGGACGCCAAGGACACCTCCTCGTTGACCGACCAGTACCAGAACGGTCAGGGCGACGACAGCGACGGCAACGGCATCGGTGACGATCTCGGGGACAGCCTCGACGAGGCGATCGACAACCTCGGCAACGGGATCGGCGACAGCCTCAACGGCCTGGGCGACAACCTCTCCGGTCTCGGCGACGGCCTCTCGGGTCTCGGGGCCGACCTGGGCGCCGGGCTCACCGGCCTCACCACCGGACTCGGCACCGGACTGAGCAGCCTCGGCAGCGGACTCGGCACCGACCTCGGCTCCGGGCTGAGCCTGGGCTCCCTGTCGGACGGCCTCACCAACCCCGGCGGCGGCACCACCACCCTCAACCCCGACGGCACGCTGACCACGACCTACCCCGACGGCTCGGTCAGCATCTTCGACCCGGGCACCGGCCGGGTCACCACCACGACGAAGGACGGCAGGACCACCACCACGGATCTGGAGGCCGGCGACAGCATCACCAACCCGGACGGCAGCGTCACCACCCTCAATCCGGACGGCACCCTCACCACCACCTACCCGGACGGCACGGTCACCACGATCGACCCCGCGTCCGGCACGGCGACCACCACCGATCCCGACGGCAACGTCACCACCACCGACCTCGGCGACGGACTGAGCGACCTCGGCGACCTCACCGACGGCCTCGACTTCGACGACCTGAACGACAGCCTCGGCAGCCTGAACAGCAACCTCAGCAGCGGACTCGGCGGGCTCACCGACGCCCTCGGCTCCGGCACCCCGCTGACCTCCGGTCTCACCGGCTTCGGCTCCGATACGACGCCCTCGACCGGCCTCGGCGACGCCTTCTCGGGGTACGACGACACGCCGTACACCTCGGGCGCCCTGGGCGCGCCGACCGGCACCGCCGACGGGACGGCGAACAGCGGCATGCCGATGATGCCGATGGGCATGGGCGGCGCCCCGGGCGCGGGCGGCGGACAGCAGGGCAACGGCGACCGGGTGCGCAACGTCCTCACCGAGCCGGGCCGCGGCCCCCTCGACGGACGTGCGCGCCGCACCGGCAGAGGCGGGAACGGCGCCACGGCCGAGGACGAGGCCGAGGGCACCACCACACGGTCCAGGGTCAGCACCAGCTCGGCGTCCACTCCCTTCGCCCCGCAGGCCTCCGAGGCGCGCCGGGGTGGTCGTACGACGGAGAGCGGCGGCGACGAGGAACGGGCCAGCTGGCTCGCCGACGAGGAGGACGAGGACGTGTGGGGCGCCGAGGAAGGCGGGGCTCCCTCCGTGATCGGCCGATGAGCGGGACCTCGTACGAGCAGCGGCTCGCCCAGGCGATGGCCGAACTGGACGCCACCCGCGACGCGGTGGCCCGCGCGGAGGCGGAGCTCGCCGAGGCCTCGGTGCGGGTGCGGTCCAAGGACCGCAGTGTCGAGGTCACCGTGGGCCCACAGGGCGAGCTGACCGGGCTGCGGTTCCTGGAGGACCGGTACCGGACCATGGCCGCCGGGCAGTTGGCGGCGAGCGTGCTGGAAGCGGCGGCCGAGGCACGCGGGGTGATGGCCCGTCAGGTGATGGCGGCGTTCGAGCCGTTCACCCGGCCGAGCAAGGCCGTGCCCGAGCTGACCGGGGTCGACGTCGACTGGGGGAGGATCTTCGGCTCCGCCGTGCTGGAGGAGGCCCCTGCCGCGCGCCGTGCCGCCGGTCACCGGCTGCGGGACGAGATCGACGAGGACCCCGACGACTTTGACGAGGAGCACCACCATGGCTGACGGCAACGCCTACTTCGCCAACCCCGGACGCATCCAGGCCGGGGTCCGGCAGATCGACGAGATCAGCTCGCTGGCCCAGCAGATGGTCCGCGAGTTCGTGGCCGACGTGAACCTCACCCGCGACTGGCCGGGCACCGACGACGAGTTCGCGCGCGAGGTCCAGCCGCAGGAGAAGACCGAGCGCACGACGGTCACCGACACCGGTCGGTCCCTCTCCGACGCCGTCGTGGCCGTCGCCAACGGCACCCACACCAACCTCCAGAACATCACGGGCACGCAGAGCGGCGTCCTCGACGCGATCCACGGCTCCGCCGCGAACGGCCCCGGAAGGCACTGACACATCCATGGCCATCCACGTCTCGCCCGAAGTCAACAACCTGCTGCTCCTGCTCATCGGTGAGCGGATGCTCCAGGCGGACGAGGACAAGGCCTATCAGAGCCGCGAGCCGTACGCCCGCCTCGGCAGACAGCTCAACCGGCTGTCCGACCTGATCGAGGTCTCCGTGCGGGACGTCGGCCGCTCGCTGCCGCCCGCGGTCGCCACCCAGTACGTCCGCGCGATGAACCTGTTCGTCGACGACCGGGGCCGCAACACGCTCAAGGAGTTCGCCGACGAACTCGACGTCGTCGCCCAGGGCCGCGTCGAGACCTCCATGAACATCATGGAGGCGAAGTGGCAGATCATCGCCGAGGTCGTCCGGCTGCTCATCGAGCTGGCCGTGATCCTCGTGATGTCCGTCTTCAGTGGTGGCAGCGCGGTCGGCAAAGCGGCGGTGGCCCGTGCCCAGAGCCGGGTCACCATCCTCACCATCCTCGACAACCTCATGCGGCGCACGCATCTGATGCCGAGTCTGAGCGAGGCCTTCGACGAGGCGTTCACCACGTTCGTCGTGCGGTTGTCGATGATCGCGTTCGGTCCGGACGGACGTCGGCCGCACGGCTTCGACTGGGAGCGGATCCTCCAGGACGCCGTGTTCGGCGGGATCACGGGGATGTTCCACGGGATGTTCGAGGGGGTCGCCGACAGGTTCCAGAGGTTCTTCCGGCGGGATCACTTCGACGACACGGTGGTCAAGAAGTTCGACGGCGACGTCCTGGCGAAGGTCGACCGGGATGTGCCCCCGGGGCACAACAACAGGGATCTCAAGGGCGAGTTCGGCGATGGCGTGGGAGACGCCGTCCTGGAGGGCGCCGCGGAGACGGCCGGTGAGTTCGTCACCGTGGGTCTGTTCACGGGGAGTTGGGCGCTCAGCGGGGACACCTTCCTGACCGCGGCGGGCAGTGCGCTGTTCATGGGTGCGGTGTTCGCCGGGGTGGCGAAGTTCGGGTCGCAGTTCAACGTCCATATGGACACGGTCAATGACGTACGGGGGTCGGGTACGGCGACTCCCGGGACGACCGGGGCGACGGGGTCAGCCGGGTCGGCCAAGGAGGCGCAGGTCTCGGACGGTTCCGGGAGGCCGGCGACGACCGGCAGGAACGGGACCAACGGGAACGACGACACCCGAAGAGCCGAGGAGACACCGGTCCGCGACGCGCTCCACGAGGGCGGCGACAGCGACAACGACACCGAGGGCGGACAGGTCGGGGCGACGCCCACACTGTCGTCTCCGATCCCTTCGCAGAGCGCGCCGGGCGCTTCTGGAGCCACGGGCACACCCAATGGCACGACAGGCACGCAGGGCAGTACTCCGACCACCAGCCGCCGCGACGGACCGGGCGCTGCCAACGACACGGGCACCGACGAATCCGCCCCGCCTTCTCGTCGTACGGTCTCCACCACACCAGTGCCCGAGACCCCGGCCAAGAACCAGCCCGGCACCACCACCACTTCCCCCGAGCCGCCCACCGCACCGACACCCATCACGACGATGTCCACCGCCTCGGGCCCGCTTCCCTCCTCCGTTGCCGCCCAGCCCCGTCCCGTCACCCAAATCATCCCCTTCGAGGGCGACGAGCTGCGGGTTCTCGAAGTCGTCGGAGACGGGGACTGCTTCTTCACGTCGATGCTCGCCGGCCTGCTCCACCAGGGGCACGACTCGGAGCTGACCGCGCTGGACGTCCCGCAGTTGCGGCGGCGCGCGGCGGAGGCGTACCGGGGGTCCGCGGCGTACGAGGAAGCGAACGGGCGTGACGCGCTCGACGTCCTGTTGCAGGATCTCGGCCCGGCCGACCTGTCGGCTCTCATGGGCGGTTCACGGCCGCAGCTCTCCGCCGAGCAGCAGGCCGACATCGACGACCAACTGCGCAGGAGGCTCTACGGCGACGAACTCCGCCGCCTCGTCACCTCCTCCGCCGACCGGGCCATTCTCACGGATCTGCCCGACGCCGCGGTCCGTGCCCTGCAACCTGGCTACCAGCCGGTGCCCGGCAGGACTCAGCGGGTCCAGCGTGAGGAGCTCTCCGACGGGGTCCGGGCCCGCATGATGCGCGAGCAGGTCCGGCAGATTCTCACCGGGGACGACATCCAGTCGGCGCAGGAACTGTGGGCGCGGATGGTGCGGCGGCGGTACCCCGGCTGGGGGGAGTCGAGCCCCGGCCTCGACCGCTTCCTGAACCGCCGGCTGGGCGACCTGGTCGCGGACTCCATCGGAGACCGCGCCATGTGGACGACGCCGTTCTTCGACATGGCACCGTCCGGGATCGCCCAGGCGCTCGGCCTGAACATCACCGTGGTGCAGCACCACCATGAGCAGGGCGCCTGGGACACGCCCCTCAACCCTGATGCGGGCAGGCCTCTTTACGTCCACTACAACGGCGTCAACCACTACTCGGCGATCCAGAACGCCCCCGAGGTCCGGACGGCCGAGACCTTCATGGCGCCGACGACCACCAGCACCGCAGACACACCCACGGGCACCAGTGTTGCCCCCACGTCCGCCACCTCCAGCCGTGTGAACGAACTGATCGACGCCCTGCGTGGCGTACCGGTCGATCAGCGGATCATGGACAGCCTCCACCGGTTGAGCCCCGCGACCGTCGACACCCTGCTCGGGTCGGCGCGCCGGCAACCGCCTCCCGCAGCGAACAACAAGGGCAAGGGAGCGGGCGAGAAGCCGCACAAGAACAAGGGGAACAAGGCGGGCAAGGAGAGCAAGGCGGATAAAGCGGCTCGCCTGGCCAAGAAGGCACCCGCCGCCAATCTCAAGAAGGTCCTGCACCACCCGGGGTACGCCACCGGCGACCAGTTCGGCATCGCCGCCTATCTCCTCGCCGACGAGAACGGACATGTCGTCGTGGTCGAGGACCCCGGCAACAAGAACGACCGCAGTTCCGAGATCGAGGCGTTCTACCGCTCCACCGGCATCCCCACCGGCCGTATTCACAAGGTGACCATCACCCAGGACACCGACGGCGACGCCCACGCCAAGGAGGTCTTCGACAGGATCAACGGCTTGGACGACACATCCCCCTCCATGTCGAAGAACCAGCTCAAGAACCTGATCGTCCCGGTGGGCGCGGCCACCACCTGGCTCGGCGAGAACTTCAGCCAGGAGACACGGGACAAGGTCCGCGAGGCCTGGCAGTTGGACGACCAGCGCTTCCCTCGGCAGGACCAGGACAAGGTCGCCGAGTGGCTGGGGAAGAGGAACATCACCGTCGAGCCGGGGCGCGAGGTCGTCGTCCTGTGGTCCCGCTTCAGCGGCAAACGCGGCGACGTCCACGTCGAACACGACACCAGCTACACCGGCATGGACCAACTCCTCACCCGCATCCACGACCGCACCAAGGACAACCCGCCAGGACCGCTCGTCATCATCGCCGGGGATGCCAAGGTCAACTCCAAAAGCCGTCCCCACTACCCCGAGATGGCCAAGAGGCACTGGGACAACGGGCTGGCCGTCCACGATCTCACCGACTTCTGGAACGACGAGGAAGGCACCGCCACCTGGGGCGGCGACACCCGCACCGGCCAGATGCGCCTCTACGAATACCTCAACCGCCAGAGCAACGGTTCCCTCAGACACCTCGGCTTCCGCAGCGGCAACCTCGAAGCCATGGCCCTCGCCGGACACAAGGTCAACTACCTCGAAGAAGAGGGCAGCATCGGCGGCGAACGCATGGAGAAATGGCATGCGAGCAAGTCCAAGGCCCCCCTTGACATCGGATACGAGCGGATCGTCATCGAGCGTCCGCCCACCCTCTCCGGCCAGATCGCCCTCGACGCGCGGGACATGTGGGAGAAGACGGAGAAGGAGTTCCGCAAGCTCGATGTCCTGACACCGGAGCAGCAGCAGGAACTGACCAACCTCTCCAAGAACTTCAAGCACCCCCAATGGGTCCTCGGCAAGGGAAACGAACGCGACGCCGAGAAGCCCTTCAAGGACCCCGTCACCAAGGGCTTCACCGCCGAGGACGTCGACAAGATCACCGACAGGCTCCTCGGCACCTCGCCCGCACGACCCACCGTCCTCGTCACCCTCGCGCCCACCGAGGAGGGGGGCCGCATCCGGACACTGGACGGGGAGACCCTGTCGGACACCGCCGTACGCAATCAGGGACTGGATCTGGGTCTGGCCTCCTTCACCGACGCCGACTGGGCCCGCCGCGCGGCCCGCTATGACACGGTGACGTCCGCCACCGAGTACTCGGACTACCGCCCCAGCCGCCGGGCGCTGGTCGGCGCGCCCAAGGAGGTGCCCTGGCGGGGCCAGACCGTGTCGTTCTTCGCCGGGCACGGAAAGCCGACCCGGGTCGAACTCGCCCTGGAGACACCCCGCACGGTCGCCGTCCCCGTACGGACGGACCCCGCCGAGGGAACGCCCTCGACCGAAGAGACGCCGCCCGAGGTCACGTACGTCACGCACGAGAAGGTGTCGGTCAGCGGCCCGGAGCTGGGTCGGTACCTGATCCGCTGGGGCGGGCTCGGTCCGGACGGACGGCCGCTCGTCCTCTACTCGTGCCACACCGGCGCCCGGCCCGCCCACGGAGGCCTGCCGGTCGCCCAGCACGTCGCCAACACGACCGGCCGTCCGGTGTTCGCGCCCAGGACCAAGGCGGGCACCGCGCTCGACAGCACGGGCCGGGTACGCCCGACCCTCGACGTCGAGTCGGACGACGGTGAGCTCGTCGCGGGCGAGTGGCTCCTCTTCCTCCCCGAACCCTCCGGCGGCGCCCTGACGAAGCTGGCGGTCCACGCCGGACTGCACGCGGGCGAGGCGGCCCCGGACCCGTGGACGGCCAACCGCACCCTCCAGTTCGTCCGCACCCTGCGCGGCACCACCGGCATCGACACCGGCACCGATCCCGAACTGCTGCGCGGGCTGGGCGCCCTGGAGGCGCTGCGCTGGAACCGCCGAACGGACGCCTACACCGTCGGCCGGATGACCCCGGACCTGTTCACCCGCATCACCCGCGACAACTTCCGCCTGCCCGACACGGTGACCCCGACCCCGGACCAGTACCGAGCCGTCCTCACCGCCGCCCGTACAGCGGCCCCGGACACCGCGCCCGACGCCCTCACCGTCCAGCCCGTACCGGCACCCGTCGGCCTCCAGCCGCCGCCCGGCGCAGGCACGGTCCCGGCCCGGGACCCCCTGTGGGAATCCGGCAAGGGCAAAGGCAAGGCCAAGGAGAACAAGCCGGCCAAGGTCAAGGAGAGCAAGGAAGCCAAGGCGGCCCGCCTCGCCGGGCAGAAGACCGACGCCAATCTCAAGAAGGTCCTGAACCACCCGGGCTACGCGACCGGCGACCAGTTCGGCATCGCCGCCTATCTCCTCGCCGACGAGAACCTGCACGTCATCGTGGTCAAGGACGCGGATCCCGAGAGCTCACGCGACCGCAGCGACGACATCGCCGCGTTCTACCGCTCCAACGGCATCGCCCCCGGCCGTATCCACGAGAGGACCATCACCACGAGCGAGGACGCCGACGTCCTCGCCAGAGGCGTCTTCGACCTCATCAACAGCGAGGCCCTGGAGGGCAGGACGGCCCCGACGAACAGGCAACTCAGGGACCTCATCGTCCCGGTGGGCGCGGCCACCACCTGGCTCGGCGACAACTTCAGCCAGGAAAAGCGGGACAAGGCCCGCCAGGCCTGGCAGTTGGACGACACCGCCTTCCCTCAGCAGGACCAGGACAAGGTCGCCGAGTGGCTCGCGGCGAAGAACATCACCGTCGAACCCGGGCGCGAGGTCATCGTCCTGTGGTCCCGCTTCAGCGGCAAACGCGGCGACGTCCACGTCGAACACGACACCAGCTACACCGGCATGGACCAACTCCTCACCAGCATCCACAACCGCACCAAGAACGACCCACCAGGACCGCTCGTCATCATCGCCGGAGACGCCAAGGTCAACTCCAAAAGCCGCCCCCACTACCCCGAGATGGCCAGGAAGCACCGAAAGGGCGGGCTGGCCGTCCACGACCTCACCGACTTCTGGAACGACAGGGAAGGCACCGCCACCTGGGGCGGCGACACCCGCACCGGCCAGATGCGCCTCTACGAATACCTCAACCGCCAGAGCAACGGTTCCCTCAGACACCTCGGCTTCCGCAGCGGCAACCTCGAAGCCATGGCCCTCGCCGGACACAAGGTCAACTACCTCGAAGAAGAGGGCAGCATCGGCGGCGAACGCATGGAGAAATGGCACGAGGTCAACTCCAAGGCACCCCTCCCCATCGGCTACGAGCGCATCGTCATCGGGCGCCCGCCCACCCTGTCCGGCCAGATCGCCGTCAAGGCACGAGAGGCATGGAAGGAGACGGAGGAGGAGTACCGCAAGGTCAAGCCCCACAGCGAGGAGCAGCGCAAGCAGCAGAAGGAGGAACTCACCAACCTCATCGAAGCGTTCAAGCACCCCAAGTGGGTCCCGGGCAAGAGAAACGAACGCGACGCCGACAAACCGTGGACGGATCCGTCCACCAGGGGCTTCACCCCCGAAGACGTCGACAAGATCACCGACACCCTGCTGGGCGCGGCCGAACCCCCCGGCCCCGGCGCCCCGAGCAACGCGCTCTCGTCCCACCCGATGTTCACCAGTGGGGACCGGCACTTCACTCAAGTGCAGGTCGCCGGCGACGGCGACTGCTTCTTCCGGTCGCTCCTGGACAGCGCACGGCTCCAGGACCCGGAAGGTGCCCCGGTCGGCGAGAGCGTCGGGGACATGCGGCGCGGGGCGGCGGACAGGTTCGTGGGTTCGGATCTGCACGCCCTCCTCAACAGGAGTGACGCGCTGGAGGAGTTGCTCCAGGACGTCGGCCGGGACCAGCGGGATTCATTGCGGGAACTGCTCAACCAGGACGGCCCGGAGGCCGAGAAACTCTGGCGCGGCTGGCTGCACAACGCCTATCCGAGGTGGGCCCTGACCGATCCGCCCCTGTCCGCCGTGCGCGGTCGCAGGCTCGGTGATCTGGTGGCGGAGTCCATCCGGGACGTCGCCCTGTGGAACACGCCGTTCTTCGACCACGCCCCGGGAATCGTGGCGCAGGCGCTGGGGCTGCGGGTCGTGGTCGTCAACGCGGACGGCACCCCGGACCACGTACTCAACGCGGACGCCGACCGCACCGTCCATGTCTTCTACAACGGCACGAACCACTACTCCGCGCTCGCCCCGGCGCAGCACACGGCCGATGACCCCGAACTCGCCTCGCCCACCGCTGCGTCCACCGGCGTGGAAAGGGAACTGGACGCCCACCGCCCGCCCCGCCTGGACCGCTCGCTGCTCCCCCCGCCACCGCCGGAGGGCGAGGTGGCGGTCGGTGACGGCAGCGCGCTGCCCGCGCTCCCCGACGGTTCGTTCAGCCCCGGCCGGGCCGTCCTGCGGGGTACGGACCAGGTCGTGCGCGAGATCGCCGGCCGCGCGAGCCTGTCCCACGACACCCGCTCCGCGCTGGACCACGCCCTGCGCACCGAGCCGGAGGCCTTCCACGGTCCTGGCTGGCTCTCGCCGCTGTTCGTCGACGCCCGGGGCCGTACCCGGGCCATGCGGGTGATCGCCCGGCCGCACGGGGTGGGAGAACGGTTCACCGACCACGCGAGGCAGGACCGGACACGCGGCCAGGTGGAGACCCGCGGGCCGGACGGCTCCGCCGTACACCTGGACGACGTGCAGTACGACGTGTCCTTCAAGGGTGACGCGACCGGCGTACGCCTGAGCGGGCTGCCGCTGGCCTTCGCGGCCGGCGAGGGCCACTTCGGCTTCGGCGTACGCAACGGCCTGATGCTGCGGCTGCCGGCCGGCGAGGCCCCCGGTGCCCTCCCCAGCCACCCCGCCCACTCCACGGCTCCCTGGACCGCCCACCCCGACTCCACCGGCTGGCGTCAGGATGATCCCGCGTCCGGTCCCGGCACCCTCACCGACGCGGACGGCACGGTGTACGAGCTGGTCGAACCGACGGAGGACGGCAACAACTTCTGGACCGCGCTGGCCGACTTCGGCGAAGGGATCGCCGCTAGGGCCACCCAGCGTCCGCTGCCCCTGGGCGCGGTGCTGGACCGCTCGGTGCCGTTCACCGGGGCCGAGCTGTCGGACGCCGGGGAAACCCTCGGTCACGACGGAAGGCCCACCGTCCGGTTCCACGCCACGGCCGGTCGCATCCCGGACGACGTACCGCTCACCCTCCCCCAGGAGCGGGAGCTGATCCGTACCCAAGTGCGCACGGCCCGGCGCTGGAACCCAGCGACCACCAGGATCGCCGCCCGCTTGGCCGCCGACACGACCGGGGCAACCGTCACGATCGTCGCCGAGGACGGCTCCAGCCGCTCCTACGCGCCCATCGGCGGCGCTCACGTTGGGCGTGCGGTGGTCCTCTGCCGGCGCGGCGGGGAGTTCCTGCTCGCCCGCCCACGGCCCCCGGCCGGGATGAGTCCGGACGACCCGGCGTTCCAGGGACTGGAGGTCACCGCGGCCGACGTGAAGGGTCTGACCACGGGTACCAGCGCCACCACGACGTGGTCACTCACGCCGAACGCCCGTCTCACGGTCGGGGAGTTGGGCCTCGGCGCGGAGGACCTGGCGCGGCTCTGGCAGAAGTTGGGCCACCGGGTCGGCCCGACGGTATCGCCGGAGGCCGCCTCGCGGCGCTACGGCATGCCCGAGAAGAACTTCGGCAAGTTCCGCCGTGTCGCGCGCGAGCGGGGGCTGACGATCGACGTACGCCCCGCCCGCCCGACCACCGCGAAGTGGCTGGACGAGGGAAAGCTGCCCAGGCCGCAGGAGATCCGGGCCGAGACGATCAACGACCTGGACGTCCACCTCGGCGCGAAGACGGAACACATCGGCCTGGTCGGCTACTTCGCACCGCGACTCCCCGAGGACCGCACGGTCTTCGACGGGGCGACCTGGGCCGATATCAAGGCCCGGCACGCGCAACGCCTCGACGAGTTCCGCCAACTCTCCACGACCATGGAGGCGTTGGCCGAACAGGACCGCTTCCACGTCCGCGACGGGCTGGTCCTGGGCCACCGCGGCGGCACCCCCGACGGCCCGCTCACGGAGATCACGGACGGCCACGCCGTCTTCGACCTGGCCACACCGGGCAGCGGACGCCTGGACACACCGACGTACGACGACGCCGTGGCGGCGATGACGCACAACGACATGGCCGTCACCCACGGCGCCCATCTGTACTGGCGCGCGCCCCGATCGCCGTACAGCGAGGGCGTGTTCACGAAGATCGTGGAGTCGCACGGCCCTGACGGCGAGCCCCTGCTCCGCTTCCGCCCGGAGAACGACCACGCACGCCTGGTCCACTACACGCCCCCACGCGGACCGGCCAACGGCACCTCGCCGATCACCCCGGCACTGGTATGGACGGACCCCCTCCCGCACCACGCCGAACACCAGCAGGACGACGACGCAGCATCCGGCAGGAGCAGTACGTGACCAACAGCGAGACAGGGCGGGCACCGCAACTCCCGCCGAGCGCACCACCGTTGCCGGATGAGGTCCGGGAGGCCGCCCGGCTCGCCCCCGACCACTGGATCGGGGTCGTCGACCCCGGCTGGCGTGAGGACGGCCCGCCACCGCGCTGGGCCGTGGCCGGCGAGTGGCGGTCCGGGGAGTCCGGCGAGGTCGAGGAGTGGGAGCCGAACGAGGAGTACCGGCCGTCGCCTTCGGCCCTCGGCTGGTCCGCGCCGACCGATCCGGTGGACGAGGCCGTCCGGCTGGCGGTGACCGGGTACGGGCCGGTGTCGGACGTGCTCAGCGCCCTGGCCGACGCCGAGGTCTCCTTCGTGCGCGCGCCGGACGGCGGCCCCCTTGCCATGACGTCCCCGGACGGGGGACCGACGGTCCCGGTCTTCACCTCCCCCGCACACCAGCCCTTCAGCGCCTCGCTGGCCCACGACAGCCTGCCCGCACGGGAGTTGGCCGCGTACGGCATGACGCTCACCGTCAATCCGGCGGGGCCGGCCTGCATGGTGGTGGGCGCGGCGGAGGTGCTGGCCGCGGCGGAGTCCGGTGAGCCGGTGTCCGAGGGGGACGCCGCTCCGGCCGATGTCCCGGCCACGGCACGGCTCTTCGACCCGGACGACGACCTGGGCGCGCCCACGGCCCCTGGCGTGCCGCTGGTGTCCACGGCGTCCGACAGCCTCGCCGTACCCGGATCACCTGGAACCGCCGCCGCGGGAGGCACCGTATGACCACCCCACCCGACGAGCCGACGGGCGAGGCCCTGGCGGCCCGGCCGCCGTCCCCTGACCCTTAAACACATCT
>NZ_JABERD010000159.1 GCF_013044505.1 Streptomyces sp. S3(2020) | reverse complement strand
CCCCCCGTGCGCCTCGTGCAGCCGCACCACGACCGCCCCGCCCCCGGCCAGGAGCAGGAACCGGCGTCTGCCGACGGCACGGTCCGCGGGCTGCGCGGCCGTGGTGCCCGTCGCGTCGGCCTCGGTGGACGCGGCGGCGACCTCAGTGTCGTCGATGGCGGGCAGCGCCAGCCCGGCGGCCGAACGCTCCGCGATCATCCGGACCAACGGCTCGGGCAACCAGGTCTCTTCGCCGGGCTCAAAGGACTGTTTCTCGTCGCCGGGCCTCTCACCCTCGGGCGCCGGAGAGCGTGTCGCCCGCAGTGCCTCCCGCGGATCGGCAGGCGGAAGAGACCGGACGGGCGCGGCGGACGAGGCGGCCTCGGCAGGTTCGGCGCCCAGCAAGGCCTCCGTCAATTCCCCGGCGGTGGGCCGCAGTTCGGGCTCCTTCTCCAGACAGCCACCCACCACCCCGGCCAGTTCCGCCGGAACGCCGTCGAGGTCCGGAGTGTCGTGCACCGTCCGGTACAGCAGGGCGTCGAGCGAGCCGGTCCCGAACGGAGGACGACCCGTGGCGGCGAAGGCCAGCACACACCCCAGCGAGAAGACATCACCGGCCGGTCCGGGCACCCCCGCGCCACGCGCCTGCTCCGGCGGCAGGAATCCCGGCGTACCGACGACGACACCGGTCGAGGTGAGCGCGGTGTCCTCCGGATCGCGGGCGATACCGAAGTCGATCAGCCGCGGCCCGTCGAGGGCCAGCAGCACGTTTCCGGGCTTGACGTCCCGGTGGACGAGCCCGGCCGCGTGGATCTCCCGCAGCGCTTCGGCGAGCCGCGCCCCGAGCACCCGCAGACCGCGCACCGGCAGCGGCCCGTACTCGGCGACGGCCTCGCCGAGCGAGGGGCCGGGCACGAACGCGGTGGCGAGCCATGGCCGATCCGCCTCGGGATCCGCGTCCACCAGGGACGCCACCCAGGGGCTGGTCATCCGCCGTGCCGTCTCCGCCTCGCGCCGGAACCGCTCCCTGAAGTCCCCGTCCTCGGCGTACTCGGCCTGAATCACCTTCAGCGCCACCAGAGTTCCGCCGACCGAGCGGGCCAGGTACACCACACCCATCCCGCCCGCGCCGAGCCGGCCGAGCAGCCGGTAGTCCGCCAGTTTGGCAGGGTCGGAGGTACGCAGCGGCTCCATCACTTCTCCTTCAGCCGCTGCTCGATGCGCGTCAGCATCTTCGCGAGGGCCTTGCTTCCGAGTTCGTTGAGGTCCTGCTCGGTGTGACCGGTGCCGCCGGTCACGGAGACGGCGACGACGACCGTGCCGAGGCGGGCGACCATCCAGTGGTACGGCTGTCCGGCGCCGCCGCTCCCGACGTAGGTGCCGGCCTCCAGCACGGAGTCGTCCGCGTACTCCTGTTCACGGGCGCCGAAGGGGGTGCCCAGCGACATCAGACCCGTGATCCGCTCCTCCGACCGCGGCGACTGCTCCGGACAGCGCAGTACCTCCTCGAGAGTCGTGCTCAACTGTTCGTCGGCGCTGAGGACGGAGCCGTGCACGGTGGCCACGGCCGTCACCCTCACCGCGCCCTTGCCCGCGCCCGCGGGCAGCCCGCTGTACCGGGACGTGCTGGCCAGCACCCCACGGGGGAGCTTCTCCCGCTCCCAGTGACAGTCCTGGTCCAGCACGGCCCAGGTACCCACAGTGCTCACCGCCGGAGTCTGGGCGACGTAACCCCGGCCCCAGTCGCCAGGGGCGAGCGCGACGGCATCGGCCAGGCTGCGCCCGTCCTTCGAGGTCCTGGGCACCAGGGAGGCATCCGGCGTGAAGACGGTGGAGGCGGCGGACGAGGTCCCCGACGGGGTCGCGGTGGCACTCGGCGAAAGGCCGGCCGAGGCACCGGCCGAAGACGGGGCCGACGCCGAAGTGCTCTCCCGTACCGGCGACTTGTCCGTCGCCTGGCCCGAACATCCCGTCAGCAGGCTCCCCGCCACCAGCAAGGTCACCCAACTTCCCCGTACCACCTGGACGTTGCCTGTCACACAGTCCCCTCAACACCGATCACCCTGTCCGACACACCGAACGTAGGCGCGACTCGAGTGACGGCGCCTCAGTGGAACCACGTATCCGACTACGTATTCCGCCACGTCGCGGCTCCGAGCTCAGACCGGGTCTCCGGGAGGGTGTCCCGTGTCGAAGAACAGTGGTCGCGGGGCTGGTGCGGTCCGTTGTCCGAGGGCGGTGCGTGTCACCAGGCCCGCCAGTGCCGACCGGGAAGGCAGTCCGGTCTTGCGGTAGATGGCCGACAGGTGGCTCTCGACCGTGCGGCCGCTGAGGAAGAGCTTCGTGGCGATGGCCTGGTTGCTGAGCCCTTCCGCGACGAGATCGGCTATCTCCCTTTCCCGTCTGGTCAGTTGGTCCAGCTCCGTGGGCGTGCTCGGCCGTTCGTCCGCCGGCTCTTCCGGTCCCGTCCGTCCGGGCACCGCTTCCTCACCCGGTGGGCGCACGATCGCGGCCAGGTCGGTCAGCAGGTGTGCGCCGCCGTCGGCGAGGAGGCGGTGGGCCCGTCTCCACAGGGCGGCGGCGTGTCGGGCGTCTCCCGCGGCCTGTGCCTGGGGGGTGGCGAGCAGCAGGGAGTACGCCTCCCAGAGCGTCGCCCCCGAGGGTGCGTAGGCCCGCGCGGCGCGTTCGAAGAGGTGGGCTGCCTCGCGTGGGTCTCCGCGGTGCTGGGCCAGTGCCGCCCGGGCGCGCAGTGCCGCCCCCCGCTGACCGTGCAGCCCTATCCGTTCGGCCTCGGCGTCCGCCTGTGCGGCCCAGCGCGCGGCCTGTTCGGCGTCGCCGGTCGCGAGGGCCGTGGCGACGAGGGTCTCCAGCTGGCCGGGGCGGGTGGAGGGCTGGAGTTTCAGCAGGTCGGGGCCGCCCGCCGTCAGGATGGCGTGCTGGGCCCGGTGCGGCTCGCCGCCGACGAGGGCCGTGTGGCCGAGCACGCATCCGGCCAGCGACGCCCACCAGTGCGCGCTTCCGCCGGCCGCGGCCACGGCCTCCTCCGCGGTCGTCAGGGCAGCTGTGTCGCCCAGGGGGCGGGACAGCAGGAGGATCAGTCCCTTGAAGCACAGCGTGAAGGCCAGGAGTTCGCTGCTGCCGATGGCCCGCGCGACGGATTCCGCCTCCTCCGCCGACTCCAGAGCGGCCGTCAGACGGCAGGTGGTGAGCTGTACGAAGGCCTTGCCGGTCAGCAGATGGGGCAGGACGTGGACCTGACCGCCGCGGCGGGCGACTTCCAGCCCCCGGTCGGCGTGGCGTTCCGCGTCGGCGTAGCGCTCCAGCACGGCTTCCGCCCAGGCCAGCCAGACCAGCGATTCGGACGCCTCGGTGACGGCGGGATCGGTGAAGCCGTCCACGAGCCCGGCCGCGGCGTCGGCGAGCCGATGGGCTACGGCGGCCTGCCCTTCGTAGGCCTCACCCAGCGACGCCAGCGCCAGGACCCCTGCCTCGCCCCGGACGTCGCCGTGCGAGCGGGCCACCGCGAGGGTTCGCGCGATGTCGTCCCGTACGTCGGCGTAGGAGACGGTGTTCAGGGCCGCCATGCCGAGGGCGAGCCCCAGCGAGACCGCCTGGCGCGGCTCGGGACCGGGAGTGCGGGCCAGCTCCCGCTGGAGCAGGGCGAGGGCTTCCGGGGAGTGTCCGAGGTGGCGTTCCATCATGGCGCACAGCGCCGTCGCGTCCCCGCGCAGTGTCGCGTCGTCCTCGCCCGGGCCGCTGATCAGCGCGTGCAGCAGGTCCCGGCTCTCCCGCAGGCTGCCGCCCACGCCGAGTGCTCTCGCCCGTGCCAGCGTCAGTTCGCCGCGCTGCCGCGCGTGGGCGGGCGTGTCCGGCATGAGCCGCAGCACGACGTCCAGGAGATGGGCGGCCGTGGCGGGCGCCGTGTGGGCGAACTGGGCGGCGGCCTCGCTCAGTACGGCCGCCGCCGCGGGGTCCCAGCCCGTCAGCGATCTCTCCACGTGGTGGGCGCGTTCGGCGGCGGGGGCGCCCGCGCGGGCCAGTTCGGCCGCGGCCGAGCGGTGGATCGCGGCACGGCGGGGTGCGGGGATGTGCTCGTAGACCGATGCCCGCAGCAGCGGGTGGCGCAGCGTCCACCGGCCGTCGGATCCCGTGCGCAGCAGATCCCGGCGCGCCAACGCGCCGATACGGTCGTCTAGTTCCGCCGCCGTGGGGTTCCCCGTCGTCAGACTCACCATGGCGGGCGTGGCATGGTCCCCGAGGACCGCCACCGCTTCGACCGTACGACGTTGTTCGGCCGGCAGCGTGGTCAGTTCCTCCAGGAGCAGCGCGGCGAGTCCGCTCGGTGTCCCGGTCGCGGTGTCGTCGTGGCCGCGGACGGCCGTGCCCCGCCGTACACCCTGCCGGTGGGCCTGGAGGAGACAGTGGAGGTAGAGCGGGTTGCCCCCGCTGGCGTCGTAGATGTCCCTGGCGTCGCCCGGTGGCAGGTCCGCAGCCAGTGCCTCGATCGACTCCTGTTCGTCCAGCGGTCGCAGTCTCATACGGACTACGGCTCCGCTGTCGACGCCCCGCATGAGCGTGGCGTCCAGGGAGGGCACCGTCTGCCGTTCGCGGCGTGCGACGACCAGCAGCACCCGTCCGCGTACGGGGTGCCGGATCATGTGGTCCAGCAGCTCCAGGGACGCGGGATCCGCCCAGTGCAGGTCGTCCAGCACCATCACCAGCCCGCTCCGCTCCCCGAGCCTGGTGAGCACGTCGGCGAGGGCGCGGTGGAGGCCGAAGCGGTCGCGGACGCCCGTGCCCGGTGCCGGGTGCTGCGCCGCGTGCGTGCCGTACAGGACGGGTGCCGCCGCCTCCGGGACGGCGTCCGAGGCGAGGAAGGCCGGGTCGGCGTCGACGAACGCGTCCGTGAACGCCTGGAAGGGGGTGTGCAGTTCGTACTCCGTAGCCCTGCCGCGCAGCACGGCCGGGCCCCGCTGCCGGGCCCGCGAGCAGAACTCGCTGAGCAGTCGGCTCTTGCCCATGCCGGCGTCTCCGACGACGTCGATCACGGCGGGCCGGCCGTCCTGCCCCACACTGCCGATGACCGAGTCGAACCGCGCCAGCTCACCGGCCCTCCCGACCAGCGTCGTCGCTGTCTCCTCGAACGCCGGCACCATCGTGTTCCCTTCCATGGACTCGGCCTGACGGCTCGGTTCGCGGGATGCGGCCTTCCCGCACGGTCACGAGGACATCGCGCGTCACTTCGCGTCCCCCCGTCGGACGGCCTCAGTGACGTGGCCCGTGAGGACGGGCGGGCCAAAGTGTGAATGAAGCCGAAATACCAAGTCAAGCTATCCATTCGTCAGAACAAGCCAAGTCGGGCTGATCTCCATCGGCACCCCATGCCCGGCACAGCTCATCCGTGGACCTCCACGTCCCCGACCGGCACCGCGCAGCACAACAGCGCCTGGCCGGACTCCAGTCGAGCGGCCGGTTCGGTCAGGTGGGCGACCGTCCCGGTGACACGCTTGCGGCAGGTTCCGCAGGCTCCCGAGCGGCATGCCGAGGGGAGCCTGAGGCCTGCCGACTCCGCCGTGTCGAGCAGCGTGCCGCTGTCGGCGGTCCAGGTCGTGCGGGTGCCACTCGCCGTGTAGTGCACGGTGAACGGGCCGGGCGCGGGTGGTGGCCGCTCGTCGAGGGACACCGGGCGGGGTGAGAGGAAGCGTTCGTCGCGTACGGCGTCCGCGGGGACGCCGGCCGACAGGAGTGCGGCGCGGACGGTGTCGACGAAGGCCTGCGGGCCGCAGAGGTACGCCTCTACCGTGCCGTCGGCCGCGAGTTCACCCAGTTCCGCGGTGGTGGGACGGCCCGCGTGGGCGCCGTACGGCAGTCCGGGGCCGGGGTCGGTGACGTGCAGGCGTGCCGTGGCGTTCGGGAGTTTCGCCAGCAGGGCGAGTGCCTCCTCCCACAGCGGGGTCTCCGTGCTCGTGCGCACGACGTTCAGTACGGTGACCGGCCGCTCGGAGTCGGCGTCCAACAGGGCGCGCAGGATGGGGAGTACGGGCGTGATGCCGATGCCTGCCACGGCCATCAGGAGGGGGCGGCTCTGGTCGGAGTCCATGAGGTCGTCGCCGTAGGGTCCTGAAAGGAGCACCCGCGCGCCCGTCGGCAGGGCGTGCAGTCGGCCCGACACCCGGCCGTCCCTGACCCGCTTGACGCTGATGCGCAGTTCGGTGTCGGAGGCCCCGGTGATGGTGTAGCACCGCCACAACGGGCCCGTCTCGTCGGCGAGATGGAGCCGGAGGTGCTGCCCGGGTCGGCAGTGCGCGCCCGCCCGATCGTGGAAGGCGAAGGTGGTGACGGTGGGGCTCTCCCGCGTACGCCGGATCAGTTCGGCGTACCGGGGGCGGCCGGGTTCGGCCAGGCGTGCGGCGTACCGGGGCTGCGCGGGGGCGCGGCCACGGTCGACGAGCGGGGCGCCCGGATCGATCCGGCCGCCGCGCACGACCCTCGCGTACATCCCGCAGTACAGGTGGCCGAAGCGGGAGGCGAGCAGGGCCGGGACATTGAGGTCGCGCACGCCCGTCCCGGGCCGGATCGTGGTGGCCCGGCAGCGCTCGACGGGGAACGTGAACTCCAGCTCTGCCTCACCGAGTCGGACCCGTGCTCCGGGCAGGTCCAGCTCGCGCCAGGCGCCCAGGCCGGAGACGTACAGGTTGGCGCGGAAGCGGAGCGGGTCGACGGGGACGCCGGCGGCCTGCGCCAGCGCCTCCACCGTGTCGAGGTTGATGACGGAGAGCGGCGCGTCGGACCAGTCCCACAGGGACGCGCCGGGACGGACCAGGCGGATGTCGCCGACAGGGCCGAGCGGGCCGTCGAGGGGAATCCGCACCTTGCGGCCGTCAGCGGTGGTGAGCAGGAGTGCGTCCGGCTCCGTTTCCAGCCGGCACAGGCCGAGTTCGGCGTGCTTGCGCAGGCGCAGCAGCAGCTCGCTGGAGATCCATCCGTGCGCGTCCGGCTCGACCGGCGCCGCCCCCTCGGTCAGCCCGAACACCCGGTCCAGCGGCAGGCCTTGGCCCGCCGTGAGATGCGCGTGGGGCAGCGACTGGCCGGGCAGGCCCTTGACCGGGTAGCGGTAGAGCGCCTCCAGACGAGGGGTCAGAAGTGCTCCCACGCCGACTCCTCCCCCGCCGTGCACGGACCGCCCTCGTGGCAGGCCAGTCGCCCCTCGGCCAGGTCGAGGCGGACCGTCAGCAGAGTGCGCCACCGCTGGTGGAACGGCAGTCCGGGCTGCGGGTGGCAGCACACCGGGGCGCCGTCGCTCTCGTGCGCGTGCAGCAGCTCGGTCCAGTGGGACGGGTCGGGAGAGGCGAGCAACTTCTGTCTCGCGGTGATGTGTTCGAGGCGGGGGTAGGTGCCGGCGGTGCTCGTGGCGAGTTCGCCCGTGGCCAGGCGGGGGTCGAGGAAGTGGTTGGTGTGCAGGAGGTATCCGTCGGCGTCCGGAGCTAGTACGGCGACCCCGGCCGGGCTGAGCTCGACGCAGACGGCGTCGCCGTGCCGTCCGTGGTATGTGACGACGGTCAGGACCGTGGACGCCGACACCTCGGCCGATCGGGCGATGTCCACGGCCTCGGCGATCGTGGCGGCCTCGTCGAGGATCCGTCGGGCCACGACATGCACCGGTACGCCGATCCGCTCGCCGTCCGACGCGTGACTGAGGATGTTGAAGTGGAGTCCCAGGCCGGCCGAGTTGAGGCCGATCTTGCCGAGGATGCCGGCCTCGGTGAAGGTCCGTATGCCGGGGTGCCGTACCAGGGTCTTCGTCCCGGCGAACTCCTCGTGCCAGTCCCAGGTCTGGACGGTGTGCGGGGCGCCCGGGCCGCCGACGTACACGGCGGTGGTGCACTCACCGTCGGCGGTGGCGCCGACGGTGGCGAGGATCTCCGTGCGGGCGTTGAGCATGCCGAGCTGCCACAGGGGCAGGTCCGCGCCCCGGGCCAGCGCCGCCAGTTCCTCGTGCAGGGCGGGGGCCCAGTCGCGTATCTCCTCGGCCGCCTGGTCGCCGTAGGACGGGAGCAGGGCCGGATCGACCTGTACGGCCTCGAAGAGTCGCCGGTATTCGCTGATGCTGGCCCGGATACGGGCGCCGTCGGCCACGCCGAGTGCGTGGCCGCGTTCCGCCGGGTCGGCGGTGTCGGTGTGGTGGCGGGCGATCACCGGGTGCTGCTCAGGATCGCGTCCCACATCACCTCGGCGGCGATGGAGCCGAGGCCCACGGAGTTGATCGCGTGGGCGCCGATCCGGGAGGGGGTGGTCGGCAGGTCGACCTCGTCGGTGGTGAGGGTGAAGAGGGTGTCGCCGTCGAGGTTGGTGTGGAAGGGCTGGATGCCGCGGTGCATGGAGCCGTGCACCTGTCTGCCGAACTGTTCCAGCGCCCGGTCGTCGAGGCGCACGTTGGTGATCAGCGCCGAGATGGTGGTGTTGCCGGACGCGGTCGTCGGACCGTCTCCGGCGAACGCGGCCTGGTAGTCGAGGTGGGGCAGGCGGCGGGTGCCGGTGGCGGGGTCGTAGTTGCCGCGGACCACGGTGCCGTCGCGGTCGACGATGACGCCGACGGCGTTGACCACGGTCACGGCGAGGATCCTGATGTCGCCGATCTTCCGGAAGGCGGCGCCCTGGCCGGAGAACTCGCAGCGCGACCAGTCGATCTTGCCGACGGATGCGCTGATCCCGGCGCCCGCGCGGCCGACGGGGACGCGGCCGGGTTCGGCCAGGCGCAGGGCGGCCCGGCCGAGGGCAGCGTCGGGGACGACAGCGTTGGCGCGGGTGGCGAAGTCGTAGATGATCGCGCCGGACACGCACTTGAGGTCGTTCCAGCCGACCTTGTTGTCGACTCGGGCGCGCAGTTCGTCGGCGACTCCGGCGCAGGCGCCGAGGCCGTACAGGGAGCCTCCCGAGAGGCAGATGGCGTGGGCGTACTGCTTGTCGCCGTAGGAGAGGCCGATGGCGCCGCCGCGTTCGTCGATGAACATGCGGGCGCCCGCCGGGACATGGAGGACGGTGGTGCCGGTGGGGCCCTCGGTGTACTGGGCGGTGCCGACCTCGACGCCGGGGAAGTCGAACTCGACGGTGCCCGCGCCGGGGCTGGGCCGTGGCACGAGGTCGAGGTCGTCGTTGCTCTCGGCCGGTCCGAAGGAGGGGGTCGGGACGACCCGGCCGGCGGCCGGTGCCGGGTTCTCGGTGAGCGTCATAGCGTCTCCAGGAGCTGTCGGGAGTAGGGGTGCTGCGGGGTGGCGTAGAAGCGGTGGGCGTCGGCGAGTTCGACGATCGCGCCGGCACGCATCACCGCCACGCGGTGGGCGAGGTAGCGCACCGCGGCGAGGTCGTGGGAGATGAACAGGGCGCCGAAGCCGTGTTCGGTCTGGAGGTCGTGGAGGAGGTTGAGGATCTGCGCCTGTACGGACACGTCCAGCGCGCTGACCGCCTCGTCGAGGACGATGAACTTGGGGCGGGTGATCAACGCGCGGGCGATGGCGACGCGTTGGCGCTGGCCGCCGGAGAGTTCGTGCGGCAGGCGTTCACCGAAGGAGGCGGGCAGGCCCACCTGGTCGAGGATGCGCAGGGCTGCCTGGTGGTGGGTGCGCAGTCGGCCGCCTTCGACGGCGGCGAGGGGTTCGGCGACCGAGTCGGCCACGGTGAGGCGGGGGTTGAGGGACCAGTGCGGGTTCTGCAGGACCGCTTGGACCTCTCCGGCACGGGTTCGGCGGCCGCCGTAGGGGAAGCGGACGGTGCCGGAGGTGGGCTTCCGCAGCCCGAGGGCGACGGATCCGGTGGTGGTCTTGCCGGAGCCGGACTCGCCGACCAGGCCGAGGGTCTCACCGGCGGCGATCCGGAAGCTGACGTCGGACATGGCCGTGATGTGCTTGAACACCACGGAGACGGCGTCGAGTTCGAGGACCGGTTCGGGGCTCATCGGGCGTCCTCCTTCGCCCGTGCCGCTCCGGCCGGGTGGTGGCACAGGACCGTGCGGCCCTCGATCTCGCGAGCCGTGGGGCGGGTCGTGGCGCAGTCGCCGGTCGCCGACGGGCAGCGGGGGCCGAAGACGCAGCCGGGTTCGTCCTCGGTGAGGACGGGTGGGGCGCCGGCGATGGCGAGCAGCCGGGTGCCGTCCTTCCCGCGGGCGGGGTCGGCCGCCGACAGGGCGGCGGTGTAGGGGTGTTGGGGTGCGGTGAGGACCTGGGCGGTGGGTCCGTCCTCGACGATCCGGCCGCCGTACATGACGGCGATGCGGTCGCAGTGGCGGGCGACTCCGCCGAGGTCGTGGCTGAGCCAGAGCACGGTGGTGCCGTGCTCGGCGGCGAGGCCGAACAGCAGACGGAGGACTTCCTCGCGGACCTGGCTGTCGAGGGCGGCGGTCGGTTCGTCGGCGATCAGGAGGTCGGGCTTGCGGGCCATCGCCATGGCGACGATGACGCGCTGGGCCATACCGCCGGAGATCTGGTGCGGGTAGAGGCGCAGGACACGCTCGGGGTCGCGGATGCGGACGCCTTCGAGGAGGGCGGCCGGGTCCGCCTCGAACCCCCTTAGGGCGAGCTTGAGTTGGCGGCCGATCCGCAGGGTCGGATCGAGGGCGCCGACGGGGTCCTGCGGTACGAAGGCCAGCCGTTCCCGACGGAGTCGGGCGAGGCGGTCGGTGGGCAGGTCGAGCACGGACTCGCCGTCGAGCAGGACGCGTCCGCTCGGAATCACGGTGGCCCGGGGCAGCAGGCGTCCGATCAGCAGACCCAGCGTGGACTTGCCGGAGCCGGACTCGCCGACGATGCCGACGCTCTCGCCGCGGTGGACGGTGAGGGAGGCGCCGTCGAGGGCGCGGACGACGCGCTCGCCGGTGCGGTACTCGGCGACGACGTCCTCGATCTCCAGCAGCGGTGTCGTCAGGCCGGCGACGTTCTCCGGCAGGGGTGTCGTCATGTCAGCGACCTCGTCTCCCGGGGTTCGAAGCGGTCGCGCAGGCTGTCCCCGATGAGGTTGATCGCCATGATGGCGGCGACCAGGACGATGCCGGGGGCGACGATCAGCCAGGGGGCGCCGACCATGTAGAGGCCGCCTTCCTGGATGAGCAGTCCGAGGGAGGCGTCCGGGAGCTGGACGCCGTAGCCGAGGAAGCTGAGGCCGCCCTCGACGAGGATGCCGACGGACAGGGCGTAGGTGCCCTGGACGGCGACGGTGCCGGCGACGTTGGGCAGGATGTGCCGGAGCATGATCGTCGGGGCGCGGACCCCGCTGATCCTGGCGGCGGTGACGAACTCGCGGCGGGCGACCGCGCGGGCAGCGATGCCGACCATGCGGGTCATCAGCGGGACGGTCACCAGGACGATCGCAGCCAGGGCCGCGGTGCGGCCGGGGCCGAGGACCGCGGCGACCAGGACGGCCAGCACGATGGCGGGGAAGGCGTACAGGACGTCCCCGATCCGCAGGACGATCTCGGCGGTACGGCCGCCCCGGTAGCCGGCGAGGACGCCGAGGGCGGTGCTGATGACGGCGGTGCAGGTGACCGCGAGGGCCGACAGCAGCAAGGTGGTGCCGATGCCCTGGAACAGCCGGGGCAGGAGGGAGCGGCCGAGGTTGTCGGTGCCGAGGAGCCAGCCGGGGCCCGGCGGTTGGAGACGGGGTCCGACGATGGCGTCGGGGCGGCCGCCGACCCCGGCGAGCCGGCCGACCAGGGTGACGAGGAGGAGCGCGACGAGCACCCATAGGGCGGCGCGGAAGAGGCCGTCGTGGCCGCGCAGGGCCACGGCACGGCGGAGCCGGCGCGGGAGAGCGTCGTGGGTGGCGGTGTTCGGCGCGACCGGACCGCCGTCCACGGCATCCGCCGCGGCCTTCGGTTCGGCAGGCGCGCGGTCTCCGGTATGCGCGGGGGCCTTCGACACGGCCGGAGCGCCCGCCCGCTCCGAGGCCGGGCGGATCCGGAATCCCTTCGCCTTCATGCCGCCGCCCCCTTCCCCATCGTGCTGATGCGCGGGTCGATCAGTCCGCTCACCAGGTCGACGAGCAGGTTGGTCGTGATGAAGACCGTCGCCGCGAGGAGCACGCCCGCCTGGATGACGGCGTAGTCGCGGCGGTCGAGGCCGTCGACGAGGTAGGAGCCGAGGCCGGGGACGTTGAAGAGGCGCTCCACGATCACCGCGCCGCCGAGGAGATAGGCGCTGAGGGTGGCGACCAGGGTGAGGACGGGCACCGAGGCGTTGCGCAGGACGTGGTGGCGCACGATGAAGCCCTTCGGTTCGCCGCGGGCGACCGCGGCCGCGATGTGCGGTTCCACCCGTACGCCGAGGACCGCGTCGCGGGTGGTGCGGGCGGTCGCGGCGACACAGAACACGGCGAGGACGCAGGCGGGCAGGAGCAGGGAGCTGATCGAGCCGAGCGGGTCCGTGGACCAGGGGACGTAGGTACCCACGGTCAGGCCCAGGCTGTAGCGGGTGAAGAGGAACACCACCAGGCTGCCGAGGACGAACTCCGGCAGGCTCATGCCGAGGGCGCTGACCAGCCGGCCCGCCACTCCGCCGCGTCCGCCGCCGTCACGGGTGCCGGTGTACACACCGAGCGGGACACCGACGGCGACGGTGAGGACGAGGGCGAGCACGGTGAGGGTCACGGTGACCGGCAGCCGGTCGCCGAACTCTGCGGCGACCGGGGTGCGGGCGGCCAGCGAGGTGCCGAAGTCGCCCTGGACGGCGTTGCGCAGCCAGTACAGGTACTGCTCGGTCACCGGGCGGTCGAGGCCGAAGCGGGCCGCGGCCTCCGCCTTGTCCGCCCGCGAGGCGAGCGGTCCCAGCACGAGGTCGGTGTAGCTGCCGGGCATCGCGCGGACGGCGGCGAAGATCAGCACCGAGACACCGAAGAGGGTGAGCGCGGCGGTCGCGACACGGCCGAGGAGCCAGCGGATGTGGTCCATGGCGGCCTACTTCGCGCCCGGGAGGGTGTACGAGGTGATGTCGCGCAGGAAGTTGCCGTAGCCCTCGGCGGTGCGCAGGGTCGGGCTGACCTGGTCGGTGCGGTAGCCGACGACGGAGGGGCGGGTGACCAGGGGCAGCATCTGGGCGGCGGTGTCGACGCGGGCGCACAGTGCGGCGAGCGTCTTGGTGCGGGCGGCGCCGTCGGGTTCGCTCGCGGCCCGGTCGATGAGCGCGTCGAGGGTCTTGTCGTCGTTGAGGAAGGTGCCGGAGAAGCCGGCGAGGACCGGGTTCCACCAGCGGGACACCATGGAGGCGTCGACGTATCCGGCGAACCAGCCGACGGCGAGGTCGAAGTCGGGCTCGGCGCCGAAGACCTTGGCGCCGTAGGTGGTGTCGTCGTACTTCTGGATCTTGACGGTGACGCCGGCCTCGGCGAGCTGCTGCTGGATCACCTGGGCGATCTGGCCGACGGCGGGCTCGGAGGTGTACACCGCGAGGCGGAGCGTGCCGACGTTCTTCAGGGGTGCGGTGTCGCCGGTCTCGGCAGGGAGCTTCGCGGGGTCGCAGGCGCCGGGCAGGACGCTGGGCGTCACTCCGGTGGGCTGCGACTGGCCACCGAGGGCGACGGAGGCGATCTCCTCGCGGTTCAGGGCGCTGTCGAGGGCGAACCTGACCTTCTCGTCGGCCAGCGGCGAGTCGGGGTTCTTGGAGTTCTGGATCAGGTAGTAGAAGTCGCTGTTGGTCTGGCTCACCACCTCGGCGTTGCGGGTGCCCGTCAACTGGTCCATGGAATCGACGTTGTTGAAGTTCACGAGGCCCGCCGTGCCGTTGCGGAGGGCGGCGAGCCGGGCGGCCTCCTGCGGCACGATCTCGACCTTGAGATCGGTGATCCGTACGGACTTCGCGTCGCGGTAGGCGGTGTTGGGGGTGAAGTTCCAGTACTGGTCCTGCTTGTGGTCCTTCACCACGAACGGGCCGGTGCCCAGCATCTCCTTCTGCGGGTCGAGCGAGCCGTCCTCGATCTCCTTCATGGGCAGGATCGCGGCCGGGGTGTTGGCGAGCGCCGCGAGGAACGGCGTGTAGGCCTTGGAGAGTTCGACGGTGACCTCGTCGGCGCCGGTGGCCCGCACCGACTTCACCGGGCCGAGCTGGGCGGCGTAGGCGGCCTTGGACTTCAGCAGCCGCTTGATGCTGCCGACCACATCGGCGGCGGTGAGCGCACGGCCGTTGGAGAACGTCACGCCCTTGCGCAGCGTGAAGACGTAGGTGGTGGCGTCCGGCTGCTTCCAGGAGCTGGCCAGCAGGGGCTTGATGCCGAACTTGGCGTCGACGGTCACGAGGGGTTCGTAGACCAGGGACTCGATCGACCAGGAACGGGCGGTGGCGGCGGTCTGCGGGTCGAGGCCGCCGGCCTCCACGGAGTCGTAGTCGAGCTGGACGGTGAGCGGTCCGGAGCCCTTCAGGGACGCGTCGGACCGGGCGAGATAGCCGGACTTCGAGGCTTTGCCCGCGGCACCGGTGTCGGTCGCGGCGGGTGCCGAACAGGATGTCACGGCGGCCGAGAGAGCGACGGAACACACGACGACTGCTGATCTTCGCATGGCCGCTCCTCCTTTCGGGGAGGTTGCCGGATCGTTCCGGCAACGATGCTGGGGAAAGAGGTCAGTTGAGGGGACAAGGGATTCCTGTGACGCCTACGGACGCGTGGACGCCCGGATCTTCATCTCGATGGGAAGGTCGCGGACGGTGCCCTTCGGCGTCTCGCCGGAGAGGATCTCGCAGAGCAGGCGGGCGCATTCGGCGCCCATGGTCCGCGGGCGGAGGTCGACCGCGGTGATCGGGGGCTCCGCCGTGCGCATGGCGGAGCTGTCGACGCAGGAGGCGAGGAGGATGTCCTCGCCCACCGTGCGTCCGGCGGCGCGGAGTTCGGGCAGGACCGCGGCGGCCGCGCCGTCCGCGGCACACACGATCGCGTCGATCTCCGGGGCGCGCGCCAGCAGTTGCCGGACCACGGCCTGGAGCACACCCGGCGGGGATCCGAACGGCGCCTTGCTCGCGAGTTCGGGAACGTCGCGCTCGGCGCACCAGCGGGCGTAGGTCCGCTGGAGGGTGAGGGCCCAGTCGCCGGTGGTGTCGGAGGCGACGAAGGCGGGACGGCGGGCGCCCGACGCGCGGAGATGGTCCAGGAGTTCGGTCATCGAGGCGTCGTGGTCGGACCATATGACACCGGTGGGCTGCCGGTCCCCGACGTACCGCTCGGCCGTGACGACCGGCAGTCCGCTGCCCATCAGCTGCTCGACGACCGGGTCCTCGGCCACCGGGTCGCACAGCACCAGCCCGTCCACCTGCGGAACCTCCGTCCGGCGGTGCGGGAGGTGCCCGGAGGACAGCAGGGTGACGTTGAGCCCGGCGCGGGCGGCCTGTTCGGCGACGCCGAAGACGAACGACATGTAGTACTCGGCGCTCGTCAGGAACTCGGGGATGTGCAGCGCGATGGTCTCGGTCACCGAGGTGCGCAGGCTGCGGGCGCTGCGGTTGGGGGCGTAGCCGAGCCGTTCGGCCGCGTCCAGGACCGCCCGGCGGGTGGGTCCCGACACCCGGCCGTGGCCGCGCAGGGCGTCCGAGGCGGTGGTCTTGGAGACGGCGGCCGCGCGGGCCACGTCGGCGATGGTGGCCGGCGTGCCGGGGGTTGCGGAGGTCATCGCGGATCACCAGCCGTTCGTGAGGACGTCGTCGAGGGCGGCGACGAAGACGTCCGCGCTGTCCCGGGTCAGACACAGCGGCGGCTTGATCTTCAGCACGCACTGCCGGTCGGACGTCGGCTGCATGATCACACCGAGTTCGCGCAGCCGCTCGCAGATGGCGGCCGTCTCCTCGGTCGCCGGCTCCAGGGTCGTACGGTCGCGCACGAACTCCACGCCCAGGTACAGCCCTGAGCCGTGCACCGCGCCGATCAGCGGGTGCCGGTCGGCGAGTTCGACCAGCCGCCGCTTCAAGTGGCCGCCGACTTCGAGGGCGTTGGCCTGGAGATCCTCGTCGCGCATGATGTCGAGGACGGTCAGGCCGACGACCGAGCTGACGGGGCTGCCGCCGGCGGACGAGAAGAAGTAGCCCTGGGTGCGGTAGGCGTCGGCGATGTCCCGGCGGGTGATGACGGCGCCGAGCGGGTGGCCGTTGCCCATGGCCTTGGCGACGGTCACGACGTCCGGGACGACACCTTGCTGCTCGAACCCCCAGAAGTGGGTGCCGAGTCGGCCGTACCCGACCTGCACCTCGTCGGCGATGCACAGGCCGCCGGCGGCTCGGGTGGCCGCGTAGACCTGCTCCAGGTAGCCGTCGGGGAGGGCCATTCCACCGGCGTTGCCGTAGTACGGCTCGCACAGGAAGGCTGCGGGTGCGTGTCCCTGGGCGGCGAGTTCGGTGATGCGGGCGGCGGCCTCGGGGCCGTAGCGCCGTGCCTCCTCGCCGCGGTGGCGGCCCCGGTAGGAGTTGGGCGCGGCGACGGTGTGCACCCAGGGCGGCCGCGATTCCAGGGCGTTGGGGTTGTCGGCGACCGATGTGGAGACGGCGTCGCTCGCGTAGGTCCAGCCGTGGTACGCCTCCTCCACGGCGACCACGTCCTGGCGTCCGGTCGTCGCCCAGGCGAGGCGCAGCGCGAGGTCGACCGCCTCGGAGCCGCTGTTCACCAGGAACACGGTGTCCAGTCCGGCGGGGAGCAGCTCGGTGAGCCGTTCCGACAGCTCGACCACCGAGGCGTAGTGGAAACGGGAGTTGGTGTTCAGCCGCTGCCACTGGCGGTGCACGGCGTCGCTCAGGACGGGGTGGCCGTGGCCGAGGATGCTCACGTTGTTGAGCATGTCCAGGTAGCCGCGGGCCCTCGTGTCGATCAGGTACTGGCGCCAGCCGCGCTCGATGCGGGGAGGCTCCTCGTAGTAGTGCTCCTGGACGGTGGCGAGGGCGTGGTTGCGGCGGTCCAGCAACTCCCCTTCGGCAACGACGGGTTCGGGGATCCCGGGGAGCAGCAGCGCCGTGGGGTCGGGGCACGTCCGCAGCCACCCGTCGGCGAGTTCGGGCGTGGCGAAGCGGGGCGGGCGTACACCGGGGAGGTGGCTGAGCTGGACGCCCAGGACATGGAATCCGTCCTGGTCGGCCACGGTGCCGAGCGGTTGGCCGGAGGTGACGGGGCCGGAGGTCAGGGTGCCGGTGTCGATGCCGTCGAGGATCAGGTCGGGGCCGTCCGCCCGCCGTAGCGCCACCGTCCGGTCGGTGTCGCGGGAGAGCGTGCCCGCCCAGGGGGCGCGGACCTCCAGCGGCTCGGTGACGTACACGTCGACGCCGAGCGCGCAGGTCTCCGCGGGGGCAGCGCCGTCGACCCGCGCACGGGTCATCCGGAATTCGCCGTGCCGGGTGTGGACGGCCCGGGTCGCGCTCAATTCCGCTCCGGCGAGGACGCGTTCGGCGTTCGGCGTGCGCCAGAAGCCGGTGTGCAGATCGTCGGCGAAGACGGAGAGGTCGAGGACGTGGACGTCGTCGGGGAGGGCGGGCAGCAGCCGCTCTCCGGCCGCGGGCTCTTGCGGCGCGGGCGTCCGCTCCAGCGCGTGACGGAGCTGTGCCGTCATCACCTGCGCCGGAGCCGAGGTGGCCACTTCGAACATCGTCCACTCGCGTTCGAGAGCGGCGGAGGCGTAGTCGTTGTCCGGGGCGAGTGCCACGTCGTACTGACCGCTGACCACCAGGACGGCCGACCGCAGCACGATCAGCGGCCACAGTGCTTCCAACTCGTCGTCGCCGAGCGGGCGTTGCTCGTGGAAGGCGCGCACGGCGGGCACCACGGACGCCGGGCCCGCCCCGTGGTGGTGCAGGAGCGAGGTGCAGGTGACAGCCAGCTCCGCGATGGTCCAGCCGGCACCCAGATCGCCGAAGTCGATCACGCCGACCGGCATCGGCCGTCCGTCGGGGCCCGTGTCGCAGACGACGTTGTTGTCGGTGAGATCGCCGTGGATCAGCTGCACCGGAAGGCGGTCGGCGTACGGCGCGACCAGGGCGTGGGCGGCGCGGGCCGCGCGCAGCACCCGTTGGGCGCGGATCTGGTCGGGCAGGTGCGGGGCGAGCGTCTCGACCACGGTGAGCGCGTTGCGCAGGTCCCACAGACGGGTGCGATCCACCGCCGGGACGTCGAGCCCGGACAGCCCGGACAGCTCTGCCGCGACCCGGCCGGCGATCGAGCCGAGCCGGGCGACGACCGCGGGGGCGAGGTAGCGGCTGTCCATGATGGGCTCGCCGGGGACGAAGTCCAGCAGCAGGCAGGCGAGTTCCGAGCCGTCGACCGTGAGCCACTGCAACAGGTCGCCGTCCACGCCCGGTCGCGGCCTGGGCACGCGCAACTCGGGCAGCGCGGCGGCCAGTTCTTCGATCGCCGAGCACTGAGCGCGCAGGGCGGCCGGGTCCACGGCCGGGTTGCTCACCTTGAGGACGTGGTCACCGGTCTGCGTACGCACCCGGAAGTTGAGGTCCTGCTGGCTGCCGAGCGACCGCAGGGTGCCCTGAACCCCGTACCGCTCGTCGAGCAGCGCGAGCAGCTCGGCCTCGTCGACCGGGGCGATCGGCCGGACGAGCCAGTCGGCGGAGGGAAGACCCATGGGTGGCACCGCTTCTCTTGCGTGTCTCTCGCATGTCTCGTGCATGCCGGAACGTTCCGGCAAACGTAGAGCCGACATCCCGGCACGTCAATGCCCACAGGAGACATTTCAAAAAAATTGAAAGTTTCGAGTTGGTAAGGCTACCCTCACCTCCGTGAGACTCCCCTTCCTCAGAAGAACCCTGGCCGCCTGCGCGGCCTCCGCCCTGCTCGCGCTGACGGGCTGCGCGAACTCCGACTCCGCATCCGGCTCCGGTTCCGGTTCCGCCGGGTCCTCGGACGCGTCCCCCTCGGCCTCCTTCCCCGTGAGCATCGAGCACGCCTTCGGTACGACGGTCATCGAGAAGAAGCCCACCCGCGTGGCCACGATCGTGTGGAGCAACCACGACGCGGCGCTCGCCCTCGACGTCGTCCCCGTCGGCATACCGAAGCAGACCTACGGCGACCAGGACGGCGACGGCGTGCTGTCCTGGACCGCGAAGAAACTCACCGAGCTCAAGGCGAAGACACCCGCGCTGTTCGACGAGTCCGACGGCCTGGACTTCGAGGCGATCGCCGACACCCGGCCCGACGTGATCCTCGCGTCGTACTCCGGCATCTCCAAGGACGACTACACGACCCTCAGCGAGATCGCGCCGACCGTCGCCTACCCCTCGCTGGCCTTCGGCACGAGCTGGCGGGACACCATCGAGCTGGACGCGCGGGCGCTGGGCCTCGCCTCCCAGGGCGACGCGCTCGTGACGAGCCTGGAGAAGTCGATCGCCGACGCGTCCGCGAGCCACCCCTCGATCAAGGACCGTACCGCGCTGGTCGGTTACTTCGATCCCGAGGACTTCAGCAAGGTCGGCTACTACACCAGCCATGACGTGCGCAATCAGTTCTCCGTGGACCTCGGGATGAAGATCCCGGCGAGCCTGGCCACGCTCTCGGCGAAGACCGACGAGTTCTACGGCACCCTCAGCGCCGAGAAGGCCGACGTCTTCGACGACGTGGACGTGATCGTCACCTACGGCGACGGCCAGCTCCTCGGCCGCCTCCAGAAGGACCCGCTGCTCGGCAAGATCCCGGCCATCGCCAAGGGCGCCGTCGTGGTCGTCGCGGACGGCTCCGAACTGGCCGCCGCGCTCTCGCCGCCGACCGCGCTGACGATTCCGGCCACGACCGACGAGTACGCCGGACTGCTGGCCGACGCCGTCGCGAAACTCAAGTGACCGGACGGCCGCGTCCCTTGCTGGTGCCGGCGGCCTGCCTGGCGCTCGTCGCGGCCGCCGCCCTGCTCTCCGTCATGTTCGGGGCCCGTACGGTCTCCCCCGGCGACGCGTTCGCCGCCCTCGTCCACGGCGAGGACGGCACCCTCGCCCGGGCCGCCGTCCGGCAGCGCGTCCCCCGCACGGGGCTCGCGCTACTGGTCGGCGCGGCGCTCGGCACGGCCGGGGCGGTGATGCAGAGCCTGACCCGCAATCCGCTGGCCGACCCCGGCATCCTCGGCGTCAACGCCGGGGCCGCGCTGGCGGTCGTCTGCGGGATCGCCTACCTCGGCATCAGCACGCCGGCGCAGTACATGTGGCTCGCGGTGGCCGGGGCGGGCGCGGCGGCCGTCCTCGTGTACGTGATCGGCTCGCGCGGGCGGGGCGGGGCGACGCCGGTCAAGCTGGCGCTGGTCGGGACGATGGTGACGGCCGCACTGTCCTCGCTGGTCAGCGCGGTGCTGCTGCCGCGCCTCGACGTGGTGAACACCTTCCGGTTCTGGCAGATCGGCGGGGTGGGCGGCGCGTCGGCGGACGGCATCCGCCAGGTGCTGCCGCTGCTGCTCCTAGGTTTCCTCCTGAGCCTGGCGTCCGCGCGGGGCCTCAACGCGCTCGCGCTCGGCGACGACCTCGCCACCGGGCTGGGCCAACACGTCGCCCGTACCCGCCTGTCGGCCGCCTCGGGGGCGGTCCTGCTGTGCGGGGCCGCCACCGCGGCGGCCGGACCGATCGGCTTCGTCGGACTGGTCGTCCCGCACACGGTCCGGCTGCTGACCGGCCCCGACAACCGCCGGGTGCTGCCCCTGTCGGCACTGGCCGGGGCGGCCCTGGTGACCCTCGCCGATGTGACGGGTCGACTGGTGGCCCGGCCCGGGGACATGGAGGTCGGCATCGTGACGGCGGTCATCGGAGCACCGGTGTTCATCGCCGTCGCCCGGCGGCAGAAGGTGCGGGAGCTGTGAGGACGTCACCGGCCGCCGGTTCCGTCGAGGCGATCCGCCGTGGCCGACGGCGTCGCATCCGCCGTAGGAGAAACGCCGTGGCCGCGCTGGCGGCGGTGCTCACCGCGCTGTTCCTCACCAGCCTCTGCGTCGGGCACACCGTCTACTCCCCGTACGACGCCCTGCGCGTCGTCCTCGGTGACAGCGTGCCCGGCGCCTCCTTCACCGTGGGAAGGCTGCGGCTGCCGCGGGCCCTCACGGGGGCGCTGGCCGGGTTCGCGTTCGGGCTGGCCGGGGCGACCTTCCAGACCCTGCTGCGGAACATGCTGGCCAGTCCCGACGTCATCGGCATCACCTCGGGCGCGAGTGCCGCGGCGGTGTTCGCGATCATCGTGCTGGGGCTGAGCGGGACGTCCGTGTTCCTCGTCGCCGTACCGGCGGGGATCGCGGTCGCGCTCGTCATCCACCTGCTCACGTATCGACAGGGGGTCCTGGGCGCGCGGCTCGTGCTCGTCGGCATCGGCGTCGGGGCACTGCTCAACAGCACGACCTCCTATTTGCTGCTGCGTGCTCCGGCCTGGGACGTGCAGGAGGCGATGCGGTGGCTGACGGGCAGTCTGGGCAGCGCGTTCTGGGACGGGGTGGGCCCGCTGGCCGCCGGGGTGCTGCCGCTGTCGGCCGTCCTGCTGGCGCTCGACCGGCCGTTGACGGCGCTTCAGCTCGGCGACGACACCGCCCGGGCGCTGGGCACCCGGGTCGAGGCCGTACGGCTGGCCCTGGTGCTCGGTGCGGTCGGCCTGACCGCGCTGGCCACGGCCGCCACCGGTCCCATCGCGTTCGTCGCGTTCCTCTCCGCCCCGATCGCCCACCGCCTGACCGGCGCGGGCGGCTCACCGCTCCTGCCCGCCGCGCTCACCGGTGCCGTGCTGGTCCTGGCCGCCGACCTGATCGGCCAGTTCGCTTTCGACACCCGGTTCCCCGTCGGCGTCGTCACCGGAGCGCTGGGCGCGCCCTGCCTGCTGTGGCTGCTCGGCCGCTCCCGTCGTACCGCAGGAACACTCTGACCGGCACCCGCGCACCGGCCTTGTCCCGCCCGATCGTCGCTCGCGGCCTTCCGTGATCGGGGTGGGGCCGGCTCGGTATGCGCGTGGCGGGCGCCGTCGCAAACGCCGCGGCGCGTGGGACCAGGGACGCTGTGGCGCGCCCGGTGGTGTGCGCAGTGGGGTCACGTGGGACATCCCCCACGCTCCGCTCTACTCCGCGCTCTCCCCCGCGTCCCGTTCCGTCTTGTACGCGCGCCAGGCGGCCGGCATGCGCTGGACGTCCAGGAGCCAGGCGAGGTAGTCATGCATGTTGCGGATGCGCTGGTGGGCGGGTCCGCCGGGCGCGGTGCGGGCGAGGGCGCGGGCGGCGAGGGCGCGCTGGCTCCTCAGATAGCCCTGTTCCTTGTCGAGGAAGCCGCCCCAGACGTCCTCGTCCATGACGTAGTAGTGGGCACGGTCGTCCGGGCGGCGCACCAGGCGCACGAATCCCGCCGCGATGAGACTCCGGGTGTACGTCGACACCGAGCCGCGACTCGCGCCGGCGGCCTCGGCCAGTTCCTCGGCGGACACGCCCTCGGGGGCGTCGCTGACCATCAGGTACGCGGCGATCCGGCCCTCGATGCGCGAGGAACCCATGCTCTGCCAGTAGTCCGCGAAGCTCTCGATGAACCAGTCGGGGAAGGCCTCCTCACCGCCCTCCCCCAC
>NZ_JABERD010000158.1 GCF_013044505.1 Streptomyces sp. S3(2020) | reverse complement strand
GGGTGGGGGATATCAGGTGATCGGGGTCGGTCAGCGGGTTCCTTGTGCCGCGAACTTCGCCACCGCGTCCACGTTCGCCTTCGTCACGAACGCCGGACCGGTGAGGACGGGGGACACCCCGCCGCCGCTGACGTTGCCGTTGGTCCGGTACAGCCACAGCGAGTCGACCGCGAGATACCCCTGGAGATAGGGCTGTTGGTCCACGGCGAACTGCACGGCACCGCTCTTGACCGCCTTCACCAGGTCCTTGTCGATGTCGAAGGTGGCGACGCGCGCCTTGCTGCCCGCGTCCTTCACCGACGCCACCGCGGTGAGCGCGAACTGCGCGCCGTTCGTGACGACTTCGTCGACCGTGGGGTCCTGCCGCAGCTGGGAGGTGATCACGGCGGCCACGGCCTTGGTGTCGGTGCCGTCCACGTAGAGGTTCTCGGTCTCGCCGCCGAAGGTCTTCTTCACCCCGGCGCAGCGTGCCTCCAGGGCGACGTTGCCGCGCTCGTGGATCACACAGAGCGCGTGCTTGACCTTGAGACCGTCCAGTTTGTCGCCGACGGCCCGGCCGGCGACGCTCTCGTCCTGGCCGAAGAACTCCAGCAGCCCGCCGGACTGCCAGGAGTCGATACCGGAGTTGAGGCCGACCACGGGGATGCCGGCCGCTTCGGCGGCGGCGATGGGTCCGCGCATCGCCTGCGGTTTGGCGAGGGTCACCGCGATGCCGTCGACCTTGTCGCGGACCGCGTCCCGTACGAGTTCGGCCTGTCCGGCCGCGTCGGGGTCGCCGGCGTACGACAGCTGGATGCCGTCCTTGGCAGCGGCCGTCTCGGCGCCCTTCCGCACCAGGTCCCAGAAGGTGTCGCCCTCGGGGGCGTGGGTGATCAGAGCGATCCTGAGCCCGCTTCCGCCCGCCTTGCCGGCGGAGGCGGTGCCGGAGTCCGACGTGTCACCGGATGCGGAGCAGCCGGCCACGAGCAGACAGACGGCGACGGCCAGGGCGGCAACGCGTCTTGGGGAGACGGGAGGTGGGGGAGGAATGATCATGATGGTGCGGCACCTCGCTGTGCGGCCGAGCTGGAGGAACAGCGAGAGGGAGCACCCGGAGGACGTTCGATGCAGCGTACGCCGTCCGGGTGACTCTCGCTGGCCGGAGCCAATCGCGTGGGGCCGTCGATAGTCAAGTGAGCAGCGACTTTATGTGAGTTGTCGGTGCCGCTTCGTGATGTTCAGGTGCGGACCAGGTGTACATGGTCCGGCTACGGCTTGCGCCCCACCGCCCCGTACATCGCGATGTCCTCGTCGCGGATCGCCTCCGTGTCCGTGCCGTCCGGGTGCCACTTGTGGACCTGGACGATCCCGGGGGCGACGAGGTCGAGGCCCGTGAAGAACTCGGCGGCCTCGGGGTGGGTGCGCAGCCGCATGGGCATGTCGCGGGCCGCGTACTCACGGGCGACGCGACCGACCTCCTCGGGGGCGAACTCGGCGGTGCCGATGGACATCGCCAGGTAGCTGCCGGAGGGCAGCGGTTCGAGGAGCCGGCGCACGATGCCCACGGCGTCGTGCTCGTCCAGCATGAAGTGCACGATCGCGATGACCGTGAGCGCGACCGGCTCGCCGGGATCGAGGGTCTCGCGGAACTGCGGGGAGCCGAGAATGGCCGCCGGGTCGCGCATGTCCGCCTCGACGTACGACGTCCTGCCCTCGGGTGTGCTGTTCAGCAGCCCCTCGGAGAGCGCGAGGACCAGGGGGTCGTTGTCGACGTAGACGACCCGTGCGTCCGGGGCCGCCGACTGGGCGATCTCATGGATGTTGGGCGAGGTGGGGATGCCGGAGCCGATGTCCAGGAACTGCCGTATCCCCGCCTCCGCGGCGAGCCAGCGCACGGCGCGGTTCATCCAGTCGCGGTTGGCCCGCATGTGCACGGGCAGCGCGGGCCATTCGCGGCACATGGCGTCGCCCGCCTCCCGGTCGGCGGGGTAGTGGTCCTCGCCGCCGAGGATGTAGTCGTAGATCCGAGCGCCGTGCGCGGTGCTGGTGTCGATGCTGTCGGTGGGCCGTCCGTTGGTGGGCAAGGTGCCTCTCCCGTCGCGTGGGGACTACGAGTTCGGGTTTCAACTTCCCATCAAACGCAGGGGAGTTGTGCCGACCTCGAAGAATCCGACGTCATCCGTACGTCAGGTTCGAGCAGGGATCGTCATCCGCGGACCGCGCGCCGTCGGCGACCTCGGTGGGCACGGCCGGCGGTGTCGCGGCGGGGCCGGCGGCGTACGACCGGCCGAGGACGACGCTGATCCCGGGCCCCGTGACGGACTCCAGCTCGGCACCGGGGAGGGCCGCGGCGACGGTGCGGGCCCGGGACAGCTCGCCGGGCCCGTACTCGACCGATGTGCCGGTGTGGTCCTGGGTGGCCGCCGTCGACGTACCGGTGACGGTGAACCCGTCCGACGTGAGCGTCGCGGCGGCCCGTGCGGCCAGGCCGGTCACCGTGGTGCCGTTGTAGACGGAGACGTCGATCCCGGCCCCGGAGACGGGCGTGGCGGAGGCGGGCGTGGCGGAGGCGGTCGGGGTGGCCTTCGGCTTCCCGGTTCTCCCGGTCGCGTTCTTGCCGTCGATCGTCCGGTCCGCCTTCAGCGTGGCGAACAGCTCGCTCGCGTCCGGCTGCACGATCGCGACGCGCGACCCGTCGTACCGCCAGGGCAGGGTCACGAACTTGGTGTTGTGCAGATCGATGTCCTTCAGTGCCATGGCGAAGGAGATGAGCTTGTCGGCCGAGCCCAGACCGGAGTCGACGGTCAGTGACTTCGTGGCCGCGTCGGCGAGCGGCAGCAGCCTGGTCGGGGTGAGACCTCTGCTCTTCACCTCTTTGAGCAGGCTGGCCACGAACGCCTGCTGGCGCTTGATGCGGCCGATGTCGGAGCCGTCCCCGATGCCGTGCCGGATCCGGACGTAGTCCAGCGCCTTCTGCCCGGAGACGGTCTGCTCGCCCTTCGCGAAGAGCAGCCTGCCCGGGGTCGTGCGGTGGGGGTCGAGGTCGTTCTGGTGGACGTCCTGGGGGAGGCACACCTTCACCCCGCCGACCACCTCGGTCAGCCGGGCGAAGCCCTTGAAGTCGACGACGACGGTGTGGTCCACGCGCAGCCCGGTGAGGTGCTCGACGGTGTTCTGGGTGCAGGCCGGGTTGCCCTTGGCGGTGTCGCCGACGGAGTAGGCGGCGTTGAACATCGTGTCGGTCAGGGTCTTCGTCCAGCTGCCGTCGGGGAGCCTGCACGGCGGGACGGTCACCAGGGTGTCGCGGGGGATGGAGACCGCGAGGGCGTGCCGGTGGTCGGCGTAGATGTGCAGCAGGAACGTGGTGTCGGAGCGCCCTATGTCGTCCTTGTCACCGCCGCCGAGCTTGTCGTTGCCGTCGGTGCGGGCGTCGGAGCCGATCAGCAGGACGTTCTCGCCCTTCGAGGCGGCCGCGTCGGGGCGGTGGCCGGAGAGACCGCCCGAGTCGAAGGTGCTGATGTTGCCGTCCAGCCGGAGATAGAGCCAGCCGGCGCCGGCGGTCGCGAGCACCATGACGGAGAGGCAGACCAGCAGCGCGACGCGTATCCGGCGGCCCCGGCGACGTCCGGCCCGTCGGCGGCCGCTCTGCCGGTGCCGCGGCGGTGCGGGCCTTCGTGTGCTGGTGATCGTCATGCGCGCCCTCTTGCGTATTGCGGGGGTTTGTCATGTTCGCCCTGGGTTGTACAGTTGCGCACCGCAGCAACCGTCATCCGACGGGCGGCCGGGGCAAGTGTGCTCGACCGACGTAAGAGCGAGTTGAGAAGAACTCCGCACCCATCTGAAGAATCCGAAGAACCTGAAGAAAGGGGTCGCCGTCGTGCTCCGTAACGGACTGGAACCCTGGCACCTGCTGATCGTCGTGATAGCCGTCATCGTGCTGTTCGGCTCGAAGAGGCTGCCCGACACCGCGCGAGCGCTCGGCAGGTCCATGCGCATCCTCAAGAGCGAGGCGAAGGCACTGAAGGACGACGACACCACAGCCGCGGAGCCGCCGGCCACCCCGCGGGCGGCGGGCCCCACGACCTGACTCGGGACGTCGCCGACCGGCCGCCGAGGACGAGCGACCTCACCGTCACGGATTCCCCGGGCGGGGTCGAAGCCTACGGCGACGTACCCGAAGGGGATCGCCTCGGCCGCGCGAACCAGCTCATCCGCAGGTGCGGCGCACCTCCATCGCGCGCCCCCGGCCCCGCCGGTGCCGCCTCGGCCCCGTCGCCCCCACACAGCCGAACTCCCCCTGAAACACCGGCTGTTCACCCCGTACGCGTCAGGTGGTCGGGGTGGACAGCCGGTGTTTCAGAGGGAGTCGGTGGTGGAGCGGGTTCAGGCGGGCTGTTGCTTGGTGGTGCCCTGGAGTGCCGCCAGCCGTGCGGCCTTGCGCCGCTTGCGGCGGCTCACGCGGGGCTCCTGGTCCGGCAGCCAGCCGAAGGCCATGCAGCTGCCGGTCACGCCGAGCAGCAGGCCGATGAAGAAGCCGCCCATGTTGGAGGTGAGCCAGGTGCCCAGGGTGAGCAGCACCCCGGTGATCGAGTAGAAGAGGCGCTGGGCGGGGTTGAACAGGATCAGCAGACCCAGCACCACCATCAGCGCCGGCAGAAGATAGCCGGCCAGTCCCTGCATGCCGATGTGCAGGACGACCTTCAGCGACACCTTCATGGTGAGCAGGATCTCGGCCCCGCCCAGGGTGAGCAGCAGCCCGCCCCAGTACGGACGGTCGGCCCGCCAGTCACGGAGGGCCGACCGCACTCCCCTGCCTGTCGGCATCGGAGAGTCAGACATCAGCAACCCGAGCCGCTGAAGCTGAGCTTGAGACCCGGAAGCTTGAACACCGCGGCCGTGGTCGCGTAGTTGGTCTGCCGCAGGTTGGCGATGTGCACGGTGTCGGACTGCTGGCTGAAGACACCGATGGGGCCCTTGACGCCGGCCTTGGTGAGCGTGCTGGCGTCGTTGCCGATCTCGATGTTGGTGAAGTCCGCGTCACCCGACAGCTCGGTCGAGTCGGTGGTCAGGTCGGTCGCCTGCACCTTCTGCGATCCGCTGCCCGCCTTGATGAGCAGGTTGATGCCGCCGAGGTCGACGCTCTGGCACAGGCTGTCGAGGGTCGCGTTCTTGATCGCGGAGGTCACGACCAGCACCTGCCCCCCGGTGTCGCCCTCGTTGGGGCTGCCCGGCGCCATGTTGTCGAGTCCGCCGAACTGCTCGAACCCGGTGCCGTTCAGCTCCTTGGCGGTGACCGTGAACGGCATCCCGGAGATCGCGAACTGCACGCCCAGCGCGCCCTCCGCGGTGAGAACCGCGAGTGTCGCGGCGACCAGCGTGGCCGGCACCGCCATCACGGCGGCCCGGCGAGCCCGGACCCGTCCACGTCTGACGGGGTCGGGCGAGGAACCGCTTTCCGGGTTCTCGGGGGTGTTGTCGGCGGACGACGAGACGTCCGAGGACGAGGCCATGTCTGCTCCCAGGTGCATAGAAAGTGCGGTCTGGCATCTCACTGGCACGTTGTCCTGGCGCGGACAGCGCATGCGGCGCGCGACCCCTCGCAACTCCCGGCGGACGCAAGGGCTTTCTTCGCTACTCCGCAGTAGCCGCAGAGGAAGTTACCCGGGGTTACTTTCGAGGGTCAAGGGAGTTGTGGAAAAAGGGTGTCGGATGTGCCCCACCTGTGCGTCAAGGAATTCCAGTGTCTCGAAAAAACCATTGAACGATCGTCAACTCCTTTGTTTCTCCTTGACGTTGACTGACCATCAGGTCTACAACTCTCACTGGTTCACCCGGATCCGTGGCGCCGGATCCGTCACGCGGCACTGCCCGCGTCTCCCGGACGTCCTGTCCGTACCGGGCACCTCCTGTGCCCGCCTCCTCCCAGGCACCCACACGGTCGCTTCCCCCCTCGGTCCGTGCCGAGTGCCATTCCGCCCGGTCCGGCCGGAGGCCACCCCACGGCTCTCCGGCCGGTCACCGGCCGGCTGCCGTTGCCGGTCCGTCACGTACGGAGAAGGCGTGACGGGCCGGTGACGGCGGACGCCGCGTCGCGTCCCCCCACCCCTTTCGAACCCCGCACCTCGGAAAAGAGGCACCCCCGCATGCGTACGAGAACCCTCCTCACCCTCACCGCCGCCCTCGCCGCCTTCACCCTCCCGGCGATCTCCCCGGCGTCGGCCGCGGACAACGTCCTGACCACCGGCTCCCTGGCCGGTGACGCCGTCGCCGACGGCACCGCGGTCAGCGCAAGCCTGGCGAGCGGCACCACGGCCACGCTCTACTCCAGCGCGACCGGCACCACGGGCATCACCTGCACCACCTCGCAGTTCAACGCGACGGTCGACAGCAACCCGGCCGCTCCCGGCACGGCCTCCGAGACGCTCACCGCGCACACCTTCAGCGACTGCACCTCGAACAACATCGGTGTGCTCGGCGTCACCAGCGTCACGGTCAACAACCTGAACTACACCACCACCGTGGCCTCCGACGGCACCGTCACCGTCTCCCCGGGCACCGCGGGGGCCATCCAGACCACCGTCGTGCTCAGGACCCTGCTGGGCAGCGTCACCTGTGTCTACCAGGCGACGAACACCAGCCTCACCGGCGCGGCCTCCAACACCGACAACAGCATCCAGTTCACCAACCAGCAGTTCACCAGGAGCTCCGGCTCCTCGCTCTGCCCGAGCAGCGGCTACTGGACCGCGAAGTACGCCCCGGTCGCCACCTCCGACGGCGCGGCGGTCTACGTCAACTGACCCTCGCGTGAACGGCGTTCAGCGTCGACGCAGACGCAGCGCCAGGGCGGCGCCCCCGGTGAGCACCAGCACCGCGGCGGCGCCGCCCGCCACGAGCGGGGCCGAAGGGCCGGAGTCCGCGGTGGGCGTGGAGGCCACGGGGGTGGTGTCGGGGGCCGCCTTCGACGGCGTCGCGGAAGGTGTCGCCGTCCGGGGCTCGGCGCTCGGCGAGGCGCTCTCACGGGCCTTCGCGCCCGCGGTCACGGACGGGGAGGGCGAAGGAGTGCTCGGCTCCTGCGTCTTCTCTTCCGCGTTGTCTTTCGCGGCCGCCGGGAACACCACGTCGGAACACGAGTAGTAGGTGTCCGGCGTACTGCTGTTCTGCCAGATCGTGTACAGCACATGGCGACCGGTCCGGTCGGAGGGCAGCTTCGCCCGCAGCCGGTACGCGCCGCCCGTCAGCGCCGGGTCCTTGACCTCGGCGAAGGGCTGCGACGGCAGGTCGGACCAGGTGAGCGGCTTCGACGGGTCGTAGCCGGGCTTGGTCAGGAACATCTTGAACGTGCCGGTGTGCGGGATCGTCGAGGCGTACGTCATCGTCATCGACGCGCCCGGTGTGAGGCGGGTCGACGGCCAGTCGGTACGGGTGAGGTCGAGGCCCTTGTAGGCCGGCAGGCCGCCGCTGCACAGCTCGCCGTCGGGAACGGTCTGCCGGTCGCGGCCGTTCACGTTCGCGATCCGCAGGTTGTCCCAGGCCGCGAAGGAACTGCCGTTCGCGGCGATGGCGGCACGGCAGGCCGCCGTACCGGCCCGGTCGCCGCCGTCGGGGGAGCAGGCGTAGGCACGGCTCACCGGATCCGTCGGCGCGCCGTGTGCCTGCGCCGGGCCCGCCGACCAGACGGTGAGCAGCAGCGGGGCGGCGGCGGCCGCCAGAACGGTGCGGTATGCGGTCATCCGGGGCATCCGGGACGTCTCCTCGGCCGGCGCGGGAACGGTTTGCTCCCGTGCAGTACGGAAACCGGGCCCGGCGCGTTCAGCGCGGTACAGCAAGGGCGAAAGGGTCCATTCCCCCTCAACTCCCTGACGGCGAGGGTGGGTTTCCCGCCGGATCGAGGGTTTCCCCTGTATTCACATGACCTTTCCTTTGCCTATCGTTCCACCACAGCCGACCCACAGGTAACCCCTTCAGCAATCGGCTCACGCGCTTGGCCGGCCACCGCGCCGCTTTTCGATCTACCCCCCCGCCGCTTCACCGACGAAGCGATCAGACCGCCGCTCCGCCCTGCCCGGAGACGGCTACGAAAGGCAAGCCCTTGCGTACCTCCCCCTCCCTGCGACGGAAGCTGCTCTCCGTCGCCGCGGTCTCCGCCGCGCTGTTCTCGGCGGCCGGTACCACCGTCGCCGTGGCCCAGGAATCGGCCGCCCCGCAGGCCGCCGCGGTCCCCACCGCGCAGACCGAGGCCGCCCCCGGCATCACGGCCGAGCGCCTCATCGTCGGCTACAAGTCCGGTGCCACCGAGGCCAAGTCGAACAAGGCCGCCGAGGCCGACGCCGCCGCCAAGGGCAAGGAGGCCGGCGAGGACGTCGACTTCCAGCGCCGTCTCGGCACCGGCGCCGCCCTGGTCGACCTGGGCACGGACCTGACCCGCACCGATGTCGCCGACGTGGTCGCCGAGTACAAGGCCGACCCGCAGGTCGCCTACGTCGTACCGGACCGCCTGAACACACCGCAGGCCGACCCGAACGACACCGAGTACGCCAAGCAGTGGGACCTGTTCGAGTCCACGGCCGGCATGAACGTCCCCGGCGCCTGGTCCACCACCACCGGCACCGGCGTCACCGTCGCCGTCATCGACACCGGCTACGTCGCCCACACCGACCTCGCCGCGAACATCGTCGCCGGCTACGACTTCATCGCCGACACCGCGGTCTCCGTCGACGGCAACGGCCGCGACAGCAACCCCGCCGACCCGGGTGACCACTACGCGGCCAACGAGTGCGGCTCCGGCATCCCGGCCTCCAACTCCTCCTGGCACGGCACCCACGTGGCCGGCACCATCGCCGCGGTCACCAACAACAGCAAGGGCATCGCGGGCATCGCCTACGGCGCGAAGATCTCCCCGGTCCGCGTCCTCGGCAAGTGCGGCGGCTACGACTCCGACATCATCGACGCCATCACCTGGTCGTCCGGCGGCACCGTCTCCGGTGTGCCCGCCAACACCAACGTCGCCAAGGTCATCAATATGAGCCTCGGTGGCGACGGTGCCTGCACCACCGCGACCCAGACGGCGATCAACAACGCGGTCAGCCGCGGCACCGTCATCGCCGTCGCCGCGGGCAACGACAACGAGAACGTCTCGGCCCACTCGCCGGGCAACTGCAACAACGTCATATCCGTCGCCGCGACCAGCCGCACCGGCGCCAAGGCGTCGTACTCCAACTACGGTTCCCTGGTCGACATCTCGGCACCCGGCGGCCAGACCAGCACCGGCACCGCCAACGGCATCCTGTCGACGCTGAACTCCGGCGCCACGACGGCGTCCACCGAGAACTACGCCTACTACCAGGGCACCAGCATGGCCACCCCGCACATCGCGGGCCTCGCCGCGCTGTTGAAGTCGGCCAACTCCTCGCTGACCCCGGCCCAGATCGAGACCGCCATCAAGAACAACGCCCGTGCCCTGCCGGGTGCCTGCTCGGGCGGCTGCGGCGCGGGTCTCGCGGACGCGGCGAAGACGGTCGCGGCCGTGAGCGGCGGTACGAGCACGGGGACGACGTTCTCCAACACCACCGCCGTGTCCGTCCCGGACAACGGCTCGGCGATCGAGTCCTCCATCGCGGTCACCGGCCGCACCGGCAACGCCCCCTCGGCCCTCCAGGTCGCGGTGGACATCACCCACACCTACCGCGGTGACCTGGTGGTCAGCCTCGTCGCCCCGGACGGCACGGTGTACACCCTGAAGTCCGCCAGCTCCTCGGACTCCGCGGACAACGTCAACACCACCTACACGGTGGACGCTTCGAGCGAGACGGCCAACGGCACCTGGAAGCTGCGCGTCCAGGACACGGCCGCGCAGGACACGGGCACGCTCAACAGCTGGAAGCTGACCTTCTGAGCACACGCCTCGAGCAGGCGGGCCGGCCGGTGCGGATGGGGCACCGGCCGGCCCGCCTTTTTGTACTGCCTGCCCCGTTTCTCCCGCCGGTGTCTGCGATACGCGCACAAGTGAGCTACAAGTTGTGGGGGGCCTGGAAACTGCACGGAGTTCGGGTGTCAGGTGATGACAGCCGGACGGTGAGATATCGTGTACAGGGAGTAAGAAACAAACGGCATGGCCTGTTCTTTTCAGGGCATGCTCTCTCGCCCCCAGGAGAGACTCGCCTATGGCCAGGCAGTTACGAGCCGAACAGACCCGCGCGGCGATCATCGCCGCCGCCGCGGAACTGTTCGACCGGCGCGGATACGAGTCGACGAGTCTGAGCGACATCGTCGATCATGCCCAAGTGACGAAGGGCGCACTCTACTTCCACTTCGCGGCGAAGCAGGATCTCGCTCACGCGATCATGGAGATCCAGTACAGAAACCTGGACCGGCTCACCGAGGAGATGGACAGCCGCGGCTGCACCGCGCTCGAGGCCCTGATCCGCTCCACGTTCGGCATGGCGCGGCTGTCCCTGGAGGGGCCGCTGCCGAGCGCCGGTCTCCGCCTCGCCACCGGCGGCCTGGAACTGCCCCCCGAACTTCCGCACCCCTTCACCCAGTGCCTGGGCATCGCCACCCGCAGACTCCACGACGCGGTCAAGGAGTCCGACCTCCATCCGGACATCGATGTCGACGCCGCCGCGCACTCCCTCGTCGCGTCCCTGGTCGGCACCCGGGTCGTGGGCCACTCCCTCGAACCCGTCACCCGCCACCCCCGCCGGCTGGCCGGGCTGTGGCACATCCTCATCCGCGGCATGGTGCCGGTGCCCCGCCGCGCCCGCTATCTGAGCCTCGTCACCCACCTGGAGCGGGAGCTCAGAGCCACGTGATCCGCGCGGTACGGTGGCGCCCATGCCCGACACCCCGCCCGTGATCCTCGCCGCCGAACCCGGCTCGTTCCCGTACAGCGTGCTCGCCGAGCGGCATCCCGCGATCATCCGGCAGGTGCGAGAGGCCTTCCCCTACGGCCCTGAGCAGCACCGCGCCCTCGACGCGCTGCTGGAGAACTGCACCAAGGGCACCGTCGAGCCGCTCCCGGCCACCGCGCCGGACCGCGCCGCATGGGCGGCCTGGGGAGCGGACGAGTACACCGGCCGCTCCTGGTTCGATGTGCCGTGGCTCTGGTCGGAGAGCTGGTTCTACCGCCAACTCCTCGAAGCCGTGGGCTACTTCGACGCGGGTCCATGGCAGGGTATCGACCCCTTCCGCCCCTTCAAGCTCGCCGAGCTCGACTCCCCGGAGACCGACGAGGAACTGGCCGCGCTCGACGCCCTCGACGGCCGGCCCGCCGGCGAACAGGACGCGGCGCTGCTGCACGGCTCGCTGTGGGGCAACCGCGCCGACCTCGGCTTCCGGCTGTCCGACGCCGACGCCGAGGGCCGGGCCGCCGTCCCGGGCCTGGTCGCCGACGACAGCGCCGCCCTCTGGTCGCTTGTCGACGGCGCGGACACCCTCTGTCTCGTCGCCGACAACGCGGGCCGCGAACTCGTCCCGGACCTGCTCCTGATCGCCCACCTCCTCGCCCAGGGGCGCGTCCGGCGGGCGATCCTGCACGTCAAGCCGTATCCGTACTACGTCTCCGACGCCACGACCGCCGATGTGGTCGACGCCGTGCGCCGGCTGACCAGGGCGCCGGGCGCGGCGGCCGGATACGGGCGCGACCTGTGGTCGGCGATGGCCGACGGCAGCCTCACCGTGCGCGCCCACCCCTTCTCCTGCGCCCCGCTGCCGTACGAGGCGATGCCGGACGACCTCCGCGCCGAGTTCGCCGGAGCCGCGCTGACCGTCGTCAAGGGCGATCTCAACTACCGCCGCCTGGTGGGGGACCGGCGGTGGCCGCCCACGACACCCTTCGCCGATGTCACGGCCTGCTTCCCGGGCCCGGTGGCCGCTCTGCGCACCCTGAAGTCCGACGTGATCACCGGCCTCGCCCCCGCGACGGAGGCCGCGCTGGTGGCGGCGCAGGGACAGCGGTGGCGGACCGGGGGCACACACGCGCTGATCCAGGTACGCCCCTAGCGCCTGTCGTCAAAACTCCTCAACCGACCTGTACCGGCAGGCTCTTGAGTCCGTTGATGAAGTTGGACACCAGCCGCCTGGCCGGTCCCGCCGTCCGCAGGACCGGCAGGACCCGCAGCGCCTCCGCGTAGAGCATCCGCAACTGGAGCCGGGCGAAGTGCGCCCCCAGGCAGACGTGCGGTCCGTCCCCGAAGGACAGGTGCGGATTCGGCGTACGCGACAGATCCAGCCGGTCCGGGGCCTCGAAGACCCGCTCGTCCCGGTTGGCGGAGGCGTGGAAGACCACCACCTTCTCGCCCGCGCGGATCCGCCGCCCCGCCAGCTCGGTGTCGTGCGTGGCGGTGCGGCGGAAGGAGAGCACGGGGGGATGCCAGCGCAGCAACTCCTCCACGGCGGTGGTGAGTTCGTGGCTTCCCGTGCGCAGTCGTTCGTACGGCTCCGGGTGCTCGGCCAGGGTGAGCAGTCCGCCGGGTGCCGCGCTGCGGACGGTGTCGTTGCCGGCGACGGTGAGCAGGAAGAAGAACATCTCCAGCTCGGCGTCGGCGAGTTCGGCGTCGTGCGCGAGCGTGGTCATGACGTCGTCGGCGGGGTAACGCCGTTTGTACGCGGAGAGTTGGCGGGCGTAGGCGAACATGTCCTTGAGCATCGCGGGCGAGCGGGGATTCACCGGCTTGCCCGCCCCGTCCAGCACCGGGGCGCCGGCCTCGTCGGGGTCCTGGTAGCCGATGACCCGCTGCGTCCAGTGCAGCAGCATCCCGCGGTCCGTCTCCGGGACACCGAGCAGGTCGGCCAGGTTGAGCAGGGCGTAGTCGTCGGTCACCGCGGCGACGAGGTCGACGGTGCCGTCCCCGGCGCGGGCCTGCCGCAGGGCGTCGTCGAACAGCGTCCGGGCCCGCTCACCGGCGACCTGTGCGAACCGGCCGATACGCCCGGGTGTGAACGCCCGGCTGACCCGCCGCCGCAACCTCCCGTGCTGCGGCGGGTCCTGATTGAGCATCATGCGGCGGATGAACGGCAGGTCCTCCGGGTCGGGATCACGGATCTGGGTCGCGCCCAGGGACGACGAGTACGTCGCCGAGTCCTTGAGCACCCGGGCGACATCCGCGTGCCGCGTCACCGCCCAGAACCCGGGTCCGGCCGGCCACCCCAGCACCTCGGGTTCGTCCTGGCGCACCACGGGGTGGCGGTCGCGCAGCACGCGGTAGGCGTCGTAGGGCACACCGTCGGCGTACCGTCGCGGATCGAACACGTCGAGCCCGGCCAGGGTAGGGGTCATGAGGACCACGGTGACCCGGGAGGAGGTACGCGGCAAGGCGGCGTACAGCGTATGGCCGCGGGTGGCGATGGCGGGTGGCGGTAGCGATGGCGCATGGTTGGCTTGCTTGTGTGTAGTGATCATGCCAACCAGGGCGCCATCATGCGCGGATGGCGTCACGTCCATCATGTTCGGGAAGAGGAAAGGCGGCGGCCGCCGCGATCGCCCTCGCGCTCGCGCTCACGGCCTGCGGCGACGACAACGACTCCGCGTCCTCGGACGGCGACCGGCGGACGGTCACCGTGGCCGCGCTGCCCCTGGTCGACTGCGCCATGCTCTACATCGCGCGGGACCGGGGCCTGTTCGAGAAGGAGGGCCTGGACGTCCGCGTCCAGCAGATCCAGCAGAGCCTCCAGGCGCTTCCGGCCCTGGCCAAGGGGCAGATCGACATGGTCGCGAGCGCGAACTACGTCACCTACTTCCAGGCCCACGAGAAGGGCACCCTCGACATCCGGATCGTCGCCGAGTCGATCAGGGCCGCGCCGAAGATGATGGACGTGCTGGTGCCGAAGGACTCCGACATCAAGTCCGTCGCCGACCTCACGGGCCGCAGACTCGCCGTCAACGTCCTCAACAACGTCCAGTCGCTGACCTTCAACGAGATCCTGGCGGAACAGGGCGCCCCCGGTAAGCCCGACTACCGGCAGATCCCCTTCGCACAGATGGGCGCCGCCCTGGACAAGGGGCAGGTCGACGCCGTGCACGCCGTCGAGCCCTACGACAGCGCCATCCAGGACGAGTTGGGAGCCCGGGTCCTCGTGGACGGGGCGTCCGCGCCCGTCGAGTCCATCCCGCTCAGCGGATACATCACCACCCGGAAGTACGCCTCGGAGAACGCCGACGCGCTGGCCGCGTTCCAGCGGGCCCTCAAGGCGGCCGTGAAGATCGCCGAGGCGGACCCCGAGACCGTGCGCGAGGTACTGCCGACCTACACGAAGGTGACCGGGCGACAGGCGGAGTCGATCGACCTGCCGGTCTTCCCGGCGACCATGGACGCGGCGCAGATCGCCCGGCTCACCGAACTCATGAAGAAACAGGGGATGTTGAGCAAGCCGATCGATCCGGCGACGCTGCTGGTGAAGTGAGACGGACGGGATGGCCGCGGGAGCGGCGGCTGCGGGAGTGGCGGCTGGGCGCTCTCGGCGTCCTGCTCGCCTTCGGTGTGTGCGAGGCGGTGAGCCGGGCCGGGATCGTCCGCCGCAGCTACCTCCCGCCCGCCTCCGAAGTCCTCGTCCGGGCAGTGGAGTTGGCGGGCGACAGCGCGTTCCTGGAGGGAATCGGCGCCACTCTGCGGGCCTGGGCGCTCGGCCTCGGACTGGCCTGCGCCATCGCCGTCCCGCTCGGCCTGCTCCTCGGCAGCGTGCCGGTCGTCGACGCCGCCGTACGCGCGATCGTGGAGTTCCTGCGGCCACTGCCGTCCGTCGCGCTGATCCCGCTGGTCTCCCTGCTCCTCGGCTCGGGCACGGAGACCAAGGTCGCCCTCGTCACCTACGCCTGCGTGTGGCCGATCCTCTTCAACACCGTCTACGGCCTCGGCGAGACCGATCCCCTCGCCAAGGAGACCCTGCGCGCCTTCGGCTTCGGCCGTCTGTCGGTCCTCCTGCGCGTCGAACTCCCCGGCACGGCCCCCTTCATCGCCGCGGGCATCCGCATCTCCGCCGCCGTCGCCCTCATCCTCGCCGTGGCCACGGAGATCCTCGCCGGGTTCGGCGAGGGCCTAGGCATCTACATCGCCCAGGCAGGCCTCGCCACGGACGGCACCCGCGACGTTCTCGCCGGCGTGGTCTGGGCGGGGACCCTCGGGCTCGTCATCAACGGGGTGCTGGTGTGGGGGGAGCGGAAGCTGTTCCCGTGGACACCGGCGCACCGGGGGACCGGGGACGAGGTGACGGCGTGAAGCGGTGGGGCACCGGGATCCGGGGTGACGTCATGAAGCCGGACGGGACGGCCGTGCCCCGGTCCCCGAGAGCGGCGCCGCGCCGACGCCCCCCGGTCGGCCTGCGGCACGCCCTCCTGCGCTGGCTCGTCCTCGCCGTCGCCGTGGCCCTCTGGGAGGTGGCCGCCCGGGCGCACGGCAGCGTCTACTTCCCGCCCCCCGGCCGTATCGCACGCCACGCCCACGAGCTGTGGTTCTCCGGCCCCGTCCGCCATGTGTTCCTCACCGAGGCCGCCGTCGCCGACATCCTGCCCAGCCTCGGCCGGATGGGCGCCGGGTTCGGGCTCGCCGCCGTCGCCGGGATAGCGCTCGGCGTCGCGGTCGGCCGCTCGCGGCGCGCCTACGCCCTGTGCAACCCCGTCCTCCAGTTCGCACGCGCCGTACCGCCACCCGCGCTGGTCCCGGTCTTCGTCGTGGTCCTCGACTTCGGTACGCCGATGCAGATCGCGTCGATCGCCTTCAGCGCCGTCTGGCCGGTCCTCATCAACACCGCCGAAGGCGCCCGCAACACCGACCCGCTGCGCCTCGACGTCGCCGCCGTGCTCCGCCTGAACCCCGTCGAACGGCTCTGCTTCCTCATCCTCCCGTCCGCGCTGCCCCGCATCTTCGCGGGTCTGCGACTGAGCCTCTCGCTCTCCCTCATCCTCATGGTCTTCTCGGAACTGCTCCCGGGCACCGCCAACGGCATCGGCTTCACCCTCACCGAGGCCCAGACCCGCTCCGACCTGCTCACCGTATGGGCGGCCCTGGTCCTGCTCGGCGCCCTCGGACATCTGCTCAACACCGGGCTGCTGGCGGTCGAGAAACGCCTCGTCGGCAGCGGGAGGGCGACCGCATGACCCGTACCGAGCCACCCCACGACCCCCGGGCCAGGTGACACACGCACATGCTCCGCCTCGACGCGGTCGGCCAGTACTACGGCGACCACCCCGTCCTCACCGACCTCACGCTCACCGTCCCCGACGGCCAACTCCTGTGCGTGGTCGGCCCGTCCGGCTGCGGCAAGTCCACCCTCCTGCGCACCGTCGCCGGACTGCTGCCCGCCCGCGAGGGCACGGTCACCGTCGACGGCACCCCCGTCACCGGCGTACCCGACCGGCTCGCGGTCGTCTTCCAGGACTACGGCCGCTCCCTCTACCCCTGGCTCACCGTCCGCGACAACGTCGCCCTCCCGCTGCGCCGCCGCGGCCTTCGCCGGGACCGGCGCCGCGCCGAGGCCGGACGCATCCTGGAACGTGTCGGCCTCGACGGCGCCGCCGGACGCCACCCCTGGCAGCTCTCCGGAGGCATGCAGCAGCGCGTCGCCATCGCCCGCGCCCTGGTCTGCCGCCCCTCACTGCTGCTCATGGACGAACCCTTCGGCTCCCTGGACGCCCAGACCCGCGAGGACCTGGAGGACCTCCTCCTGGAGGTCCACCGCACCGACGGCACGACCATCGTGTTCGTCACCCACGACATCGACGAGAGCGTCTACGTCGGCGACCGCGTCGTCGTCCTGTCCCCGGGCCCCGGCTCCCACGTCGTCCTCGACCTGCCGGTCGACCTGCCGGGCGAGCGGGAGCAGATCGGGACCCGCGGACTCCCGGAGTTCGTGGCCCTCAGGGCGCGGGTGGGGCGGGCGGTGCGGGGCACCTGAGCGCTCCGCCGGCTGAGCGGTGAGGTGCCGTCGTTAGCGGACTTCGCCCGACCCGCTCGGCGGGGCGACGGATTCCCGCGCGCGGTCGTCGCAGTCGGATGTGTCGTACGCCGGATTCCCGATGTCTGCGCGCGGAGAAGAACGCCACAAGACCCGTCGAGAACTCCCGGGTTCGGCCCCGATTCACGCGATGGTGTGATCATGTGCCGTGCCGTGGATGCCCCCGGAAGGGCCTGGGTAGGGCCCCGCCCATGACGCAGCCCTTCGAACTCCCGCACTTCTACATGCCGTATCCCGCGCGGCTGAACCCGCACGTCGAGGAGGCACGCGCCCACTCGACCCGGTGGGCACGCGACATGGGCATGCTGGAGGGATCCGGGGTCTGGGAGCAGTCCGACCTCGACGCCCATGACTACGGTCTGCTCTGCGCCTACACCCACCCCGACTGCGATGGCCCCGCCCTGTCGCTGATCACCGACTGGTACGTGTGGGTCTTCTTCTTCGACGACCACTTCCTGGAGATCTTCAAACGCACCCAGGACCGCGCCGGCGGCAAGGCCTACCTCGACCGGCTGCCCCTGTTCATGCCGATGGACCTCGCCACGCCGATGCCCGAGCCGGAGAACCCCGTCGAGGCGGGCCTCGCCGACCTGTGGACGCGGACCGTGCCCGCCATGTCCGCCGACTGGCGCCGCCGCTTCGCCGTCGCCACCGAGCATCTCCTCAACGAGTCCCTGTGGGAACTGTCCAACATCAATGAGGGGCGGATCGCCAACCCCGTCGAGTACATCGAGATGCGCCGCAAGGTGGGAGGCGCCCCCTGGTCGGCGGGGCTCGTCGAGTACGCGACCGCCGAAGTGCCCGTCGCCGTCGCGGAGTCCAGGCCGCTGCGGGTCCTCATGGAGACGTTCGCCGACGCCGTCCATCTGCGCAACGACCTCTTCTCCTACCAGCGGGAGGTCGAGGACGAGGGCGAGAACAGCAACGGTGTGCTGGTCCTGGAGACCTTCTTCGGCTGCACCACCCAGCAGGCCGCCGACACCGTCAACGACATCCTCACCTCCCGGCTCCACCAGTTCGAGCACACCGCCCTCACCGAGGTGCCCGCGCTGGCCCTGGAGAAAGGTCTCGCCCCGGGCGAGGTCGCCGCGGTCGCCGCCTACACCAAGGGACTTCAGGACTGGCAGTCCGGCGGCCACGAGTGGCACCTGCGCTCCAGCCGCTACATGAACGAGGGCGCCACCTCCACCTCACCCTGGCAGGGCCTCACCGGCCCGGGCACCTCCGCCGCCGACATCGGAGCGCTGCTCGCCGCGGCCGGCGCCGAGCGTCTGCGCGCGCACACGCATGTGCCGTACCAGAAGGTCGGTCCGTCCCGACTCCCCGACTTCCACATGCCGTTCGAGGTCGAGCTCTGCCCGCATCTGCCCGCCGCCCGCCCCCGGCTCACCGAGTGGATGCACCGGATGGGCATGCTCCAGGAGGGCGTCTGGGACGAGGACCGGCTGGCCGCGGCCGACCTGCCGCTGTGCTCGGCGGGACTCGACCCGGACGCGACACCCGAGGCCCTCGACCTCAGCGCGCAGTGGCTCGCCTGGGGGACGTACGGCGACGACTACTACCCGCTGGTCTTCGGCCACCGCCGCGACCTCGCCACCGCGAAGCTGATCACCCGGCGGCTGTCGGACTGCATGCCCGTGGCGGGCGAGGCGGTCCCGGAGCCGCTGAACGGCATGGAGCGCGGCCTGATCGACCTGTGGCCGCGCACGACGGCGGAGATGACGCCGGACCAGCGGCGCACCTTCAAGGACTCCGTGAACGTGATGACCGAGAGCTGGCTCTGGGAGCTCTCCAACCAGATCCAGAACCGGATCCCCGACCCGGTCGACTATCTGGAGATGCGCCGCGCCACCTTCGGCTCCGACCTCACCATGAGCCTGTGCCGGATGGGCCACGGCCCCGCCGTCCCGCCGGAGGTCTACCGCAGCGGCCCGGTCCGCTCGCTGGAGAACGCGGCCATCGACTACGGCATGCTCGTCAACGACGTCTTCTCCTACCAGAAGGAGATCGAGTACGAGGGCGAGGTCCACAACGCGATCCTCGTGGTGCAGAACTTCTTCGGCGTCGACTACCCCACAGCGCTCCACGTCGTCCATGACCTGATGACCCAGCGCATGCAGCAGTTCCAACACGTCGCCGAGCATGAACTGCCCGTCGTCTACGACGACTTCGACCTCTCGGACGAGGCGCGCGAGATCATGGGCGACTACGTCGCCGACCTGCGGAACTGGATGGCGGGCATCCTGCACTGGCACCGCACCGTCGACCGCTACAAGGCCGGGTACCTGTCCCGCCGGTCCCACGGCTTCCTCCCGGACCGGCCGCCGGCCCTGCCGCTCGCGGGCTGACCCGGCGCTCCGGGCTCCGTCACGGTGTCCCGGAGCCCTCCGGGGTCTCCCGGAGCGCCGCGTGGAGACGCCGGGCGTGCTCCGCCGGGAGGGGCTCGCCGATGCGGTCCAAGTGGTCCGCGAGGAGCGTCAGTTCGGCCGTGTCCAGCCGGGAGGGGTCGTCCGCCCGTCGCAGCAGCCCCTGGTCCTGGTAGATCGCGTCGAACCGCTGTATGAGCGCCGCACGGGCGAGGTTGGTCCGGCCCTGGGCCAGGGCCAGGTCCGTCCAGGTGTACAGCGGCTCCCGGGCGGGGTCGCCCTCGAAGCCGGCGGGCACCCGCACGCACTCCCACAGCGGGGGCGGCGGCGGGCCGGCGAGCTCGTAGGCGCACCCCTCCTCGGCGTTGAGCAGCAGGAAGTCGGGCCAGGTACGCGCCTGCGCAGCGTCCAGCAGCGCTTCGAGCTCCTCTCGGGAGCGCTCCGGGAAGCCCAGAGCGGCCCGCAGTTCGGCCCGCGCGGCCTCGAAGCCGTAGTACTCCTTTTCCTCGTCCGGCTCGTCCTCCCCTCCCAAGCCGATCCGGATCTCGAACGCCTCGTCGAAGCCGGAGCCGACGAGCCCGGCCATGCCGTCGGAGTCGGCGAACAGCACCGAGCCGTCCTCGCACAGGAAGTACGTACCGCCACCGGCGTCCCCGGCCACGACCTCCAGGGCACCGCCGGAGACCAGACGGACCGGCTCCACATGGCCGTACTCCGCGCGGGCGAGGGAGAAGTCGAACGGGAACTCGGCCAGCGCGGCCAGCCGTGGGTTCGCGCGCAGGAGCCGAAGAGCGTGATCAGTCATGTCACCGAACGTAACAGCCGCCACTGACAACGGGAGTTCGCGCGGCCGTGCGCTGTTTTCGGACCTTCTCGTGCGGAACGGGATATTCAGGGAACTTCGGCGATGCGCCACGAGTCTTCCGGGGTGAGGGAAGCATGACGACAGAACACACGGGGGTGTGCGACCTTGACCGACATCATCGAGAGGCTCACGGAGAGCGACAAGGGGGAGCGGAAGGCGGCGCCGGGTGAACTGACGCCGTATGTCGCGCCGTTGCCCGTCCCACCCGTCCTGCGGCCCGCCACGGGCGACCTGCTGCGCGAGACGGAGATCGCCCTGCAACCGACCTGGGTCCGGCTGCACCCGCAACTGCCGCCCACCCTGATGTGGGGGTACGAGGGCCTGGTGCCCGGCCCCACCATCGAGGTGCGGCGCGGCCAGCGGCTCCGCATCGCCTGGACGAACCGCGTTCCCCGGGGCAGCGAGTACCCGGTCACCGCCGTCGAGGTACCGGTCCGCCCGGCGGGCACCCCGCCCGCCACCACCGAGCCCGGCCGCGGCGGCGTCGAGCCCCACGCGGACGTGGCCGCCCTGCCCGCCTGGTCGGTGACCCATCTGCACGGCGCCCAGACGGGCGGCGGCAATGACGGCTGGGCGGACAACGCCGTGGGTTCCGGCGACGCCCAGCTCTCCGAGTACCCGAACGACCACCAGGCGGTCCAGTGGTGGTACCACGACCACGCCATGAACATCACGCGGTGGAACGTGATGGCTGGCCTGTACGGCACCTACCTCGTCCGTGACGAGGAGGAGGACGCCCTCCACCTCCCCTACGGGGAGCGGGAGATCCCGCTGCTGCTCGCCGACCGCAACCTCGACACCGACGAGGACGGCCTCCTCAACGGCCGGCTGCTGCACAAGACGATCGTGGTGAACCCGTCCCACCCGGAGACGGGCAAGCCGGTCACGACACCGTTCCTCGGCCCGTACACCACGGTCAACGGCCGCATCTGGCCGTACGCCGACGTGGACGACGCCTGGTACCGCTTCCGCCTGGTGAACGCGTCGAACGCGCGGATCTACGACCTGGTCCTGGTGGACGAGGACGACAACCCGGTGCCGGGCATCGTGTGCCAGATCGGCAGCGACGGCGGGCTGCTGCCGCGGCCCGTGCCGATCGACTTCGACGGCGCGCTGCCCACCCTGACCGCCGCCCCGGCCGAGCGCTTCGACCTGCTGGTCGACTTCCGCGGCCTCGCGGGCCGCAGGCTCCGGCTGGTCAACAAGGGCCCCAACCAGCCCGTGGGCGTGCCCGACCCGGTGGGCAATGTGCGCTACCCGGCCGTCATGGAGTTCCGGGTCCGTGAGTCCTGCGAGACGGACACCTTCGAGCTGCCCGAGGTGCTCTCGGGCTCCTTCCGCCGGATCACGCACGACGTGGCGCACGGCCACCGGCTGATCGTGCTCACGCCGCCCGGCACCAAGGGCGGCGGCGGACACCCGGAGATCTGGGAGACGACCGAGGTCGAGGACGCGAGCGGCATCCAGGTCCCCGCCGAGGGGATCATCCAGGTCACCGGTCCGGACGGCACCACGAAGACCTACCGGCGCACGGCCCGGACCTTCAACGACGGCCTGGGCTTCACCATCGCCGAGGGCAGCCACGAACAGTGGAGCTTCCTCAACCTCGCGCCGATCCCCCACCCGATGCACATCCACCTGGCCGACTTCCAGGCGCTGGGGCGCGACCCCTACGTGGTGTCGGGCTTCGACCAGGCGGTGGGCGGCACCCGCACACCGATCGCGTACGACCCGACCAGGACGATCCCGCTGGCGCCCAACGAACTCGGACACAAGGACGTCTACCGCGTCCCGGGCGGCCAGATGCTCCGCATCATGGGCAGGTTCGACGGGGCGTACGGCCGCTTCATGTACCACTGCCACTTCCTGGAGCACGAGGACATGGGCATGATGCGGCCCTTCGTCGTCCTGCCGCCCGAGGCCCTGAAGTTCGACCACGGCGGCGGACATCACGGCGGGCACGGGGAGGGCACGGGGAGGGGCACACGGGCTGACGGCCACCGAACACCCATGGCTTCCCGTTCCTGACCGTCGGTCAGTCTCACTCGTTCGTGGCTCGTCCGGCGCCGCGGTCCCGGGTAGAGCACCAGCTGGGAGCGACCCTGTGTGCGCCGGAGGCAAGCCATGGAACAGACCGCGTTGCGTCCGAAGCCGATGCCCGGCCAGGAGCCGGGCGGCGGCAGCAGAACCCGCGCCGCCCGGCACCCGCACGCCGCACCCCGCCGTGCCCGGAAGCTGCGGACCGTGCTGCTCGCGCTGTTCGTCGGCACGGTCCTGGTCCTGTCCGGCGTAGGCCTCGGCACGGTCCGCAGCTTCCGGGCACGGCGGGGTGCGGCGTGCGGGTGCCGGG
>NZ_JABERD010000157.1 GCF_013044505.1 Streptomyces sp. S3(2020) | reverse complement strand
GTGCCACCCCTCGGGGTGCGGCGGGGAGGGGCGCGTGGGGGCAGTGCGGGAGAGCCACGGCGCCTGACGGGTGGCGGCGGTGAGGTCGCGTCGGGTCGTGTCGGCCGCGTGGGCGCGGCGCGTCCGCCGTAGCCGTGGCCAGAGGTGCAAGGGCCGCGATCGCGAACGTCCATGTCCCGGCGGTGTGTCATACCCACGGGGGAGTGGGAGAGGGGAGAGCGGTGATGTCACGTACGGTAGGCGTCAGGCCTAAAAGGTCACGCCCCGCGATCATCACGCGCCCTGGCTCGTGAGGGCGACCGGGTGAACCGCCGCTTCCGGAATGATGATCCGGAAAAGTTGTGGTCCCCGGCGGCGGGTACGGGCGGCGAAGGCGCCGATCTCTCGTACAGTTTGCGCCGTGGGATCTCTGCGCAATCCGGTCGGGCCGCTTCCCTCCACCATCTACTGGCGACGGAGGGCCGTACTGCTGTCCGTGCTGGCCTTGTTGGCGTTGCTGATCGCCTGGGTCGTCTCCTCGGGCGGCGGTGGCGACAAGAACGGTGCCGACGGGACCAACGGCAAGAATCCCGCGCCTTCGACCATCACGCCGGGGCCGAGCGGCTCCGGGCCGGCGATCAGTCAAGCGCCGGGCGGACGCGACGAGTCGACGCCGGGCGGGGAGTCCGGGGGGACGGGGTCCGGGTCGGACGACGGGTCCGGTGACGGCTCCTCGACCTCCGGTACGGGTTCCGGGTCCGGCTCCGGCTCCGGTGGGTCCGAAGGCGCGGCCGGTGGCGGCGGCGCTGCGGGCAGCGGGGTCGGGCAGGACGACACCCTTCCGGCGGGTTCCGGGTTGCCCAACTGCACCGCCGGGTCCGTGAAGTTGAGCGTGAGCAGCCTCCGCAACGGCTACGGGCCCGACGAGACGCCGACGCTGCTGCTGACCGCGGCGAACTCCTCCGGTGGCGACTGCAAGGTCGATCTCGGGCCGAAGAGCGCGGTGTTGACGATCACCGAGGCCGCCGAGGACGACGAGTACTGGTCCTCCGCGGACTGCCCGAAGACCGCGGCGAGCCTGGTGTTCCGGGTGCCCGCGGGGAGCAGCATCACGTACACCGTGAAGTGGGACCGGAAGCCGAGTGCTCCGCAGTGCGCGACGCCGGCGGCGGGGTCCGCGGGGGCGGGGACGTATCTCGTGGAGCTGGCCGCGCCGGGGTACGCGAAGGCACAGACGTCGTTCGTTCTCGAAAGCGACTGAGGGGCAGCCGCTTCGGGGTATCTGCCGGGTTCTCCGGCGGGTACCGCGCCGTTGTGGCTTGTCGCGCCCACGCGGCGGAGCCGCACATCGATACAGCCCCACGCCCCTCCGGGGCGCTAGACGTACCGTTCCAGGATCGAGCTCTCCGCCAGCCTCGACAAGCCCTCTCGTACGCTCCGTGCCCGCGCCTCGCCGACCCCGTCGACCGTCTGAAGGTCGTCCACGCTGGCCGCGAGGAGCTTCTGCAGGCCACCGAAGTGTTCCACCAGGCGGTCGATGATCGCGCCCGGCAGGCGCGGGACCTTGGCGAGGAGACGGAAGCCCCTGGGCGACACGGCCGAGTCCAGGGTCTCGGGGGAGCCCGTGTAACCCAACGCCCTTGCCACCGTGGACAGTTCCAGCAGCTCCGCGTGGGAGAGCGCGTCGAGCTCGGAGAGCGCCTCGGCGACCGTGCGGGAGCGTTTTGCCGTGGGCTCGGGGACGTAGTCGCGGACCACCAGTTCGCGCTCCTGGTCCACGCCGGCGATCAACTCGTCCAGTTGCAGCGCCAGGAGGCGGCCGTCCGTGCCCAGCTCGACCACGTACTCGGCGATCTCGGTGGCGATGAGACGCACCATTTCCAGGCGTTGGACAACCGTCGAGACGTCCCGGACCGTGACGAGGTCCTCGATCTCCAGCGCTGACAACGTTCCCGCGACCTCGTCCAGGCGGAGCTTGTAGCGCTCCAGGGTCGCCAGGGCCTGGTTCGCCCGGGACAGGATCGCCGCCGAGTCCTCCAGGACGCGGCGCTGGCCGTCGACGTAGAGCGCGATCAGACGCATGGACTGGGAGACCGACACCACCGGGAAGTCGACCTGCTTGGAGACACGGTCCGCCGTGCGGTGGCGTGTGCCCGTCTCCTCCGTCGGGATCGTCGGGTCGGGCACCAGCTGCACACCCGCCCGCAGGATCTTCGATCCGTCCGTGGAGAGCACGATGCCGCCGTCGAGCTTGCACAGCTCACGCAGACGCGTGGCCGTGAACTCGACATCCAGGACGAAACCGCCCGTGCACATCGGCTCGACGGTCTTGTCGAATCCGAGCACGATGAGTCCGCCCGTGTTGCCGCGGAGAATCCGCTCCAGGCCGTCGCGCAGGGCCGTGCCGGGTGCCACGGCGCTCAGTGAGGCGCGCATCAGGCCATCGGCACCGGAGCTCCCACCGGACTTTCCGGGAGCTGCTGCCCGGTCGTTGGCTGCCACTGCACTCCTCCGGTCGCAGGTTCTGGGACGCTCCCGTTTCGCACCTTGGGTTCGTACGGACGGGCGAGACCAGGGCAAAGTCTACCGGCGCTCCTCCTCGTCCCGTGGGGCGTCTCGCCGACGCGACCGCGGAAGGACCCTCAGGGCGTCTCCTATGTCGGCGACTTCCAGGACCTTCATACCGGCGGGGATCTTGCCCGGGTCGCCCGGCACGAGCGCGTGGGTGAAGCCCAGACGGTGTGCCTCGGCGAGCCGGCGCTGGACGCCCGTGACCCGTCTGACCTCGCCCGCAAGGCCTACTTCGCCGATCGCGACGAGGTTCTTGGGCAGCGGGGTGTCGCTCGCCGCCGACGCCAGCGCGAGGGCGATGGCGAGGTCCGCGGCCGGCTCCGACAGCTTCACTCCGCCGACCGTCGCGGAGTAGATGTCCCGCTTGCCGAGTGCGCTGATCCTGCCTCGCTGCTCCAGCACGGCGAGCATCATCGAGACACGGGAGGTCTCCAGGCCCGAGGTCGTACGGCGAGGTGAGGGGATCTGTGAGTCGACGGTGAGGGCCTGGACCTCGGCGACCAGGGGACGGCGGCCTTCCAGGGTGACCGTCAGACAGGTGCCGGGGACCGGTTCGTCACGACGGGTCAGGAAAAGTCCGCTGGGGTCGGCAAGGCCCGTAATGCCCTCGTCGTGCAGTTCGAAGCAGCCGACCTCGTCCGTCGCGCCGTAGCGGTTCTTGACGCCGCGGACGAGACGCAGGCGCGCGTGCCGGTCGCCCTCGAAGGAGAGCACCACGTCCACGAGGTGCTCCAGCAGACGCGGGCCCGCGATGGCGCCGTCCTTGGTGACATGGCCGACGAGGAGGGTGGACATGCCGCGATCCTTGGAGGCGCGGATGAGCGCGCCCGCCACCTCCCGCACCTGGGCCATGCCGCCGGGGGCGCCGTCGATCTCGGGGGAGGCGATGGTCTGCACGGAGTCGAGGATCAGCAGGGAGGGCTTCACCGCGTCCAAGTGGCCGAGGACCGCGGCCAGGTCGGTCTCCGCGGCGAGGTACAGATGGTCGTCGATGGCCTTGATGCGGTCGGCGCGCAGCCGGACCTGACTGGCCGACTCCTCGCCCGTGACGTACAAGGTGCGGTGCTCGTCGCTCGCCGACTTGGCCGCCACGTCGAGGAGGAGGGTCGACTTGCCCACGCCGGGCTCGCCCGCGAGGAGGACGACCGCGCCCGGTACGAGTCCGCCGCCGAGCACCCGGTCCAGCTCGGGCACGCCGGTGGAGCGGGCGGTGGCCTGGCGGCCGTCGACCTGGCCGATGGGCACGGCGGAGGTGGTGACGCGGCCCGGGGCCGTCGTACGCACCGCGGGTGCGCCGTACTCCTCGACGGTGCCCCACGCCTGGCATTCGGGGCAGCGGCCGAGCCACTTCGCCGTCTGCCAGCCGCACTCCGTGCAGCGGTAGGCGGGTCGGTCCTTGGCGGTCTTCGTACGGGCAGCCATGCACGAACCGTAACGGGCGACACTGACAACGCCCGGCGGTGGCCGTGAACGCCCGGCACTAACCGGCCACTGACGTCGGGAACAGGCCACGGAATCCGGGGTTCCTGTCCCCTTATGAGGGATCGTTTCACCCGTACGGAGTAAAAGTCCTCAAGGGGGCGGAAGGGGCTGTCGCCCGCACCCTACGGTCCACGGGTGATGAGCAGCAGTCCGGAGACCTCGACCCGCACCACCGGCGCACACCGGGCGCAACGGGAGGCGCGTGACCGCGGTGCGGCGCGCACGCTGGCGCAGCGTACGCCGGCGCGCTACGAGCCGTATCTGGACGGCCTGTTCACCTACTGTCTGTCCGTACTGTGCGACCACGACGCGGCCACCGCAGCCCTCGGCGACGTCCTCGCGCTCGCCGAGCGCCGCCGCGGTCCGGAGGCGGCCGGGGACCGCCGGGCCTGGTTGTACGCGCTGGCCCGCTGGGCCTGCCTGCGCAAGCTGGCCGAGGCCAAGCAGAAACGTCAGGCCACCCACGCGGCGGGCCGGCACCACGCCGCCAGGCAGTCCGTCCCGCCCGTCTCCGAGGAGGCCCAGGAGGGGCGTCGGCGTGAACTCGCCCTGCTGGCCTGGCCGGAGGCCGCCGGCACCACCCCGGAGCAGCGCGAGGCGCTCGAACTCGCCGTACGCCACCACCTCGCCGCCCATGAGGTCGCCGCCGTCCTCGGCATGGACCTGGCCGCCGCCCGGGAACTGCTCGCCTCCGCCGCCTGCGAGGTCGAGCGCACGCGCGCGGCCCTCGCCGTCGTGGAGACCGGCACCTGCCCGAGCGTCGCCCACCTCACCGGCGACCACCAGCTGGTGATCGGCACGGCCCTGCGCCGCGAGCTCGTACGCCATGTCGACGACTGCCCGCGCTGCCGCCGTACCGCCGAACGCGCGGTCGCCGGCCGCTGGCCCGGGGCGATGATCACCCCCTCCGAGCTCCCCGTCCTCCAGGCCCCCCGCGCGACGCTGCACGTCGCCATGGCGCACTTCTCCCGCGCGGCCGCCCCCCGCTTCGACCGGCGCGGCTTCCCGATGGACCCCAAGGACCGCGCCGCCCGCCGCGACCGCCTACGCGCGCGTGCCGTCACGACGACCGTCGTCGCCACCGTCGTGGCGGCGCCCGTGCTCGCTCTGTGGGCCGCCTACCGGGGCAGCCCCACCGCCGAGGGCGCCGAAGGGCGCTCGGCCAGCGCCAGCGAGGCGCACGGTCCCGACAGCCTGGACGGCGAGGCCGCGGGCGGCTACGAGAACGCCGGCAACGCCAGCACCCGGCCCGCCGACCGCTTCACCAAGGGCGACAAACCCGATGTGTCGGTGAAGGTCATCAGCGTCACGGGCGCCGGCAAGAAGGGCGCCGGACATCTGGAGGTCGCGGCCGGCAACAGCGGCGACACCACACTGATCACCCTCACCGCCACCGGCGACGCCCCGGTCCGCTGGTCCGCGAGCACCGGCGCCGGCTGGCTCTACCTCAGCCAGTCCTCGGGAACCCTCGAACCCGGCGAATCGTTGACGATCAAGGTGTACGTCGACCATCTGCGCGAGCCGTCCGGCCACTGGAGCGCGCGCGTGGCCGTCTCACCCGCCGGCGCCGTCGTCTCCATCGAGGGCTACGGCACCGCGCCCACCCCGTCCGACCCGGCGAGCTCGACGCCACCGCCCAGCGACAGCGGCGACCCGAGCCCGTCGACCTCGTAGCGCGTCGTGAGCCTGTCAGCCCACCGGATCGGCGGGATGCGGCGCCAGCAGCGGCAGCTGCGAGGCCAGCCGCTCCTCGCACAGCTCGACCAGCCGGTCGTAGCCCGCCTTGCCCATCAGCTCGGTCAGCTCCGGCCGGTAGGAGACGTACACCGGGTCGCCTGCGCCGTGCGCCGAGGTCGCCGACGTGCACCACCAGTGCAGATCGTGGCCGCCCGGACCCCAGCCGCGGCGGTCGTACTCACCGATCGACACCTGGAGCACCCGGGTGTCGTCGGGCCGGTCGATCCACTCGTACGTCCGTCGCACCGGCAGCTGCCAGCAGACGTCCGGCTTGGTCTCCAGCGGCTCCCGGCCCTCCTTGAGCGCCAGGATGTGCAGCGAGCAGCCCGCGCCGCCGGCGAAACCGGGCCGGTTCTGGAAGATGCACGAGCCCTTGTACGGGCGGGTCTGGCGGTCGCCGTCCTCGTCCTCCGAGATCCAGCCGCCCGCTGTGCCCTCGTCGTGGAACTGCCAGATCTCCGGAGTGAGCCTGGCCACATGCCCGGCGACCCGCTTCTCGTCGTCCTCGTCGGAGAAGTGGGCCCCCAGGGTGCAGCAGCCGTCGGCCGCGCGGCCCGGCTGGATGCCCTGGCAGCCGCTGCCGAAGATGCAGTTCCAGCGAGAGGTCAGCCATGTCAGATCGCACCGGAAGATCTGCTCGTCGTCCGCCGGATCAGGGAATTCCACCCATGCGCGCGCGAAGTCGAGCCCCTTCTCGTCGGCTGCCAGGGCCTTCTTCGACTGCTTCGGTGACTTCACCGGCGACTTCGCCTGCGAAGAACCGCTGGAAGATTTGTCGGTCTTCGCCTTTTTCGTCTTTGGCACAGGGACAGGGTAAGACGCTTGGCAAGGCTCCGGATACGGCCGACCCCGCAGGTGGCAGTAGCGTTCCGTACATGAGACTCGGTGTCCTCGACGTGGGATCGAACACGGTGCATCTGCTGGTGGTGGATGCGCACCCGGGCGCGCGCCCGCTGCCCGCGCACTCGCACAAGGTGGAACTGCGCCTCGCCCAACTCCTCGACGAGGGCGGCGCGATCGGCCCCGAGGGGGTCGACAAGCTGATCGGTGTCGTCAAGGAGGCCCTTCAGGCCGCCGAGGACAAGGGCGTCGAGGACCTGCTCCCGTTCGCCACCTCCGCGGTCCGCGAGGCCAGCAACGCCGACGACGTCCTCGCGCGCGTGCACGCCGAGACCGGCGTGGAGCTCCAGGTCCTCACCGGCGCCGAGGAGGCCCGCCTCACCTTCCTCGCGGTCCGCCGCTGGTTCGGCTGGTCCGCCGGAAAGCTGCTGGTCCTCGACATCGGCGGCGGCTCCCTGGAGATCGCGTACGGCATCGACGAGGAGCCCGACGCGGCGGTCTCGCTGCCGCTGGGCGCGGGCCGTCTGACGGCGGGCTGGCTGCCCGGCGACCCGCCGGACCCCGAGGCCATAAGGGCGCTGCGACGCCATGTCCGCGCCCAGATCGCCCGCACCGTCGGCGAGTTCAGCCGCTTCGGCGCCCCCGACCACGTCGTCGCCACGTCCAAGACCTTCAAGCAGCTGGCCCGCCTCGCCGGCGCCGCCCGCTCCACCGAGGGCCTCTACGTCCAGCGCGAGCTGAAGCGGGAGTCCCTGGAGGCGTGGGTGCCGCAGCTGGCGGGGATGACCGTGGCGCAGCGCTCGGAGCTGCCCGGGGTCTCGGACGGCCGCGCGGGACAGCTGCTCGCGGGTGCGCTGGTGGCCGAGGGCGCGATGGACCTGTTCGGCGTGGAGAACCTGGAGGTCTGTCCGTGGGCCCTGCGGGAAGGCGTCATCCTGCGGCGACTTGATCACATGGGGTCCGGTGTGGGCACGTGACCGGTGCGGGGTACCCGGGCACCCCGCACCCGCCTATGGCGATCGCCACAACGGCGAATAGCCGCCCCGCACCCCACCCGTCGCAACCCTTAGGCTGACCCCCGTGGCAGAACCAGTCGTACGGATCCCGGATGCGAAGGTCGCGCTCTCCACGGCCTCCGTGTACCCGGAGTCCACGGCGACGGCCTTCGAGATCGCCGCGCGCCTCGGATACGACGGTGTCGAGGTCATGGTGTGGACCGACCCGGTGAGCCAGGACATCGAAGCCCTGCGCCGCCTCTCCGACTACCACCAGATCCCGATCCTCGCCGTACACGCCCCCTGCCTGCTCATCACGCAGCGCGTGTGGTCCACCGACCCCTGGGTCAAGCTCCAGCGCGCCCAGGCGGCCGCCGAGAAGCTCGGGGCGTCCACGGTCGTCGTCCACCCGCCGTTCCGCTGGCAGCGCCAGTACGCCCGCGACTTCGTGAGCGGCATCTGGCGCATGGCGAACGAGACGGACGTCCGGTTCGCCGTCGAGAACATGTACCCCTGGCGCTACCGCGACCGCGAGATGCTCGCGTACGCCCCCGACTGGGACGTGACGAAGGAGGACTACCGTCACTTCACGATCGATCTCAGTCATTCGGCCACGGCCCGTTCCGACGCGATGCACATGGTCGACCGCATGGGAGACCGCCTCGGCCACGTCCACCTCGCCGACGGCCGGGGCTCGGCCAAGGACGAGCACCTCGTCCCCGGCCGCGGCACCCAGCCCTGCGCCGAGCTGCTGGAACGTCTCGCCCTGACCGGCTTCGACGGCCATGTCGTCATCGAGGTCAACACCCGGCGCGCGATGTCCAGCGCCGAACGTGAGGCCGACCTGGCGGAGGCCCTGGCCTACACGCGGCTGCATCTGGCCTCCGCGGTGAAGGTGCCGCGGCCATGACCGGCGTCACCTCGCGGAAGCGGGGCCGCCCTCCCGGTACGGAATCGGCCGACACCCGCGACCGCATCCTGACCGCGGCCCGCGAGGAATTCTCCGAGCGGGGCTACGAGAAGACCTCGGTACGCGGCATCGCCAAGGCGGCGGGGGTCGACTCGGCCCTGGTCCACCACTACTTCGGCACCAAGGAGCAGGTCTTCGAGGCGGCCGTCGAGGTCGCCTTCTCGCCGGCCCTGAAGGTGCGGGACGTGGTCCTCGAAGGTCCCTTGGAGGATGTCGGCGAGCGCATGACCCGCTTCATCTTCGGGCTCTGGGAGAACCCGGTGACCCGCAAGCCGCTGCTCGCGATCATCCGGTCCGCGGTGAACAACGAGGCCGCGGCGACCGTCTTCCGCCGACTCGTCGCCGCCCAGCTGATGCGCCGGATCGCCGGCGAGCTCGACAGCCCGGACGCGGAGCTGCGCGCCGAGCTCGCGGCCGCGCAGCTGGTGGGGGTGGCGATGATGCGGTACGTGATCAGGATCGAGCCGGTCGCGTCGGTGGACGTGGAGCAGATCATCACGCGGGTGGCGCCGGTGGTGCAGGGGCATCTGACGAACCCGTGAGACACCTTCCGGGGTGGTCCCGGGTGAGACGGGCGTCCCGTATTCCGGACACCTTGTCCGCCCCCTGGATGACCGGCGTACGCTCGATAGCAGCCCTATCTGTCTGAAGGAGCGATCGACGATGCCCGAGCTGAGGTCCCGCACAGTCACCCACGGCCGCAACATGGCGGGCGCACGCGCCCTTATGCGCGCCTCCGGTGTACCGGGTGCGGACATCGGCCGCAAGCCGATCATCGCGGTCGCCAACAGCTTCACCGAGTTCGTGCCGGGTCACACCCACCTCCAGCCGGTCGGCCGGATCGTCAGCGAGGCGATCGTCGAGGCCGGCGGCATCCCGCGCGAGTTCAACACCATCGCGGTGGACGACGGCATCGCGATGGGCCACGGCGGCATGCTGTACTCCCTGCCCTCCCGCGACCTCATCGCGGACTCGGTCGAGTACATGGTCGAGGCCCACTGCGCCGACGCCCTGATCTGCATCTCCAACTGCGACAAGATCACGCCGGGCATGCTGAACGCGGCCCTGCGGCTGAACATCCCCACGGTCTTCGTCTCCGGCGGCCCGATGGAGTCCGGCCGCGCCACGCTGGTCGACGGCACGGTCCGCACCCTCGACCTGGTCGACGCGATGTCCGACGCCGTGAACGACAAGATCTCCGATGAGGACATGCTCCGCATCGAGGAGAACGCCTGTCCGACCTGCGGCTCCTGTTCCGGCATGTTCACGGCCAACTCGATGAACTGCCTGACCGAGGCCATCGGCCTCTCCCTCCCGGGCAACGGCTCGGTCCTCGCGACCCACACGGCCCGCCGCCGCCTGTACGAGGACGCGGCCCGCACGGTCATGGACATCACGCGCCGCTACTACGAGCAGGACGACGAGACGGTCCTGCCGCGCAACGTCGCCACCTTCGCGGCCTTCGAGAACGCCATGGCCCTCGACATCGCCATGGGCGGCTCGACCAACACGATCCTGCACCTGCTGGCGGCCGCCCAGGAGGCGGGCGTCCCCTTCGGCCTGGAGGAGATCAACGAGGTCTCCCGCCGGGTGCCGTGCCTCGCGAAGGTCGCCCCGAACGTCGCGAAGAACCGCACGTACTACATGGAGGACGTGCACCGCGCCGGCGGCATCCCGGCCCTGCTGGGCGAACTGCACCGCGCGGGCCTGCTGCGGGAGGACGTCCACTCGGTCCACAGCCCGTCCCTGGCGGACTGGCTCAAGACGTGGGACGTCCGCGGCGGCTCCCCCTCCGCCGAGGCCGTGGAACTGTGGCACGCGGCCCCGGGCTGTGTCCGGTCCGCCGAGGCCTTCTCCCAGTCGGAGCGCTGGGACACGCTGGACGAGGACGCCGAGGGCGGCTGCATCCGCAGCGCCGAGCACGCGTACTCCAAGGACGGCGGCCTGGCGGTCCTCAAGGGCAACCTGGCGGTCGACGGCTGCGTGGTCAAGACGGCCGGCGTCGACGAGTCCATCTGGACCTTCGAGGGCCCGGCGGTCGTCTGCGAGTCCCAGGAAGAGGCCGTCCAGAAGATCCTCACCCAGCACGTCAAGGAGGGCGACGTCGTCGTCATCCGCTACGAGGGCCCCAAGGGCGGCCCCGGCATGCAGGAGATGCTCTACCCGACCTCGTACCTCAAGGGCCGCGGCCTCGGCAAAGCCTGCGCCCTGGTCACCGACGGCCGCTTCTCCGGCGGCACGTCCGGCCTCTCCATCGGCCACGCGTCCCCCGAGGCGGCGGCCGGCGGCACGATCGCGCTCGTCGAGGACGGCGACCGCATCCGCATCGACATCCCGAACCGCACCATCGAACTTCTCGTCGACGACGCCGAACTGGCCCGTCGTGAGGAGGCGCTGGGCGGGGTGTACGCCCCCAAGAACCGCGAGCGCAAGGTGTCGGCCGCGCTGCGGGCCTACGCGGCGATGGCGACGAGCGCGGACAAGGGCGCGGTGCGGGACGTCTCCAAGCTGGGCTGAGCTCAGGGAACTCGTGAGGGCCGCTTCTTCGGAGGCGGCTCTTTCCGTTTCGGAGACGGCCCCTTCCGTGTCACCAGGCCGAGGGATTACGGGCGTTCACGGCGAAGACGGTGCCGTCGGGGGCGGTGGCGTAGACGTGGCCGTGCAGGACCTGGGGCGTCGACAGCGTGGCCGCCACCTCGTCCGACTTCGGGTCCAGGCGCGGCGGTGTCTGTCCGAGCAGCCTGCCCTCCTCGGCGTCGACGGCGAGCAGCCGCCCGTCGGCGGCGCTGACGTACACGAGGCGGCCGTCGGTCACCGGAGCGGAACCCTGGCTCACGGACGTCTCAAGGGACCACGACTGCTTCTTCTCGCTCAGGTCGACGGCCACCAGAGAGCCACCCGTGCCCATGAGGAGGACGCGATCGCCGTCGACACCGGCCTGCGCCTGGTAGACCGGCACGGTCAGAGCCACCCGCCGCGAGTCTCCGGACACGGGGTCGTAGCGCACCACGGCATCGGACTCCCCGCGGACGCTGCCGCCCGACAGGAAGAAGACCTTGCCGTCGGCGCCGCCGACCGGCTTCAGCGTTCCGTCGAGCTGTTCGTCCCACCGCACGTCTCCCGTGGCCGGATCCACGGCCGTGACCCGGGTGCGTGACCCGTCGGCGGATCTGCTCGTGGCGTACGCCAAGGGGCTGCCGGGGAACGCGTACAGCAAAGGGCTCTTGGCGCCCGGTATCCATTTGGTCCACTTGGGCTTGCCCGAGGCGCTGTCGACGCCGGTGACCTTCCCGTCGGCGCTGGTCAGCAGCAGCATGGCGCCCACATGGCGAAAACCGAGGTACGCGGAGAGGTCCAGCTTCCACCGCGTGCTGCCCGACGACGGGTCGAGAGCCAGCAACTGCCGGTCCGAGGGCGACAGTACGTGGACCAGCCCGCCCGAGAGGACCGGCGGCTCACCGGGGGAGTCCCCCTTGCCGAGCGCGTGCCGCCACACCACGTGTCCGTCGGCCGGCGCGAGCGCGCTGACCAGCCCGGCCTGTGTGCACAACAGCCGCTGCGCCCCGTACGAGCACCGGGGCAGCCCGCCCTTCCCCGCTCGCGGCTTCGTGGCCCAGGCGTCGAACCCCGCGGGCGTGGTCCGCGCCGAGCCGGTCTGGGCCGAGTCGGTCCTCGGCGGGGTGTCTTCGCCGCCGAGCAGGTGGACCGAAGCAAGCGCGACGATCCCGGCGAGGACCAATCCGCCGACCCCCAGCACCATCGCTCTGCCCGTACGCCGCCCGCGCCGCGGTTCGGGCTTCTCGGCACGTGGTTCCGGTACGGGTTCAGCGCCCGCCCGCTGCGCCGGGATGAACGCCTGCGTGTCGTACGACGCCGCCACCGACCGCAGCTCTCGCATCAACTCGTCCGGTGTGGGCCGGTCTTCGGGCTCCTTGGCCAGACACCGCACGATGAGCGGGGCGAGATTCGCCGGTACGCCGGTCAGATCGGGCTCGTCATGGACGACCTGGTAGGCGACGACGTACGGACTGTCGGAGTCGAACGGCCCCCGCCCCGTGGCCGCGTGCACCAGCACGGAACCCAGCGCGAAAATATCGGCGGCAGGACCGACCTCGCGCGGCCGTCTGAACTGCTCCGGCGCCATGAACGGGGGCGTGCCGATCAACTTCCCGGTCTCCGTGCGCAGTTCGCTGTCCTTTGGCCGGGAAATGCCGAAGTCGATGACCTTCGGCCCGTCCTCGGCGAGCAGCACATTGCTCGGCTTGAGGTCGCGATGGACGACCCCGACCCTGTGAATGTCACGCAGCGCCTCGGCCAGCCCGGCCATGAGCCGGCGCAACTGCCCGGCAGCCATCGGCCCGTTCCGCTTCACCTCGTCGGCGAGGGTCGGCCCGGGAATGAACAGCGTCGCCATCCAGGGCCGTTCGGCATCCGGATCGGCATCGACGACCGGCGCGGTAAAGGCACCGCTCACCCGCCGCGCCGCCGCGATCTCCTGCCGGAACCGCCCTCTGAACTCAGGGTCCTTGGCGAACTCGGCGTGCACGATCTTCACCGCGAGCGTCATCCCCGAACCGCTCTGCGCGCGATGTACCACGCCCATACCGCCGGAGCCGAGACGTGACTCCAGCTTGTAGTGACCGGCGTATTCGGGAAGTTCCGCTTCCGCGCCCGCTCCGGTGTCGTGCTGTGGCGCCATGGAACCACCCCCGTGCTGTACGTCCGCGCGCGCGACGCACGGAGCCTAGTCGATGACTCGTGCGAGACAGAGGCGGCTTGCTAGCGTTCGTGTGCGAGTTGCGCATGTCTGTTTCATGGCGTGATTCAGGGGAATCAACGGGGCCCCATGACAACCGTGGGGCTCAACGGGGGAGGCTTTTCATGTCTGTTGACCGTGTGGAAGAGACCGAGGACGGCGAGAAGGCAACCGTCGCGACAGCGGCGGCGACCTCGGCGGCGGCCGTGCGCTACTACCCCATCGCTCCGGGCTACCGCCTGAACGTGCGCAGCGGCCCCGGCACCGGCTACCCCGTCGTCGACGTCCTCCCCGAGGGCTCGCAGGTCCCGATCCTGTGCCAGTCACCCGGCACGACGATCACCGGCCCGTACGGCACCTCGAACATCTGGGACTGCATCGCCAGCGGCGAATACGTCTCGGACGCCTACGTGAAGACCGGCAGCGACGGCTACATCCGCCCGCGCTGCGCCCTCTGAACCCCGCCGACACCCGGGCACCGGACACCGCACCGTCCGCGACGGCCGGCACGTCTCCCACGCCCACGTCCACATCCACACCGGATCCACACCGGCAGCGACGGCCGCACCGCCGACCGCTGCCGGTGCCCCCACTCCCCCCCCCAGAGGACTCCCATGTCATCCCTGAAGCGCAGATCCGTCATGCTCGCCGGCCTCGCCGGCGCCTTCCTCATGGTCGGTGCGGCACACGCCGAGGCCGCGGTCCGCTACTACGACACGGCCCCGGGCTATCGCCTGAACGTCCGCAGCGGTCCGGGCACCGGCTACACCATCGTCCGTGTCCTCTCCGAGGGAGCCAAGGTCCCGATCTACTGCCAGCGGCCGGGCGAGACGGTCACGGGCCCGTACGGCACGTCGAACATCTGGGACAACATCGACAACGGCGAGTACGTCTCGGACGCGTACGTGCACACCGGCAGCGACGGCTACGTAGCCGCCCGCTGCTCCTGACCCAGGAGCTCCGGCACCCCGTACGGGACGTCGAACATCACCAGCAAGATCGAAAGGATCTCCCCAGTGACCTTGTTGAAGCGCGGATCCCTCGCGCTCACCAGCACTGCCGCAGCCTTCCTCACCGTCCTCGGTGTCGCCTCCGAGGCCTCCGCCGCGGGCTACCCGATAGTCGGAACCTCGAACGTGAACGCCCGTACCGGCCCGGGAACCAGCTACCAGATCATCAAGACCTACAGTCCGGGCACGACCGTCTCGATCGTCTGCCAGCGACCGGGCGAGACGATCACCGGACCGCTCGGCACCTCGGACATCTGGGACAAGACCGCCGATGGCGTCTATGTCTCGGACACCTACGTGAAGACGGGCAGCGACGGCTACGTGGCCCAGCGCTGCCCGGGTTCGTGACCAAGGGCTGCTGAACCCCTCGGAGCCCGCGGCCACCCGGAGCCATAATCGACGCGTGAGCGACGACAACGGCACCCAGGAAAACCCCGCGGGCTCCGCACCCGGCCCCCGCCCCGAACCCATCCGTTTCTTCGGGACGACCTGGGTCGACCACGACAACGGCTACCCGGCCCGCCGCATCGGCGCCGCCGTCGGTTCCCTCGCCGCCGTGGTCGGCTCCTGTCTCGTGCTCCGCTTCGCCTTCCAGGGCTTGCAGATCGCGGATATCGGCAGCTTCGTCACCCTCCTCATGGTCGTGATGTTCGCGATCTGCAGCGCCCTCGCCTTCCGCCACACCTGGGAGGGCTTCACCAAGCGCGCGGACCCCGACCGCCAGTCCTCCCTCCGCGGCCTGCTGGCCATCGGCTTCGTCGGCTCGCTCCTCGCCTACTTCTTCCGCTCCCTCACCGAGGCCCCGGGAGAGAAGCTCCATCGCGCGGAGTACGACACCGCCGCCAAGCAGTACGAGAAGCGCACCGCCCGCCGCACCGGCAACCCGTCGAAGAAGCGCCGCCGCTCCTAGGTCCTGACGTCACCTTCCCTTCTCCCCTTCCCCCAGAGGGGGGGTGCCCCCAGCCCCGCGACGCCATGCACGCTGCCGCACCGGGCACAGGCGACCTAGCCGGACCCCGCTTCACACCGAAAAATCACCGCCCGCCTCGCCGAACCCGGTCACCATGGCCCTATGACGGCTCCCTCGCACACCGCCCGCGCCCACTCCTTCAACGCGGCCGCAGCCCAGTACGCGGCGAACCGCCCCTCCTACCCGCCCGGCCTCTTCGACGCCGTCGAGGACCTCGCCGGCCGTCCGCTCACCGGCTCCCGCGTCGTGGACGTCGGCGCCGGGACCGGCATAGCCACCGCCCTCCTGCACGCCCGCGGCGCCGACGTGATCGCCGTCGAACCCGGCGACGGAATGGCCGCCCAGTTCCGCCGGACCCACCCCGACATCCCGATCATCCGCGGCAACGGCAACACGCTGCCCCTCGCCACCGGCTCCGCCGACCTCCTCACGTACGCACAGGCCTGGCACTGGACCGACCCGAGCCTCGCGATCCCGGAGGCCGTCCGCGTCCTGCGCCCGGGCGGCGCGCTCGCCCTGTGGTGGAACACCGAAGCCCTGGACGTGCCGTGGATCGCCGATGCCGCCCGACGCGTGGAGAGCCACCTCGGCCTGAACATCGCCGAGGAGAAGCTGAACGTCAACGCCCACGTCGCCGACCCTGCCGACCGGCTCGACTTCACCCGCCGAGTGGTCCGCTGGAGCCGCCGCGTGACCGTCGACGCCCATCTCGCCAACCTCGGTAGCCACTCGACCTTCCTGGTCCAGGGCGAGGAGTCCACCGCGGCCTTCCTCGCCGAGGAGCGCGGGCACCTGACGCACGCCTTCCCGGACGGCATCGTCGAAGAGGTCTACGACGTCATCCTGCTGCTGTCCAGGACCTGAGCCCACCGAGGAGCAGTCCCTCCGCTGGGGTGGGTGTCGCCTGCGGTCCCGCCGGGCTCGTCGTCCTCGACGTGGACGCGCACAGTGCCCAGGTCCCCGACCGCGGCCGCCTGCTGCCCGGTATCCCCATGCCCGAGGCCGTGAACCTCACCGGTCTCGCCTCGGGTGTCGGCACCCTCGCCCTGGGCCGCCTCACGCCCCGGCCGGCCCGCTCGCCGTCAACACCTGCCCCCGCCCGGCGGCCCATCCCTCCAGGGCCGCCGCGCACGCATGGTCCAGATGCCGCAGCCCGCTCAGCTCCAGCCGCACCTCCCGGTCCCGCGGCAGCGCCTCCAACGCGTCCAGCAGCTTCGGCAGCCGCAGGAACGTCGCATGCCCCAGCACCCTTACGACGATCCCCGCCTCGCCCCCGTCCTCGGTCTCCACATGCACATGGCTGGCGTCCCACGCGGTCTTCGCCACCGCCAGCGCCAACCCCACCAGCACCCCCTCGAAGAGATTGCCGACGACGATCGCCGCCGCCGTCACCACCAGCACGACCACCTCCCCGCGATGCCCGCGCCACAGCACCCGCACCTCCCGCACCGGCACGAGCTTGCACCCGGCATGCACCAGCAGCGCGGCCAGCGCCGCCACCGGAATCACCCCGAGCACCCCGGGCACGACGACCGTGAAGACCAGCAGCCACACTCCGTGCAGCACCCGGGACGCCTTGGTCCGCGCCCCCGCCCGCACATTCGCCGCGCTCCGCACGATCACCGCGGTCATCGGCAGGGCACCCAGGACCCCGCACACCGCATTGCCCGCGCCCTGCGCGATCAGTTCACGGTCGTAGTCGGTACGCCGTCCGTCGTGCAGCCGGTCCACCGCCGCCGCGCTGAACAACGACTCGGCGGACGCGATCAGCGCGAAGGCGATCACGGTCCCCAGCACGCCCACTTCCGTGAGCCGCCCGAGATCCGCGGCCTCCGGCAGCCGCACGGCATCCAGCAGGCCCCGCACCTCGACCCGGCGCACGTCCAGGCCGAACACTCCCGTCACCGCCGCCGCGAGGCCGACCGCGATCAGTGGCGCGGGCACCAGGCGAGCCCCGCGCTTCCATCGCGGCCACAGCAGCAGTACGGCAATGGTGGCACCCCCCACTGACAACGCCACCGGGTCCAGCAGTCCGGGCAGCGACACCAGCCCGGCCAGCTTGGCGAGACCGCCGCCGGGCGCGTTCGCGTCGCCCAGCGCGTAGACCTGGCCCGCGATCAGGACGAGGCCGATACCGGCGAGCATCCCCTGCACCACGGCCACCGACACGGCCCGGAACCACCGCCCCAACCGCAGCACCCCGAGCCCCAGCTGCACCAGGCCGGCGCCGAACACCAGCACCCCGAGCGCCCCGACCCCGTACCGCTGCACGGCCTCGTAGACGAGCACCGTCAGCCCCGCCGCAGGCCCGCTCACCTGGAGGCTGCTGCCGGGCAGTACCCCGGCGACCAGCCCGCCGACGATCCCGGTCACCAGCCCCAGCTCGGCGGGTACACCGGAGGCGATGGCGACGCCCACACAGAGCGGCAGCGCCACGAGAAACACGACGAGGGACGCGAACAGATCGGCCTTGCGTACGCCACAGCGCATGACAGGAGCACCTCCGACGATCGACGACGGTCACGGGATACGGGGAGATGCGTGGGCGCCGTGCCGGGGGAGGGCACGGCGAACCTCGGTGCGCGGCATATGACCTCGCACTGAAATCCATTGTCGGGAACGGGAGTTGATCGCGCAGTCGCTTCCCGAGGCCGTCGGAGGGATCCGGGAGCACGCGAACCGGACCACACGCTTCCGATCACGCCGCCGCGCGCCGGGCCGCCGAACGCCACCGGCTTGACGGCGCCCGCCCACGAGAGCAGTATTCATCACATGATGAATTATTCCTCCGGCCCACCCGACACCGGCACGCAGACCACCGACAGCCCGGCCGTCCGAGCCGAAGGCCTCACCGTCGTCCGAGGCCCCCGCACCGTCCTGCGCGGCCTCGACTTCACCGTCCCGCGCGGCCAGATCACCGGTCTGCTCGGCCCCTCCGGATGCGGCAAATCCACCCTCATGCGCTCCGTCGTCGGCACCCAGGCCAAGGTCACCGGCACCCTCGACGTCCTCGGCCACCCCGCCGGCCACCCCACCCTGCGCACCCGCATCGGCTACGTCACCCAAGCCCCCTCCGTCTACGACGACCTGACCGTCCGCCAGAACCTCGACTACTTCGCCGCGATCCTCGCCCCCGGGCGCGCCGCCGCCGACCGCCGCCACTCCGACGTCACCCGCGTCATCGAAGACGTCGACCTCACCAGCCACGCCGACGCCCTCGCCGGCAACCTCTCCGGCGGCCAGCGCAGCCGCGTCTCACTGGCCGTGGCACTCCTCGGCACACCCGAACTGCTGGTCCTGGACGAACCGACCGTCGGCCTCGACCCCGTCCTCCGCCGCGACCTGTGGAACCTCTTCCACGACATCACCACCCAGCGAGGAGCGACCCTGCTCATCTCCTCCCACGTCATGGACGAGGCCGAGCGCTGCCACCGCCTCCTCCTCATGCGCGAAGGCGAGATCCTCGCCGACGACACCCCGGACGCCCTGCGCCCCCGCACCGGCTCCGAGACCGTCGAAGCCGCATTCCTGCACCTCGTCGACGAGGCCGTCGCAGCCGGACGCAAGAAGGAGACGACCCGATGAGCACGACGACCGCCACCACGACCGCCACCCCGGCCCCCACCAGCGCCCTCAGCGCCTCCCGCACCCTCGCCACCGCGGCCCGGGTACTGCGCCAGCTCCGCCACGACCCCCGCACCATCGCGCTGATGATCCTGATCCCCTGCGTGATGCTCTTCCTGCTGCGCTACGTCTTCGACGGCAGCCCGCGGACGTTCGACAGCATCGGCGCCTCCCTCCTCGGGATCTTCCCGCTGATCACGATGTTCCTCGTCACCTCCATCGCCACCCTGCGCGAACGCACCTCCGGCACCCTCGAACGCCTCCTCGCCATGCCCCTGGGCAAAGGCGACCTCATCGCCGGCTACGCCCTCGCCTTCGGCGCCCTCGCGATCATCCAGTCCGCCCTCGCCACCGGCCTCGCCGTCTGGTTCCTCGGCCTGGACGTCACCGGCAGCCCCTGGCTGCTCCTCCTGGTCGCCCTGCTCGACGCACTCCTCGGCACCGCACTCGGCCTCTTCGTCTCGGCCTTCGCCGCCTCCGAATTCCAGGCCGTCCAGTTCATGCCGGCCGTGATCTTCCCCCAGCTCCTCCTCTGCGGCCTGTTCACCCCCCGCGACAACATGCACCCCGTCCTGGAGGCCATCTCCGACGTCCTCCCGATGTCCTACGCCGTCGACGGCATGAACGAGGTCCTCAACCACACCGACATGACCGCCGCCTTCGTCCGCGACGCCCTGATCGTGGCCGGGTGCGCACTGCTCGTCCTCGCCCTGGGAGCGGCCACCCTGCGACGCCGCACCGCATAAGCCGCACACGTCCCGCCAACCGGACAGCCGAGCCGCACACCCACCCCCGGTGCGAGGATGAACCCCGGACGACGCAACCCCCGGAGGGCACCCGCAGCCATGACCCAGAAAGTCGCAGTCCTCGGCACCGGCAAGATCGGCGAAGCCCTGCTCAGCGGAATGATCCGAGGCGGCTGGGCCCCGGCCGACCTCCTGGTCACGGCCCGCCGCCAGGAACGGGCCGAAGAGCTCCGCGCGCGCTACGGAGTCAACCCGGTCACCAACGCCGAGGCCGCCAAGACCGCCGACACCCTGATCCTCACGGTCAAGCCGCAGGACATGGGCACCCTCCTGGACGAACTCGCCCCCCACGTCCCCGCCGACCGCCTGATCATCAGCGGCGCGGCAGGCATCCCCACCTCCTTCTTCGAGGAGCGCCTCGCAGCAGGCACCCCGGTCGTCCGCGTCATGACGAACACCCCCGCCCTCGTCGACGAGGCCATGTCCGTCATCTCCGCCGGCACCCACGCCACCGCCGGGCACCTCGCCCACGCCGAGGAGATCTTCGGCGCCGTCGGCAAGACGCTCCGCGTCCCCGAGTCCCAGCAGGACGCCTGCACCGCCCTCTCCGGCTCCGGCCCGGCGTACTTCTTCTACCTGGTCGAAGCCATGACGGACGCCGGCATCCTGCTCGGCCTGCCCCGCGACAAGGCCCACGACCTCATCGTCCAGTCCGCGATCGGCGCCGCCACGATGCTCCGCGACAGCGGCGAACACCCGGTCAAGCTCCGCGAGAACGTCACGTCCCCCGCGGGCACCACGATCAACGCCATCCGCGAACTCGAGAACCACGGCGTCCGAGCCGCCCTCATCGCCGCCCTCGAAGCCGCCCGCGACCGCAGCCGCGAGCTGGCCTCCGGCAACAACAGCTGACCACCCGCCGCCCCCTGCTCCATCCACCTCAGGGGGCGGCGGCCCAGCACACGTCGCCCTAAGCGGTCACCGCGATATCAGCGGCCGCCGGAAGCAACCCGATCGCCCGATACGCCGCATCGACGGTCGGCCGGGCCATCGCCCGAGCCCTCTGCGCACCATCCCGCAGCACCCCCTCCACATAGCCAGGATCCGCGCACAACACCTTGTGCCTCTCCTGCACGGGCCTGAGAACCTCGACCACGGCCTCCGCGGTGTCCTTCTTCAAGGCGCCGTACGACTCATATACACCGCTCAGCGCCTCCGGGTTCCCACCCGTGCACGCCGCGAGGATGTCCAGCAGATTGGCGAGGCCCGGCCGGGCCTCCCGGTCGTAGACGACCTCCCGCCCGCTGTCGGTCACGGCCCGCATCACCTTCTTCCGCACCACGTCCGGCTCGTCGAGCAGATAGACGATCCCGGGCCCGGTGTCATCGCTCTTCCCCATCTTCGAGAGCGGCTCCTGGAGGTTCATCACCCGCGCGGCCACCTTCGGAGGCGTGGCCCGGGGCACCACGAACGTGTGTCCGTACCGCTGGTTGAACCGCACCGAGACATCCCGCGCCAGTTCCACATGCTGAGCCTGGTCATCGCCCACCGGAACCTCGTCGGCCCCGTACGCCAGGATGTCCGCCGCCATCAGCACGGGATACGTCAGCAGCGACAGCCGCACACTCCCGCCCCGCAACCGCTCACGCGCGGCCTTCTCCTTGTACTGGATCATCCGCCGCATCTCGCCGTCCGTGGCCACGCACTCCAGCAGATACGAGAGCCGCGCGTGCTCATCCACATGACTCTGTACGAACACGGTGCACAGCTCCGGATCCAGCCCCGTCGCCAACAGCAACGTCGCCGCCTGCCTACTCAGCCGCCGTACCCGCGCCGGATCGTGCTCCACGGTCAGTGCATGCAGATCGACGACACAGAACAGGGCATCGGCCTGGTGCTGATCGACGGCTGCCCACCGCCGCATGGCCCCCAGGTAGTTCCCCAGCGTCAGATGCCCGGTCGGCTTGACCCCACTGAAGACTCGCGTCATCACTTCTCCATCTCCTGGTCGAGACCGCCGTCCCCGACGGCCGGCCCTCAGGAGCTCCGGAGGGAGATACGAAAACGGCCGCCGAAGCGGCGGCCGTTGAGCGCATACGCAGGTCCGGCCGCCGTCAGGCGGCCCACCACTGCTGGGTGTACGTACGCGTCGTCATGCGGACCAGGGTACGCCCGCAGGGGTCTGTCCGGGCGCGAGTTGACACTCCCCGTCCCGGTACGTAGTGTTCTCCGAGTTGTCCGACGTGAGCGCCGACCCCGGTCGGTCCCCGGACAGCCATTCCGCAAGTACCAACCTCTAGTCGACTTCAGTCGATCCGGCTGCTGTCTTTCTATTGGCATGCGTATTTGCGAAATGAGGAATCCGCGTTCGAAAGGATGCAGGCCCCGATTAGCGCGGGACCACGGAGTCCGCTAAAGTCTCACTCGTCGGAACGGCCCAACAGCCGGGAAGGCAAGCCCCTCTGACTGGGAGTCAGGCCCGAAGGGATCTGATAGAGTCGGAATCGCCGGAAAGGGAAACGCGAAAGCGGAAACCTGGAAAGCACCGAGGAAATCGGAACCGGAAACGGTCTGATAGAGTCGGAAACGCAAGACCGAAGGGAAAAGCCCGGAGGAAAGCCCGAGAGGGTGAGTACAAAGGAAGCGTCCGTTCCTTGAGAACTCAACAGCGTGCCAAAAATCAACGCCAGATTAGTTGATACCCCGTCTCCGGCCGTCACGGTCGAAGATGAGGTTCCTTTGAAAAAACATACAGCGAGGACGCTGTGAACCATCGGCTTATTCCGCCGGTGGTTCCGCTCTCGTGTGCGTGCACCGGATGACCGGTAAACATTCACGGAGAGTTTGATCCTGGCTCAGGACGAACGCTGGCGGCGTGCTTAACACATGCAAGTCGAACGATGAAC
>NZ_JABERD010000156.1 GCF_013044505.1 Streptomyces sp. S3(2020) | reverse complement strand
ACAACCAGGGCGCACGCCTGTATCGCACCGGCGACGTCGTACGGTGGAACCCCCAGGGGCAGTTGGAATACCTCGGCCGCAGCGACGACCAGGTGAAGATACGCGGATACCGCATCGAACCCGGCGAAATCCGCGCCGCCCTCGAACACCACCCAGCAGTGTCAGGCGCCGCCATCACCGCCCTGGACCACCCCGCCGGCGGAAAATACCTCGCCGCATACATCACCACGACCAGCACCACGGACGCAGTGCCCTTCGACGCACTCCGCGAGCACCTGGCACGGTCGCTACCGGACTACATGGTCCCCGCGACGTTCACACGCCTGGACCGATTCCCGGTCACCGCCAACGGGAAACTGGACCGCCGCGCACTGCCCCAACCAGACCTCACCGCGGGTGCAGCCGACGGCCGGCCACCACAGACCGACACCGAGATCACCCTCGCCGGCATCTTCCGCGACGTACTACACCTCAACGACAACACCGATCTCGGCGTCGACAACGACTTCTTCCGCCTCGGCGGGCACTCACTGCTCGCCGCACGAGTCGTCGCACGCGCCAACGCACAACTCAGCACCGCACTCACACTCCGCGACGTCTTCGACCACCCCCGCATCAGCGAACTCGCCCACATCGCCGACACCACCACCAAAACCACCAAGACACCCAGCACACGAATCGGCGAACTGCCACGCCCCGCCCTGATCCCCGTCTCCTACGGACAACAAGCACTCTGGTTCACAGAGCAGATCGCAGGGCGTTCGATCTATCGCACAGAAATCGTGCTGCAAGCAGGCGTGCGGCTCGAGTTGGATGCTTTGGCAACGGCGGTACGTCGGGTAGTCGCTCGTCACGAGATATTGCGCACGATCCTCGTGCCGGACGAGGCGACCTCATCGCTCCGCCAGGTCATCTGCGCGGCTCCCGACGACGACACCAAGGTCCTGGAGGTCGAACACGTCGGTCCTGAGCCACTCAGCGACAAGATCGCTCAGGTTGCCGCACTGCCACTCGACTTCACCTCTGAGTGCGGGCTGAAGTTTCATTTGTTGCGCCATCCCGGTGGCGATGTGCTAGTGGCTTACGGGCATCACATAGTCACCGATGCGGATTCCTTTGGGATCCTTGTTCATGAGCTGAACAAGTTCTATCTCGAAGCGGCTGCCGGCAATTCCACCGAGGCCGCGCCCTTGTCGATCCAGTATGCCGATTTCGCGGTCTGGCAGCGACATGTGCTGGGCAGCCGGAAAGATCCGGGGTCTCGCTACCAATCGGACCTGCGGTACTGGCAGGACGTGCTGTCAGATCTCCCGACGGAAACCGTCCTACCCCTCGACCAACCACGCGACGGATCCGAAGAACGAACCATACGACCTGCCACCACGTCCCTCACCGGTGATGAGACAGCCACGGTCGACGAGTTCCTGGTCGAGCACAAGGCAACACCGCTTCAGGCGTTGATTGCGGCATTTTCGTTGGCGCTCTGGGATGAAGGTGCCGGGGATACGGTACCTATCGGCACCCCGGCCAGTTTGCGCGACCAGCCCGAGTTGCAGGACCTCATCGGGTACTTCGTGAACACCGTCGTGGTGCGCGCCGATATCGACGCTGCAACCGGGTTCGCGCAGACGCTGCTCAGTTGCCGTGATCGCATGCTCGAGGCTGCTGACCACAAGCTCGTTCCGTTCGAGCACGTCGTCGAGGCGGTGAACCCGCCCCGCCAGGTCGGGATCAGCCCGCTTTTCCAGGTGATGGCCGCCTACGTGGATCGCGGCGGAGATTCGGGTGCGGCGTCGCCGCTCACCAACTACGCCTCGACCACTGCGGATGGTCCACTGACATCTCAGCCTGCGCTGTTCGATCTCGTGTCGAGCATCGAAAGGCTTGACAGCGGCGCATTCGGAATGAATCTGAACGCGGCCCGCGAGTTGTTCTCGGCGGAAACCACGTCACGATTGTTGCGGAACACAGCGCGCTTCCTTGTGCTCGGCTCCCAGCACCCGGATTTGACGGTCAAGCAACTCGCCCAGATCGTTCGTGCCTACGACGAGGGCCGGGCCAAAGCTGACAACACCGTCGGTGACGTTCGCCGCTTCCGTCTGCCGCTTGAAGATTTCGACATCAGCGTGGCTCCGCTCTGGCGGGCGGCGATCGACCACGTCAGTCACGCCCTGTCGGGAGCAGGCCTCGCCTTGCGATTGGCGATCCGTGACAGCGGCGCCGGTGAACTGGTCGCCGAGACCGGCAATCCTGAGATGCTGGATGCGGTCAGGGAGAAGCTCACCGAGCTGGTCACCGCCTATCAGGCAAAAATTCCGATGGTCGTCGTCACGTCCACGCGGGCCGCGTCCGGCTACAAGGACGACGAGTTGGCGGCTGTCCTTGACGATCCGTTCTGGGAGGACTGGGTAGATCAGCTCGCTGATGCGACCGCCACTGTGCTGCGGCAGCGAGGCGACTGGGAAGCGTCAAGCGGCACGGCTGGACGTGCGGTTCCCGCCGCAACTGAAGCCTCCCTGCCGTCCGTTGTGCTGACGGCCGTGGCAGAGGCGTTGGCCGGGATCGCTGAAGGTGATCTGCTCGTGGAGTTCCACGAGTCCGACGGTCCCCTGATGACACGTAGATTCCCCGTGTTGCTCGACGATGGCGAAGTCATCGGACTGAGCCCGGAGCGAGCGACCGAATACGCCGTGCTGGCCGCACACCCCCGATTCAGCCGCTTCTTCGACGATCTTCCGATCCCACGGATCCGCGTGAGTGTGTTCCGTAGCCAAGCGGAGCCGATCGCCGAGCCTGCCGCGGGTGTCGGCGTACCGGGGGACGGACTCGGCATCCAGGTCCACGTCTCGGGTCGTGAGCCCGGCGACCAGGTCGTCCGCGTCTGGGTGGAGTCGGCGGACACCGTTGACGTCGACACGCAGGCGCTGGCCGCCGCGATTACTGAAGAGATTGTCGGCGCCGGGCTCCCTGCTGCTGGCCACGAGCGCCGAGACGCATTCACTCTGCGTCGCGCTGACCGGGTCACGTTGACGCCCGCCGAAGAAGAATCCATCCGAGCCCGCTACGGGCGCGATACCCAGATCCTGCCGCTTGCCCCCTTGCAGCGCGGATTGTTCTATCACCTGCTGCGGTCCCAGGAATCCGACGACCACAACACCTACGTCTCGCAGATCACCCGGCAGATCGCGGGAGATCTCGATCCCGAGCGGATGACGGCGTCCATCGCCAGCGCGATGGAGCGGTACCCCAACCTCAAGGCAGCGTTCGTGCCTCCCGGGGACGTACAGGTCATCCCGTCCGGCGTCGAAGTCCCCGTGCGGGTCATCCGACTGGACGAGTGGGGCGGCCGCAAGGTCGACGTCGAGCAGTTCCTCGCGACCGAGCGAGGTGAGCCGTTCGACTTCGAGATCCCGCCGCTGATCCGATTCACGCTGCTCGAACAGGGCGACCGAGCGTGGACGATCGTCATGAGTTTCGAGCACATCCTGCTGGATGGCTGGTCCATCAACGCGGTGTTCGATGAGATCCTGAGCATCTACGCCGATGACGAATACGCCGATCGGGTGCGACCGGCGTCTTTCCGCTCCTACCTCGACTGGGTCGACGACCAGGATCCCGAAACCGCCTATCGCGCCTGGGACCACTATCTCGCGGAACTGGCCGGCCCAACGTTGCTGCGCCCTGACTTCGTCGACCTCGGTGACGCCCAGAGCGAGACCGGTGAACTCCACCTCGATCTCAGCCCGGCAGAGGCCGCGAGGGTGTTCCGTACCGCACGAGATGCCAAGGTCACGGTGGGCACCTTGTTGCAGACCGCCTGGGGGATCGCGCTCAGCCGGCTCACCGGAAGCAACGACGTCGTCTTCGGTAACACCGTTTCCGGCCGGCCGCCGTCGTTGCCCGACTCTGACCGAATCATCGGGCTGCTGTTCAACACAGTCCCGATGCGGGTGAATCTACCCCCGTTCGAAACCAATCGGCAGTTGCTCGCCCGGGTCCAGTCCGAGCAACTGCACGTCATCGACTATCCGCAAGCCGCTCTGACACAGATCCAGACCAACGCAGGCGTTCCTGTCCTGTTCGACACGCTGTTCGTGGTGCAGAACGTGCCGTTGGGCAAGAGTGCCGGGGAAGAAACAGCCGGGTTGCAGGTCGTCGGCGCAAAGGTTGATGACGCAACCCACTACCCGGTGACGTTCGCGATCGACCCGGAAGAACGCGATGGATCGGCGACCGTGCACGTGCGCCTGTCCTACCGCCGGGACGCTTTCGATGCTCCGGCCGCCGAGCTGTTGCTCAATCGCTACGTGCAGGTACTCACTTCGCTCACTCGCCGGCTGGACAAGCCCGTTGGCACGATGTCCGCGCTGTTGCCGGACGAGGCCGCCCCGCACACGGGTATCGCCGCTGACCTCATCCGCGACATCGAACCGGTCACGGTCGCCGAGCTGCTGCACCGGCAGGTGCGGCTGTCCGGATCCGAAACGGCACTTGTCGCCGGAGACCGCCTGTTCACCTTCGCGGAGTTCTTCGCCGAAGTGAATCGCTACGGCCGACTTCTGCTTGACGAGGGAGTGCGCCCGGAGCATCGGGTCGCGCTGCTGCTGCCGCGCGACGAGCGCACGGTCATCGCGATGTTCGCGGTGTTCGCCATTGGAGCCGCTTACGTCCCGGTGGACAGCGAACTGCCGGACGAACGGATCGGCTACATGATCGAGGTCGCCGAACCGACCGTCACTCTGGTGACCGACCGCGACGTGGATCGGCTCACCGGCGCCGTCGGCAAGGTGATCAACCTGGACTCCGCAACGACGGCGGATCACCTCGAGCAGAGTGATACAGCTCCGATCACGACAGCGGAACGAGGTGGGCAGGTCTCGCTCGACAACCTCGCGTACATCATCTTCACCTCGGGAACCACCGGACGGCCCAAGGGAGTCGCCGTCGGCTACCGCGGACTGACGAACATGTACGTCAACCACGTCGAGAAGATCTTCGATCGGGTGGTGGACCACCAGCGCGGGCGCCGGTTGAAGATCGCGCACACGACGTCATTCTCCTTCGACGCCTCATGGGAGCAGCTGTTCTGGCTGCTGAACGGCCACGAGGTGCACGTCATCGACGAGGAGATGCGTCGCGACCATCAGCGGCTGCTGGCGCACTACGACGAGGTGCGCATGGACGGGTTCGATGTGACCCCGTCCTACGGGCAACTGCTGGTCGAGGAAGGGCTGCTGGAGCGGGACCGGCCGGCCGGCAGCTCCGTATCCTCCGATGCGCCCGGTGTCGTCTTCGTCTCCCTCGGCGGCGAGGCGGTCCCCGACCGGCTGTGGCAACAGCTGCGCGGCGCACCCGGAGTCGAGTCGTACAACCTTTACGGACCCACCGAGTACACGATCAATGCCCTCGGCGCCGATCTGGCCGACAGCGCCACCTCAAGTGTCGGAACGCCGATCTTCAACACCCGGGCCTACATCCTCGACGAGAATCTGCACCCCGCGCTTCCCGGCGTCGCCGGTGAGCTCTACCTCGCCGGCCATGGAACCGCGCGCGGATACTGGGGGCAGTCCGCGCTGACCGCCGAACGTTTTGTCGCCTGTCCGTGGGAACCAGCGGAACGGATGTATCGCACCGGCGATCTCGCCCGGTGGAACGATACCGGGATGATTGACTACCTCGGTCGCGCCGACGAGCAGATCAAGATTCGCGGTTACCGCATCGAACCGGACGAGATCCGGGACGTGGTGCAAGGATTCCCCGGGATAACACGCGCCGAAGTGGTCGCCTTCGAACATTCCACGGGGCCGCAACTGGCTGCCTACTACAGCACGACCGCAGACACCGACATCAGTGAGTCGTTGCGTAACCATCTGACCAGGTACTTGCCTGACTACATGGTCCCGGCAGCCCTTGTCACGGTGGACTCCTTCCCCCTCACCCCGACCGGGAAGCTGGATCGCCGAGCCTTGCCTCCGGCCGACATAGCCGCGTCCGGACTCGGCACGGGCCGGGCACTCGAGTCGGACACGGAGCTGGCGCTGGCCGCGATATTCCGCGAGGTGCTCGACCTTGACGAGGGTCTGGTCCTGGGCGCGGCAAACGATTTCTTCCGTCTGGGCGGCCATTCGCTCGCGGCCATGCGGCTGGCTTCGCAAATGAATCGCACGTTCCCCGTGAACATAGCGATGCGGGACGTCATCACCGCTTCCACGATCGGCGAGCTGAGTTCGGTGGTCGACAAGAAGATGCAGCCGGACGCGGATCCCGAGGTCGACATCACCGCGATCGCGACCCGCTTCACTCAATCCCTGAACGGCCGCACTCTGTTCTGTGCACACCCGAAGTTCGGCGCCTCGTTCATGTACTCGGAACTGTCGAGATACCTTCCGCACGGCGTCGGACTGGTCGGAATCGACGATCCGGCGATCGTCGGTCTGGATGTCGAGTTCGATGACCTCGAAGACCTCTCCGCGACCTATGCCGACATCATCCAGGGTCTCCAGCCGACCGGACCGTACGAACTACTGGGTTGGTCATATGGCGCACATGTCATGTTTGCCGTCGCGCGCCAGCTCCTCTCCCGAGGGGAGCGCGTCGGCCCTCTGGTGATCGTGGATGCCATGCCTGCCGGTTCGGAGAACTCGACGGAACGCCTCGAACGACCGGGATCTTCCGAATCGATGCGTGACGAAATGCTCAAAGCCTTCGGCGAGGAAGCGTTCAACGAGTTGCTCGCCGACCCGAAGCAACTCAAGGCTGTCGAGACGGCCGGCCGCCGCTGTGATGTGCTGACGTCCGCGCCGACGCGGGGCACTCTCGACATCGAGGCGCTCGTGATCGCGTCATCCGCGACGCATACGCCCCGAGTGGCGGAGCTGGGTCGTGAGGACGCGCTGGGATGGAACAGCCACTTGACCAACTTCTCGTTCTTCGTTGCTGAAGGCGAGGACCATCAGTCCATCCTCGAACCCGATTCCGGTCTACCAAAATGGGGCCCACTGCTTACGAACCTGTTGGTCAAGGAATCAGCTACCGATGAGGAATAGTCAGGTCCTGTCACCGGGGACAGTCAGCTGAGTGGATTTCGTTGTCCGGTGCGGTACGGCACGCCGTACCGCACCGGACGCGGCGAACCCGAGATCGCGGGTTCCTCAGGTGATGGCGGCGGCGTCTTGCAGGCTGTCGAACAGAGCCGCGCGGCGCATGTAGGCGCGGGCGGTATCGAACTTCTCGGCGGTGCGGCGCAGTTCGTCGAAGTTGCGTCGACGCACCTCGGGGTCGCGTTGCTCCAACAGCCGCTTGTTGGCGATCGTCTGGGCCTGTACGTAGTTCACTGCGGCATGGCGACGCTGGCGGCTGTAGAGGTCGAGCAGGTCGTCGCCGGCGTCACCGGCGATCACCTTCGCGAGCTTCTCCGTCAGGTTGATGGCGTCATGGATGCCGCCGTTCATGCCCATGCCGCCGATCGGGTTGTTGACGTGCGCGCTGTCGCCGGCGAGCAGGATGCGCCCCTGACGGAAGGTCGCGGCCACGCGCTGATTGACTCCGTAAACGTCGCGGTACTCGACGTGGTAGGGGCCGGACTTCGGGAGGAACTTCTGCAACCGCTCCTCGACGCGCTCCGCCGACAACGCGGTGGCATCGTCCTCGTCCTGGCCGATCGGCAGAATCACTCGCCAGAGCCCCTCGGGTGCTTCTCCGCGCACCTTGAACACGTTGGCCCACTCGTTCGGGTCGGAGAAGTAGTTGCGAAACGCCAAATCCGGCTTGACGGTCTTCAAGTCGAAGCTGGTCGCGATCTTGATGAACCGCTCCGGATAGGTGAATCCCTCGAACTCGATGCCGGCGAGCTTTCGCACCGTCGATCGGCCACCGTCACAGCCGACGACGTAGGCCGCCTGCATGCGTTCTGTGCCGGCAGGTGAGGTGTACTCCACCTCGATGCCGCTCGCGGTTTCGGTCAGGCCGGTCAGCGTGTGGGAGAACCGTACGTCGAAGTCGGATTCGTTCGCGTACTCCTCGGCGATGGCAGCGGTCAGCTTGTACTGCTCGAACTGCAGCACGTACGGGAACCGGATCTCGTCCTTGAGCCGGCCGAGGTCGAACTCCGCCACCACCTCTCCGGTCGGCCGGTCGTGGAAGCGATAGGTGCTCGAGAGCAGACTGCGCGCCCGGATCTTCTCGGTGACGCCCAGTTCGTCGAGCATCTCCAGTGTGCTCGGATGGATGGTCGCCGCGCGCTGATCCCGTACCGGCGCCGCCTCGCTCTCGAGAACGGTCACCGGGATACCGAGCCGATTCAGCGCCAGGGCGCAGACCATTCCGACGGGGCCCGCGCCCACGACGAGGACACGTGTGGTCTCGTTCGACATGCGCCTAGCTCAGCTCGCGCTGCAGGCGCTTGCTGACCTTGCCGACCGCGGTGTACGGGAACTCGTCGACGACCTCCACGACATCGGGGAGCTTGAACGTGGCGAGACCCTTGTCGCGCAGGAACTGGCGCAGCTTGCCCAGGGTGAGCTCGGCCGCGCTCTCCGGCGTCCGGGGAATCAGGTACGCCTTGATGCGTTCGCCGAGAACCTCGTCGTCGACGCCGACGACGGAGACGTTGTGGACGCCGGCATGAGTGAGCAGCGCGTTCTCCAGCTCCTCTGGCGCGATCTTCTCGCCGCCCCGGTTGATCTGGTCCTTCGACCGTCCCACGACCCTGATGAAGCCCCGCTCGTCCCGCTCGACGATGTCGCCGGTGCGGTAGAAACCATCGCTGGTGAACGCCAGCGCGTTCTGCTCGGGGTTGCGGTAGTACCCGCGGATCACCGACGGTCCCCGGGTCAGCAAGTGGCCAGGTACACCGGGTGGTACCTCGTTGCCCTCGTCATCGATGACTATGCACTCGTCGGCCGCCGAGGCCGGTCGGCCCTGGTACCGCACGCTGGTGGCCCGGTCGACATCGGCAGGATTGCTGACGACCAGGCCCTCACCCATCCCGAAACTCTGCGACAGCTGCACGCCGAACTCCGGTTCGACCCGGCTCGCCACAGATTCGGTCAGCTTCGCGCCGCCGCACATGAGCGTCTTCAGGCTGGAGAGGTCATAGCGCTTGCGGAGAGAGGAGTTCAGCCAGGCCAGCAGGATCGGGGGCACCAGCGAAGCGCGGGTCACCCCGTGCTTCTCGATCAGCGGGAACGCGGTGTCGGGGCTGCCGTTCGGTGCGATCACGATGGTGGCGCCCACGCTGAACGCACCGAGGAATCCGGGCGAACGGGTCGACATGCTGTGGCAGATCGGGATGACCAGCAGATGCACGGTGCGCTCGGTGATACCTCGTTCCCCGACGCTCCTCCGCAGTGCGTAGCCGTACGTCTGGTGGGTGTGCGGCATCAGCTTCGGAACGCCCGTCGTACCGCCTGACATCTGCAACAGAGCGACGTCCTGCGGGCTGCACCGTCGCGCGTGCTCAAGCGATCCCTTCGACAGCAACGCCTCGAACTCGGCGCCGCCGCCATCACGTTCGAGTACTACGGTGTGCTCCAGATGGGCCCACCGTTGCTTCAGGTCGGCAGCCATCGCAGCGAGGTCGGTACCGCTGTCCGAGGCGACCGTGATGTAGGCACGCGCCTCGGTGATCTCGATGAAATGCTCGATCTCGGCACGACGGTGCGCGATGGGAGCGACGACGGGAACCGCCCCGAGCTCCCACAAGGCGAAGACGACGGCAATGTACTCGTAGATGTTGGGCAGGTGTACCACCACCCGGTCGCCACGACTCAGTCCCAGATCCCGCAGGCCGGCAGCGAGGCGCAGGACCTCGTCCGTGAGCTGTCCATAACTCAACTGGGCTTTGCGGTCGATGACAGCGAGTTTGTCGGGAAAGCGCTCCGCGGTGGCGAACAACAATTCCGGCAGCGTCTGATCGCGCCAGTTTCCCTCGGCGAGGTATTTGGCTGCCGCCTCCGGCGGAAACGGCACGACCCCGTCAAGGGCCAGCGGTTCGATGCTCATTGGTTTCCCTTCGAGGAGCTACCTTAAAGGTCGTATAGGGTAGGCTACCCTAACTTATCTACGATCAGCGGTGCTGAATCCGATCCGCCAGGGCGCGCAGAGTGTCGTTCAAACACGTGACCGACCGAACCGGGATCGCGGCGCTGCCACCGGAAGACGTCGAGGCCGACGAGTGGGCCGGCGACATGCCCCTCGATACGCGTTGTCCCGGCTCGGACATCCGGCCGTGCCGATCCTGACGGTGAAGAACCGCGAACCCATCTGGCCCGACGGAGTGATGGGCAGCCACATGCATGGCGACGGGTAACGCGCCGCGGCGGTCACGAGCCCGCTGGGCATTGCCTCGGTCGGCTTCGACGCTGATCGCCGATGACACAGGCTTCCTCAGGGACGGGGACGCCTCGGCGTGTGTGGCCCGGCAGTACACCGGAACCCGCAGGCAAGGTCACCAACTGTCAGGCCAGGGGGTCCTTGCACCTGGCCTCCGACTATGCGTCGGCTCCGTGCGGCTTGAGCGCCGCCACGTACGCCAGGCTCGCCTCGCGCAGCGCGAGATGCCAGTCGCAGCTGACCGAGTAGGCACAGTCGGCGACCACCGCTCGGCAGCCGAAGCCCGCCGCCTTCCCGTGGACCACGAGAGCGGCAGCCAGCTGCGATTCCGTACGAAAGGCCGGATCCGAGCGGCCGCGGGTGAAGTGATGGGCGGGGGTGTACGGAGTCGCGTACAGCGGGCAAAACACACGGCCGTCGGTCCAAACTGTGGTCACCGTGACGATGCCATAGTCCGTCTTGCCCAACCGGCCCAGCCACTGCCGGCCCACATGCGCAGTTACCGTCCCGGCCTTGCGGTCACCGGAATCGTCGATCACGATCACCCCGCCGTAGTGCGGAGCCTCGCCGGCTGCTCGCGCAGCAGCTCAAGCCGCCGGTCGTTGGCCTGCTCGCCCTCCCAGGGGGACTCCAACAGAAAGAACTACGGCCGCTGCACCCCCGGCATCCGCTCCCCCGGTGCCAGCAGCCCGGTCAGGGACTCGCGATAACCCCGTCGCTCGCCAGGCTGAGAAAAGGGCGTCGAACCGGGCCGCGTACTCCTCCAACGACCCCGGTGCAGGCGGACACGGACGGCGAGCAGTCATCTCCGGCCCCCAGCAAGGCAGTTGACTCCTACCACTGGCCTACGGCCAACCCGGTACGGCATCGGCAACCTCACGGCACAGGTAGGCCGGAATCATTCGGTCATCGGTGAAGCCGATGAAAAGCAGTGGCCTCGTGATCGCATTCTTTGCCGCGACGAGTTCTTGAGCTGGGCGGACGCCTCAAGCCGACCGCGCTCACCGGAATCCATCGGCTCCGCCGAGTGGGCCAGTACGTCGCGCCAGTCCCGTGCCTCAGTGGCATCGCTCAATGTCGCGCGAGACAGGTTCAAGATCGCCTCGATTCCGGCCTTGTACTCGGCCGACAGCGCCACGGACATATCGAACAGCTGTCACTCGCCGACGTTCAGGCGCCGGTTCACCTCATCGAGGCGCTCATGCGCCGCCATCGCCACTCCTCGCCGCACGAGTTCCGGGCGACTCAGCGCCAGCTCCTGCAACGACGTGTGCGCCCAGCGACGTTCCAACCACGTGCGCGGGTCCACCCATGTGCGCCATACGTTGCCCTGCGCGCCGGTGCCCGTCACGAGTACGACGAGGTCGCCGTCGCCGACCTCGTCGTACGTCAGATCCAGTCCGCCGACGGCCAGTTCCGGCAGCAGCACTCCGTCTTCGTGAGTAGCGGAAGATTCAGGCTGATGTCTGTCGTTGCTTCGTGTCAGCCGAGGCTCAGTACGGCGTCGAGCCCGACCGTCACTCCGGTGAGATTTGGGGCGGCGCGCAGCGCGGTGAGCACTCCGGGCATGAGGGACTCGCGTGTTACGGAGTCGTATCGCAGCCTCAGGATTTCACCGTCGACGCCGAACAGCACCTCTTGCGATGACATGAACCCACGGACTCTGATCGAGTGTACGGAGACTCCCTCGATCCGCCCGCCGCGCACGCCATGTGGGTCGAGGTAGGTGGCATCGGGTGATGGGGCGCAACCCGCTTGGGCGCGAGCGCGACTGATCAGTTCGGCCGTGTGCTGCGCCGTTCCCGATGGCGCGTCCACCTTGCCAGGATGATGCATCTCGATGATCTCGACAGACTCGAAGTACGGGGCGGCCTTTGCGGCGAACTTGGTCAACAGCACCGCACCGACCGAGAAGTTCGGAACGACGAACACGCTGACGTCACCATGGTCGACCAGCGCGGCGCGGATCTGCTCCACAGACCGCTCGTCGAAGCCGGATGTCCCCACCACCACATGAACGCCTTGCTTGATGCACCACTGGACTTGCTCGTGGGCAACGTCCGGTGGGGAGAACACGAGCACGACATCAGCGTTGTGGTCGACGATGTCCTGCACGTCGTCATCAACGTCGATCTCGGCAACCACGGTCAAGTCGGAGCTGGCCTCAATTGCGCGGACCGAGGCCACGCCCATCCGCCCGCGAGCCCCCAACACAGCTACTCGAGTCATATGGTTAGCCTAGCCTATGTTGACCGCCCGGCTCCAGTGCCCAGAGTCGCACGGGATGGGATCTGCGAGCGGGACGGATCTGGATGTCAGAAGCTGCTTGAGCGGCGCAAGCGCTATCGAGCCAAGGGCTGATCGGGTTGACTGGCAACGGCCATTTCGTTCTGGCTCTTCGACACTTTCCGTGAACCCGTTGATCTTGGTGTAGCCATCCCCGGCGGGGGATCATTCTTGTGGCCCGCTCAAAGTTCTACTCCCGTACCTGCCGGCTGTGGCTGTCGGCCAGGTGGTCAAGGTCGGAAGCGCCGTGCTCATCACCGCCAGTTGCACGGCGCCGACGGTCCAGCGCACCGCCTGCGGAGTGTCCTCAAGGCGGGTGCACAGCCGGTACGCACGAAGACTCGCTGACGCAGCGATCGGCGGGCAGGAGACCGGGATCGGTCTGGATGTCCGCCGCTTCTTCTGTGACAACGCGGAGTGCGCCAAGAAGGCGTTCGTTGAGCAGGTCGAGGGGCTGACCTTCCGCTACGGACGTCGGACGGTGCTGCTCCAACACGTTCTGGAACAGCTGGCCTTCGCACTGGGAGAGCAGACCTGCGACCGCCTCGCCACCCACCTGTCGACTCTGATCAGCGGCACCACGCTGCTGCGACTGATCCGACGCTTGGAACTGCCCGCGGTTCCCGAGCTGGAGACCCGATCAACAGGAGGATTCCCACCATCGAGTGACAGTCATCCCGCGCCCCGTGGGGATCTCCGCCTACAATAAACTTGCCAGGGCCTTGTTCACGTGTATGCCGACAGTCACCGAAGTTGTGGCTGAGACACACTGCACGGCTGACTCAACCTAGGATGAGACACTCCAACGCGAGCCACACGCGCTCGCATAGCGTTGCCAGTCTCGTAGTGGTCCGGGACGATCGGCCAGGACCAGCGTCCTTCGCCGCCCTCCACGACGGGACCGGCGGATGACGCGCTCACCGCGACACCCCCGCCGACGAGGCGCCCGGGAAGGTGAGCGCCTGTATTCGCCAGGCGTGAATGTGCTCCATCCCACGGGCCAGCTTGTCAGCCAGGTACCGGCCGGACAGATGGGTGTACTGCACGCTGGAATCGGTGTGACGGTGGCCGTCGAAGGAGGCGATCGTGTGCAACTCCCAGCCCATCCTGGCCAGATCGGTCAGACACAGGGGCCGGGTGGTGTGCGTGGAAGAGCGCGGGAGTCGGCCTTCACGGCGATCCGGCGTACGACCTTCGACCACGTCCACAGGTCAGGGGCTGTGCGTAGTTGCGCCGCGACTCCGACAGGAACAGCGGTCCTCGCGCCGTACTGATGGTGGCGCGGTGCGCGAGACAGGCCGACATCAGCACCCCGGTCGACGCCGAGTACAGGACCACCCGCTCCAGCCGGTTCTTCGTCGTCTCCGCCCGGACCCGCAGCGTGCGGTGGGCCGGATCCAGATCATCAGTCCGCAGCGAGCACAACTCCTCGCGGCGCAGCGCGGCGTCGTAGGCCAGGGCAGGCATCACACGGTTGCGGATCGGCTCCTGCCGTGCAACCTCCAAGATGCGCAGCCACTCCTGTTCGCCCGGAATCCACGACAGCTTCGTCAGCCGCGGCACCAGGCCGCGCTGGTGGCCCCCGGCCCGCCGACCGAGGGTATATCCGCCCCGGCCGACAGGGTTGGACTCCCGCAGGCCCTCTTCAATCAGGAAGTCCTAGAACAGAGGGACTGGCACCAGGCGCTGTTGGATCGTGGAGTTAGCCAGTCCCGACCCTGAATCGATCGGGATCACGTTCCCACCGCGACGATGGGGACGCGACGTCACCTCCCGTACATGGACGGAGACATGGGGAGATTCCGCGCAACTCTTAAGATGCTCGAGCGCCAGCACTACGGGCGGGCCGGATTCGATCTCCTCAAACGCCGCATCCTGCTGGCCAGTTGGATGGCTTTTCGGAAGGTGCCAAAGAGCCGGCTTGTCATGGCCGCCGTCAAACAAGGGCGGTCACTGGCCTTTCTCCAGCGTAAAGAGGTTCATCCGGTACGAGTTGACGACGGGCGGGACCAGGCGCGCCAGCAGGCGCATGCCGTAACGGTGGCGCCATGGCCAGGTACGGGCCACGTCCGGCTGCGCCGTGGCGAATGTCCTGCTCTCGCGCAGCCTCAGCCCCCAGTCCTCCAGGGTTTTCGGATCGTCGCAGGTCCAGGTCATCCGCGCGTCGACGACCTTGAACACCGGGTTGCGGTCCTGGTTGCGCATCATGGCGCCGCCGCCGGTGTCGAAGCTCAGGTCGGCCCCGGGGAAGCGGTCCGCCAGAGCCCGTACGACGGAGCGGACCTGCTCCTCGTCGAGGTAGAGGAGGACGGCCTCGCTGACAAAGAAATACGGTCCGCCGGTCCGCGCGACCTGCTCGAACCAGTCGGTGTCCAGTACCGAGGCCGCGAGGGTCGTGGTCCGCTCGGAGTCGGTGAAGAACCGCCGCCGCAACTGGACGGTGTCCGGCAGATCGAGGTCGAACCAGCGCGCCCGACCGTTGTCGAGGCGGTGCGAACGGGTGCTGAGTCCTGCTCCGAGTTCGATCACGGTGCCGTCGGGGTGTTCGGCGAGGAACCGTCTGACCCACCCGTCGAAGATCGCACTGCGCAGTACGGAGCCGCCGAGGGAAGGGCCGCGGAACTTGGCGAAGTCGTAGTCGATCCGCTCGACCATGCCGCATGCTTCGTCGTCCCTCAGGACCGGGTGGCGGGCCCGCGCGTCGAGCGCGCGCCCGTACAGCGGAATGAGCAACGTCTCCTGCACAGTGCCCAGCCGCACGCTCTCCTTGGCCACACAATCACCACCCAGACGAAGTTAGGCTTACCTAAGTAACCCTAGGGCTGTGTCGGCTGGACATCAACTCCCTTGTGCCCATGGCATTCCCGCCGAGCGTCGCGGGCCCCTGGCCGGGCACGCGGGGCCGCCCAGTTCCGTCACCGTCATCGCCGGGGCCCTGTACGCGGACTGCAAGGACCCCCTGCACTACGAGCAGGGTGGCATCAACGACGGCTTCCCCTTCCTCCTCGGCCACGAGGCCGCCGGGGTCGTGGAATCGGTGGGTGCGGGGGTGACCGATGTCGCGCCTGGGGACTTCGTGATCCTCAACTGGCGTGCCGTGTAAGGGCAGAGCAGGACCTGTCGATGCGGCCCCCGGTGACTGCAGCAAAGTCCTTGCGGAGCCCGTTGGCGAAGGCTGACGGCAGGGCAGCCGATGATCCACCGAATTACGTCGGCAACTGCGGGCGGTGGAGGCGGCATCAGTCGTGACCGTTTTGTCAGGCAAGGGCGTTGAGGAAGCGACGGACGCTCTTGCGGCATCCTTGGTAGCCGCGAGCGGCGATCTCATTCCTCAGAGTCTGCGCATTCTCACACCCGTCGGCCCACCGGCGGGCGAGGTACGCCTTGTGCGGGGTCAACACACTGGTGCGGCTGGGACGTTCACCCAGCACACTGGGAGCTCGGGCACCTCCGCCTGAAGCGGTCCACGGGCCGAGAGGTGCGGTGCCGACAGCTGACCCGCTACGTCTCCCTGAGGACAAGATCGGGGCGATTCCCGGGCAGCCGACGGTTCCGACGAGACATACGTGCGCCACCATCTCCCCCGCCAGGCGGGCCATGGTCAGGGTGCGTTGAACAGCGTGGGGAAGCGGGGAGCGAGCCAGGGTTTGCGGCCCCAGGCGAGCACATCTCCGCGTGCCATGGCCTGCCACGGGCCCCGTCGTCCCAGCGCGATGAGAAGAAAAGCGGTCGGCTCGGTGACGATGGTGCAGTCCGAACGCTCCGGCGGGCCAGGAAGCACGTCGACCGTGCCGTCGGTGAAGGTGACGCCGAATGCCGCGCCGCCCCGGATGCGCAGGGTGTATCGGGCCGTCAGCCCGGACGTGGCGGCGATGCGCGGCATCGCTGTCTTCAGGAACGGCAGGCACAACCCGACCCGCATCTCGTTGATCATGTGCGGACGACGCAGCGCGCGGGCGAGATCGTAGCCATGGCCCAGCATGTGGGTGAGCAGGTACGAGGCGAGAACGTCCTGGTCCATAGGACCGAGCGGGGTCAGGAGCATCCGGCCCTCGGTCCCGACCGCCGCAGCGCGGTCCACCGCGTCCAGGAACCTGTCGGCCTGCTCCACGAGCATCGTGGCCAGCGGTTCCGCCCCGCGTTCGGGGAACTCGATGAGGCTCTGTGCGTTGGCCGCCGCGAGGCTCTGCGGCGTGCCGTCGCCGTAGAGGCGTTCTTGGCCGGACGCGAGATCAGCCATCAGTTCGTTGGCCAGTACGAGGTGGGCGGCCGTCTCCCCGGCGGTCCACTCCAGCCCCGGTACAGAAACGGTCATGTCCGTCGCGCCGTCCAGGAGCGCGGCAATGGCCCTGGCGGTCTCCTGTATCGCCTCACCGAGCCCTTCCGGCAGGGAGCCTCTGGTGCTCGTCCGCGTTCCCCGCTCCACGCCGCTCGTTCTCCTCAGGTCTCCGTGATCACTCACTTGTAACGGGGTACAAAACCAGACCCACCGGTCCGGGGCAAGGTCCTGAGCACCCGTACATCGGGCACTTCGAGAACCGAGGCCATCGAGAGAACATGCTCACCGACCTGGTGCCCGCGCCGAACAGTCCGGAGCCGCGCCCTGGGACTGCTGGAGGCGACTCAACGGGACCCCCTCATGAGCCTGTTACGAGCTCTACGGATCCCGTGCCCGGACCAGACCGCACCGGTCGCCAAATCAACATGTCGGTTCTCTGCGAGCCGTCAGGCACGGACAGTGCGGAAAACCTGCCAACTTCTTCTCCACAACGCGTTCCTACGCTCCCTCCCATCACCCACCGAACCCAGGGAGTCCTCGATGGCCCGAGTCATCGCCGCCGCAACGCCGTTCCACGGCCATGTCCAGCCTGTCCTGACCATCGCCGCGGACCTCGTGCGGCGCGGGCACGAGGTCACGGTGCTGACGGGGGCCCGGTTCGCCGACGCCGTACGGGAGGTGGGCGCCCAGCATGTGTCGCTGCCGCCGGCCGCAGACTTCGACGACCGGAAACTGGAGGTCTACTTCCCCGAGCGCTCCGCGATTCCGCAGGGACCCGCGCAGCTGGAGTACGACATGAAGTACGTCTTCGGCGACCCGACCGCAGCCCAGTACCGGGCGCTGCGCGCGCTGCTGGCGCGTTTCCCCGCGTCCGTGGTGATCAGCGATCCCCTGTTCTTCGGGACGGCCGCGCTCACCCTGTCCGCCGCGCCCGGGCACCGCCCGGTCACGGTCGGCCTCGGGATCACCCTGCCCATGCTGCTCAGCGAGGATGCACCGCCGCTCGGCCTGGCGATGCCTCCGGTGGTCGGGGAGGGCGCCAAGACACAGCACCGGGCGATGAACGTACAGGTCAGAGAGATGTTCGCGGACACCCAGCGGCATATCGAGGAGAACTTCGGGGAGAGCGGCACCCAGCTGCCCGGCTTCATTCTCGACTGCGTGGTCACCGTGCCGGACCACTATCTCCAGCTCACCGTCCCCGGCTTCGAGTACCCGCGCGGCGACGCACCGGCCTCCTTCCGGTTCGCCGGACCGGCGCCCGCCGGACCGCAGCGGCCCGGGGTGCTGCCCGACTGGTGGGGGGAGCTGAAGCACGAGACCCGGCCCGTCGTGCTCGTCACCCAGGGCTCGTTCGCCAACGACGACCTCACGGATCTGGTCAGGCCCACCATCGACGCGCTGGCCGGCGAGGACGTCCTCGTCGTGGCGGCGACGGCACGCGCCGACGGCCCGGCCGCACTCGGGCCCGTACCGTCGAACGCGCGCGTCGGCGGATATCTGCCCTTCGAGGAGCTCCTTCCGCACGCTTCCGTGCTGGTCACCAACGGCGGGTACGGCGGGGTGCACATGGCTCTGCGGCACGGCGTACCGCTCGTCGTGGGCGGTGCCGGGGAGGACAAGCCGGAGATCGCCACCAGGGTCGAGTGGAGCGGCGCCGGTGTCGACCTGCGCTCCGGGAGGCCGTCGCCGGAGGCGATCCGCGACGCCGTGCGCAGGGTCCTGAGCGAACCGGGGCCCGCCCGGCGCGCGGCCGAGCTGCGGGACGAGTTCCACCGCTATGACGCGTTGGCAGTCGTGGCGGAGGTGGTGGCCGACGCGGCCGGGTAGAGCGGCACGGCACGCCTGAAATGTCCTGCCCGTAAGCCGCTTCACCGCCGCTGCGTAGCATCGTGACCCGTTTCTCGACGGACTCGGGGCGAATTGCGGAGCGGATGCGATGGAACCACCTTTGTTGCGGTTCTCGGTGCTGGGGAGTGTCCGGGTCTGGCGGGACGGCGCCGAGGTCGATCCGGGGCCGCCGCTGCGCCGTACGCTGCTCGCGCTGCTGCTGGCCCGGGACGGTTCCCCGGTTCCGTTGGCGGACATCGTCCGGGGGCTGTGGGCGGGCCGGCCGCCGGCCCGCGCGGTGAACATGATCCACCGTCACATCGGCGAACTGCGGCGGTTGTTGGAGCCCGGACTGCCCGCCCGCGCGTCGGGCAGCCGGCTGGTGCGCGGCGGGGGCGGCTACCGGCTCACGGTGCCCGCCGGTTCGGTGGATCTGCTGCGCTTCCGCGAACTCCTCATGAGGGCACGGGAGATACGCGGCGAGGGACAGGCCGAGTCCGCCGTCGCCGTCTTCACCGAGGCGCTGCGGCTGTGGCACGGCCCGGCCGGCGGATGCCCCGGCGAGGCACCCGCGCACCCGGTGTTCACGGAACTCGACCTGGAGTACGCCGCCGCCGTGCGGGAAACGGCCGACACCGCGCTCGGCAGCGGTACGGCGGACCGGGTGCTGCCCACCCTGACGGACACCGCGCACCGGTACCCCCTCGACGAGGGACTGCAAGCCCGCCTGATGCTCGCCCTCGCCTCGGCCGGACGCCGGGCCGAGGCGAGGGAGGTGTACCGCTCGACGGTCGCCCGCCTGGCCGGTGAACTCGGCGTCCCTCCCGGTCCCGAACTGAACTCCGCACAGGAGCGGGTGACTTCGGAGACCGCGTCCCCCGTCACCCACTTCACCCAACTCCCCGTCGCACCGCCCGCTTTCACGGGCCGCGAGCTCGAACTGGCCTGGCTGCGTGCCCTGATCGACGGCGGCTGTTCCGCCCAGGGCACCGACCGTCCCGCGCACAGCCCCGTCATCGCGGCCCTCGGCGGGACAGCCGGCGTCGGCAAGACCGCCCTGGCCGTACACATGGCCCATGAGGTGGCCGACCGGTTCCCGGACGCCCGGCTGTACGTGGACCTGCGCGGTTTCGGCCCGGCCGGACCGCCGCTGCCCCCGGAAGAGGCGCTACGGGAGTTCCTGAACGCCCTCGGTGTGCCGGCCCCGCGGATCCCCACCGGCCTGGACGCCCGGTCCGCCCTCTACCGCAGCCTGCTGACGGGCCGACGGGTGCTGCTGCTGCTCGACAACGCCCGTGACGCCGCCCAGGTCCGGCCGCTGCTGCCCGCCTGTGCCGGCTGTCTGGTCCTCGTCACGAGCCGCAACCGGCTTACCGCCCTGGCCACCGCCGACGGCGCTCATCCACTCACCCTCGACGTGCTCGGCCCGGCGGAGGCCCGCGCGGCGCTGGCAGTGCGGCTCGGCGCCGACCGGATGGCCGCCGAGCCCGCGGTGGTCGACGAGATCGTCGGACTGACCGCGCGGCTGCCGATGGCCCTGTCCGCCGTCGCGGCCCAGGCCGCCTCGCGCCCCGACCTGCCGTTGGCGGCCCTGGCCGCGCGCCTGCGAGACGGGCACGGCACTCTCGGGGCGTTCCGCGACCCGGAGGCCACGGTCGACGTACAGGCGGTGCTCTCGTGGTCGTACGACGCACTGGGCCCCGACGCGGCCCGGCTGTTCAGGCTTCTGGCGTCCCACCCCGGCCCCGAAGTGACCGTCCACGCCGCGGCCGGCATCGCGGGCCTGTCCGTCCCCCGGACCCGGGCCGTGCTCGCCGAACTCACCGGCGCCCATCTGCTCACCGAGCGCCTGCCCGGCCGCTATGCCTGGCACGGCCTGGTGCATGCCTACGCCACCGAACTTTTCCGGAGCGGGGGCGGCGAGGGCGACCGAGTGCCGGCCGCGGTCACAAGCGCGGCACACTTCGTCCATTCCCCCCTGCCTACCCTCCTCGCACCTACTTTCGAGGAGCGTGCGCAGTGACGTACACGGTGAACAACAACTGTCTGTTCCACACGGACGAGGGTCCCAGCGGGGCCACGCCCGGTGAGACGGTCCTGTTCGTGCACGGGGCGACCTGTGACTCGGACGACTGGGCGGCACAGATACCGGCGTTCGCCGCACGCCACCGGGTGCTCGCACCGGACCTGCGCGGGCACGGGCGTTCCATGGGAGCGTCCGGCGGCTTCCACCCGCGGGACTTCGCCGCGGACCTCGCGCAACTGATCGAGACCGTCGACGCCGGCCCGGTCGTCGTGATCGGCCACTCGATGGGCGCCGTCGTCGCCTCGGTCCTCGCGGTCGAACACCCCGAGCTGGTACGGGCCGTGGTCGCCGTCGACCACTCGCACGGCTTCGAGGCGGGGTTCGCCGCGCAGATCGCCGCCGCCTTCGCCACGCCCGACCCGATCGGGGTCGCCACGGCGGTGCTCGGCGGGCTCGAGGGCACCACGGCCGGGTCGGGGTACGAGTCGATCGCCGTCCGGCACCGGCGGCGCGTCCTGGGCATGCACCCCGAGACGGTGCGCGAGGTCTTCCTCGGTCTCTTCGAGAAGGGCACCGACCTCACCGTGCGCCCGCACGCGGAGGCGTACCTCGAACGTCGGGACTGCCCGGTGCTGACCGTCTCGGCGGGTGCCTCTCTCCAGGCCAAGGGACTCGACGGGGACTGGGACGCGGCGGTGAGCCCTCACCCGTACAGCGCGTCCCTGGTGTTGGACGAGGTCGGCCACTGGCTCTTCCAGGAACGCCCGGAGGAGTTCAACGCGCTGGTGCTGGGGTGGATCGACGGGCTTCCCGACTGACGAACGTAACGGGGGTACGGGGGAAAGGCGTTGAGGTGGCTGGGAGGAGGGGCCGTGCCGGCTCCGGTTCGGGGACGAAGACGATGATGCGGTTCGCGGTGCTGGGTCCGGTACGGGTCTGGCGGGACGACCGGGAGGTCCAGTTGGGACCGGCCCAGCAACGGCTGCTGCTGGCGTTGCTGGTGGCGCACGCCGGACGTCCGGTGGCCATGGACGAACTGGTCGACGCGCTCTGGGGCGAGTCGCCGCCGGCCTCTCCGGCCAACGCGGTGTACCGGCACATCGGGGTGCTGCGACGGCTGCTGGAACCCGGCCTGCCCAATCGGGCCACGGGCAGTCTGCTGATCCGGGACGCGGGCGGCTACCGGCTGGCCGCGGACGCCGACTCCGTCGATCTGCTGCACTTCCGCGACCTGCTGCGGCGGGCCCGCGCGGTGGGCCCGGAGGGTGCCCTGTCCCTGTACGGGGAGGCGCTGGCCCTTCGTACGGGGCCGGTCGCCACGGGGGTTCCCCTGGAGGCCCGGTCGCACCCCGTGTTCACCGCGCTGGAGCGCGAGTACCTGTCGGCCGTCAAGGAGGCGGCGGACGCCGCACTGGCGCTGGGTGCGACGGGACCGCTGCTCGCGGTCCTGCACCGCGCCGTGGCCGACCACCCGCTCGACGAACAGCTCCAGGCCCGGCTCGTGCGCGCGCTGGCGGCCTTCGGACAGCGCGCGGAGGCGCTGGACGCCTGGCAGCGGGCCCGGGCCCGGCTCGACGAGGAGCTGGGTATTGCGCCCGGTGCGGAACTGCGGGCCGCGCAGGAGGAGGTGCTGCGCGACGGCGACACCGCGGCCCCGGCCACCGCACCCCGGCCCGCCACCATCGCGGGGTCCACGCGTTCCGAGCGGGTGCCCCCGCGCATTCCCGGGCAACGGCACGCCTCCGACGGGCCACCCGGCGCAGAGGCGAGCACGGGCATAGGCACGGGCACGGGCACGGGCCTGGACGAGTCCGGGCGGAATGACCGCCGGAGCACCGTACGGGGACTCCCCGGCCCCGACCACCGCACAGCACCCGCCGACCCCCACGCCTCGGCGCGGCACCAGCTCGCCGAGCCCCCGACCCGCCCCACGCCGGCCGGCGGGCCCTCCCCCCCCCCCCCGCCCCCGCCCCCGCACGCCCCCCCCCCCCCCCCCCCCCCCCCCCCC
>NZ_JABERD010000155.1 GCF_013044505.1 Streptomyces sp. S3(2020) | reverse complement strand
GTGTCTGCGCCCTGCCCCCGGCACCCCCCTCCCGCGATAGTGGCCCTCCGTCCACGAGCGGGGGAGGTCGACGGTGAGGAAGAAACGGGACGTCAGGGAGCCCGAGCTGTCCGAGTCCGAGCGGCTGCTCTTCGGCGGACCCCTGCGGTACGACACGGGCTGGAACAGCCACTCCGACGCCCGGTTGCAGCTGAGCTTCCGGGCCATGGTGCGCCAGCTGCCCGCACTGCTCGCGCTCAGTTTCCGGCTGGCCTGGCAGGCGGACCGCAAGGCCGCGCGGGTCGTGCTCGGTGCCGAGGCGGGCCGGGGTCTGGCGCAGGCGGTGAGTCTGCTGGCCGTGAACAGCGTGCTGGGGCGGCTGATGGGCGGCGGAACGATCGAGGAGCGGCTGCGCGGTGCCACTCCCGCCCTCGCCGCCATGGCCTGCGTCATGCTGGTCTCCGCGCTGCTGCGAGCCGCGTCCACGTACGCCACCGGCCGCCTCGAACCGAAGGTCGAGCGTGTCGCCACCGAGCGCTATCTGGAGCGGGCCGCGGCCGTGGAGCTGGCCGCCATCGAGGACCACGCCTTCCACAAGCTGCTCGACACCGCCCAGTACGGCGCGACCTCCGCCCGCCGCATGATCGCCTACGCCACCCGGGTCATGAACGGGGCGATCTCCCTCGTCGCGGCCGCCGGTGTCCTGACCGTGCTGCACCCCGCCCTGCTCCCGCTGCTGGTGACGATGACCCTGCCCAGCGCCTGGAGCGCGCTGACCGTCGCGCGCCGCCGCTACGAGTCCTTCCACACCTGGGTGCAGCACGCCCGCGCCGGCCATCTCCTCAGCGGGCTGCTCACCGAACCGGAGTCCGCGCCGGAGATCCGGCTGCACGGCGTCGGACCCTTCCTGCTCCACCACTACCGTGCGATGTCGGAGGTCGCGGAGGCGGAACAGGCCCGACTGGCGCGGCTCGCGGCCCGTACGGGACTCATCGCGGCCTCCTGGACCGGGATCGCGACGGTGGCGACGTACGCGACACTCGGCGGTCTGCTGCTCGCCGGGGCCATGGCGCTCTCCGTCGCGGGTACGGCCGTGATCGCGATCCGCTCCGGCTCGTCCAGCCTCGACAGCCTCGTCCTGGAGCTGAACCAGCTCCATCAGGAGGCCCTGTTCGTGGGCGATCTCCAGCGGCTGTACGTCGAGGCGGAGAAGCGGGCGATCCCGGTCGGCGGCCAGGAGCTGCCCGAGGATCCCCGGGAGATCCGGTTCGAGAACGTCACGTTCAGCTATCCGGGTGAGTCCGCCCGGCCCGCCCTCGACGACATCACCCTGGCCCTCCCCCTCGGCCGGATCGTCGCGCTCGTCGGCGAGAACGGCTCCGGCAAGACGACCCTGGTGAAACTGCTCTCCGGTCTCTACACACCCGACCGGGGCCGGATCCTGTGGGACGGCGTGGACGCGGCCGGTGCGGACCGGCGGCTGCTCGCCGAGCGGATCGCGATGGTGGCACAGGACTTCAAGCGGTGGCCGTTCACGGCCAAGGTCAATGTGGCGGTGGGCCGCTCGGGCGCGCCCCTGACCGAGGAGCGGCTGGCCGACGCGGTCGCCGAGGCCGGGGCCCAGGAGGTGGTGGCCGATCTGCCGCGCGGCCTGGACACCCTGCTGGCCCGGCACTTCAGCGGCGGGCACGAGCTGTCGGGCGGGCAGTGGCAGCGCCTCGGTATCGCCCGGGCCGCGTACCGCCGCGGTCGCATCCTGATCGTGGACGAGCCGACGGCGGCCCTGGACGCCCGGGCCGAGCTGGAGGTCTTCGAGAAGATCCGCGCCCTGGCGGGCACGGGACAGACGGTGGTCCTGATCACCCACCGGCTGGCGTCCGTGCGCCACGCGGATCTGGTGCACGTGCTGGAGCAGGGCCGGCTCGTGGAGTCCGGCACGCCGGAGGAACTGCTGGCCACGGGCGGGGTCTACGCGGAGCTGTACTCGCTCCAGGCCGACCAGTTCACCGCGCCGAAGGCGAGCTGACGCTCACGCGACGGCGTCGGCCTCGCCGCCCCGCACGATCACCAGGAACGTGTCCGTCGCGAGGTCCATCACGACCTCGGCGGGCATTCCCTCAAGCCGTCGCGCGTGCGCGAACTCCTCCGCCGGCCACGAGCCTCGCGGCCCACCTGCGGGAAAGCGCTCGAGCACGGTCCGCCCGTTCACCATCCTGCACCTCCGATAAAGCGTCGCTCTTCTAGGAGTTAACGCTCTAAAGGGCCCGACCGGCTCGCTGAGTTGCGGGACTGAGACGTAGTTGACACGGGTTCAGCGCGCAGCGTGAGAGTTCGATTACCGAACGGTCACTTCCGCTACCGTTCGTGTCACTTCCACTACCTTCCGTGTCAGTTCTCGTACTCATCGTGATAGCGAACGCGCTCACTCCCCGCGGGCGCCCCCAGCGCGGTGAGGTCCAGGAGGCTGGTGGTGGAGCCGAGTCCGTCGAGACCTCGTTCGTACGTCGAGTAGGTGTGGAAGACCCGGTCCCGGTCCCGCAGGAAGCAGCTCACGCCCGGCCGCTCGAAGGACTCCCCCTCGTGCTCCAGGGTCACCTCGAAGTCGTGGTTGAAGTCGCTGCCGTACGACGAGTACCAGGGCACGGTCCATCCCATCCGCGCCTTGAACGGCAGGATCCTGGTGTACGGCGCCCTGGACACGGCCGCGAAGGTCGTCCCGCGTGCGTTCAGATGCGCGAGATGCCCGATCTGGTCCAGGAACGCCGAGCAGCTGCGGCAGCCCGCGTCCCATTCGGGCGCGAACATGAAGTGGTGGACGACGAGTTGGTCCCGTCCCTCGAACAGGTCGAGCAGCGTGGCCTTCCCGTCACCGCCCTCGAAGACGTACTCCGTGTCGACCTCCACCATCGGCAGCGCGCGCCGCTCGGCGTTGAGCGCGTCACGCGCGCGTGTGGCCGCCTTCTCCTTGACCAGCAATTCCCCGCGTGCCGCGCGCCACTGCTCACGCGAGACGATCTCCGGAAGCTCCGGAAGCGACATGGCTCCTCCTGCTGCGACGGTCCGTTCAGGGTGGTGACCGCGGGCAGCAGCGGAACTCATCGCCGTATCGGAGAATTCTTATGTGTCGTAGTCCTGGATGCGCCTGCCGTGGCTGCGGTCGAGGAGGGCGGGCATCCGCTCGCCCAACTCCCGGACGACTTCCGCCACATCGACGGTCAGCAGCGCGCGGTCGCGCATCAGGACCCGGCCGTCGACGATCGTCGTGCGGACGTCGGAGGCGCGGGCGCTGTGCACGAGGGTGGCGGCGAGGTCGTGGACGGGCTGGGTGTGCGGGCCGCTGAGATCGACGAGGACGATATCGGCGCGCCGGCCGGGGGCGAGGGTGCCGAGGGTGTCACCGAGCCCGACCGCGCGGGCGCTCTGGAGCGTGGCGTGGTGAAGGGCCTGGCGGGACGTCAGCCAACGCGGGTCGCCGGTCGTGGACTTCTGGACGAGGGCGGTGAGCGCCATCGACTCCCATACGTCGAGGGAGTTGTTGGAGGCGGCGCCGTCCGTGGCGAGTCCGACGGGGATGCCGAGGTCGTGCAGGGCGCGTACGGGTGTGGTGGTGGGCCAGGCGAACTTGAGGTAGCCGCGGGGTGCGGTGGCGACGGCGACGCGGCCCGTGGCGTTCTGGAGGACGGGCAGGTCGCGGTCGAGGATGCCGGTGCCGTGCGCGATCAGGACGTCGGCGTCGAGGATGCCGGTGCGGGCCAGGACCTCGATGGGGGTGACGCCGTGGCGTTCGAGGCTGGTCTCCGCCTGGTCGCGGTTCTCGGAGGCGTGCAGGTGGACGGGCAGTCCGTGCTCGCGGGCGAGTTCGGCGGTGGCGGCGAGGTCGGTGTCGTCGACGGTGTAGGGGGCGTGCGGGGCGAGCGCGGTGGTGATGCGGCCACCCGCGGCGCCTCGGTGCCGTAGCGCGAACTCCAGTGATTTCTCCCGCCCTTGGGGACCCTGGGAGGAGAAGTAGGCCTCGCCGAGATGGGCACGCATCCCGCACCCCTCGACGACCGAGGCGACCGTGTCCATCGAGAAGTAGTGGTCGGCGAAGCAGGTGACACCGGCGCGGATCATCTCGGCGCAGGCGAGCCGCGCGCCCAACTCCACGTCCTTCGCGGTGAGGTTGGACTCGACGGGCCAGACGACGTCGTTGAACCACTCCTCCGTGGGCAGGTCCTCGGCGACACCGCGCAGGGCGACCATCGGGGCGTGGGTGTGGCAGTTGACGAGTCCGGGGAGGGCGACTTGTCCGCGGGCGTCGATGAGTTCGGCGGCGGGCGGGGTTTCGGGGGACGTCGTGACGGACTCGATGACTCCGTCTCGTACGACGATCGTGGCGTTCTCCTCGAACCCGATGTGCTCCTGATCGTCGTGCACGAGAACGGTGCATCCGGTGATGACGAGGTCGGCGGGAGAGTCGGTCATCACGCCAACGTACGACGGCGTCCTCGCGCCGCGTGAGCCGAACCGCGCATCCTGTCCCGACTCTGTCGTGAGCTCGGCCGGACGAGCACCCTGGCCTCACCACAGTGTCTGTGAAGGGGGACCGGCATGGTCATCGGCACCTGGAACCTGGAGAACCTCTACCGGCCCGGCGGCCCGTTCGGCCCCAGGGACAAGACGGCGTACGAGACGAAGCTGGCCGCTCTGGCCGAGGTGATCACGGGGCTCGATCCGACGCTGCTGGGCGTGCAGGAGGTCGGGGAGCCGGAGGCGCTGCGGGATCTGGTCGGCATGCTGGGCGGCACCTGGCACACCGCGCTCTCCCTGCACCCGGACGGCCGGGGCATCCGGGTCGGCTTTCTCAGCCGCACGCCGTTGGAGGTGCTGCACGACACGACCGGGTTCCCGGCGAAGCTGCGCCCGGTGCAGGCGGACGACAAGGGGCTCGCGGTGGCGGAGGCGGGCCGTGGCTTCCTGGCGGTGGAGGCGGCCGTGGAAAGCGGGCCGCTGCGGGCCGCGGTCTGCCATCTCAAGTCGAAGCTGCTGTCGTATCCGGGCGGCCGGTTCCAGCCGCGCGACGAGGGTGAGCGGGCGCGGTTCGGCGCGTACGCCCTGTACCGGCGGGCGGCGGAGGCGACGTCGCTGCGCGCGCTGGCCGACGAGTTGCTGGACGGTGACGGCCGCGAGCGGGACGTGGTCGTGCTGGGCGATCTCAACGACGAGGTCCAGGCGGCGACCACGCAGATCCTGCTCGGCCCGCCCGGCTCCGAACTCGGCACGCCCGGCTTCGACCGGCCCGACGGGGGCGATGCGGTACGGCTGTGGAACGTGGCTCCGAAGATCCCGGCCGAGCAGCGCTTCTCCCGGGTCAACTCCGGGCGGCGGGAGTTGATCGACCACTTGCTGCTGAGCCATCGGCTGGTCCGCCGGGTGACGGCGGCGGGGACGGGGCTGCCGGGTGAGGAGTCGTCGCGGCTGCCGTCGGTGGGGGTGGATCCGGCGGAGCGACGGGAAGCGGCGGGGTCGGATCACGCGCCGGTGTGGGTACGGGTCGCGTAGCGCGGCCTTGGCGGGGCGCAGAGCGTCGTGGGGCTATACAGCCAGGGGCAGCTCAGGCAGTCGTAGCCCCACCCGTTCGCGGTCCTCGGCCAGTTCCTCCAGCAGCTCCGTGAGACGTTCTGTGTGGTGCGGGGTGAGGCGGCCCGAGTCGTCGAGGTGGACGGCGCAGGCGGTGATCGTGTCGACGAGGCGTTCGAGGGTGGCGACGATGTGGTCCGCGCCTTCCGAGTGCCGGGCGAGCGCGGGGAGTTCGGCGGCGGCGAGGGCGATGGCGGTACGGGCCTCGGCGAGCGTGCGGTAGGCCTCCCGGCGGAGCGTCCAGCGCAGGGCGCGGGGGTCGGAGTCGCCCCGCGGGTCGGTGTCGGCCTCGCGCAGCACGTGGTCGAGGTACGCCTGGGCCGCGCCGCTCGCCGCCGTGAGCCGGGCGCGCACCGCGCCGCCGCGCTGTCCCGGCATCGGGAGATGGCCGACGAGGAGGACGATCGCGCAGGCCAGCAGGGTCTCGCCGATCCGCCCGGCGGAGGCCTGCGGTTCGCCGCCGACCATGACCAGGGCGAGCACGAGGACGGTGACGACGGCGGTCTGGGCGGCGAAGTGCCGGGTGGCGACGGGGATGAGGGCCCCGCTGACGGCGACGAGCGCGATGAGCCCCTCCGGCCTGGGCAGCACCGCGGCGAACCCGGCGAAGACGAGCGCGCCGAGGACGGTCCCCGCGGCCCTGCACAGCACCCTGGACGCGAGGGGTCCGAGGTCGGGCTTGACGAGGAAGGCGGCGGTGGCGGGCAGCCAGTACCAGTGCTCGTGCTGCCCGTACCAGCGGGCGTGGTGCAGGGCCTGCGCGACGGCAGCGCTGGCCCCGAAGCAGAGGGCGACCCGCAGCCCGTACTCACGCCCACCGGCTCCGAAGACGGCCCGCAGCAGGTCCTTTCCGGTACGCCGACGCGTGTACAGATCGCTCCCCTCGGCCTGGTCGAAGGCCTCGGCGGCACGCAGGAGGGCGTCGTCGAGGGCCCGCAGCCCGGGCGCGGAACGGGTGGGCGCGGGCAGCGGCCCGGTATGCGTGTTCTCCCGTACGGCGGTGGCGAGCCGTCGGGGTCCCGCGGACGCCCGCCCGGAGCCGGCCTCCCCCGCCCACGCGAGCGCGGTCGCGGCCTCGGCGAGCGGCAGCGCGGCGGCGTACTGGGCGTACAGCCGCCGCTCGGCGGAGGAGCTGGCGTACCGGCGCAGCCGCGGTCCGGCGAAGGCGTCCTGCGCGTGGTCGAGCGCGGCGGTGAGCGCGACGCGCCGGGCGGTGGCGTGCGAGGTGCCGACGGCGTCGAGGAGCTCCGCGACGGCGTCGTAGACGGCTGCCACGGCCTCCCGCTCGCCGTCGAACCGGAAGTCCCCGGTGAGCGAACCGGGCGTCGGCAGCGCGAGCCGCAGCCCGAGCAGCCAGCCGGCCCCGACGAGGTAGGCGAGGGCGCGCTGCCATCCCTCCTCCGGCAACGGCATCCCGGCGCCGATGGCGCACGCGACGAGCAGTTGCGTACCGCCTCCGGAGGCGACGGGCCCGATGGCGCTCACCCCGCCCGCGACAAGCCCGACGCCGGTGAGGAGCAGGCTGAGCGCCACGGCCCCGACATGATCACCGGCGTACGTCCCGACGAACATCCCGACCGCTCCGGCCAGGGCCGGCATGCCCAGCCGCTTGACGGAGGTCCGTCGGCTGCCGGGGCGGTCGTTGACGCCGGCGAGCATCGCGGCGATGGCGGCGACGACACCGAGCGAGGTGCGGTCCGCGAGCACCGCGGCGAGGAGGAGCGGCCCGGCGGACAGCGCGCCTCGCGTGACCGCGCTCCAGGGCACGGGGCCGCGCTGGGCGCGCAGGGTGTGGTCGAGCCAGGGCGGAAGGCTTCGCAGGGCGGCGCGGGACACAGGGCTCCTGTCGGCTGGTCGAGGGCGGGGGCTGCCTTCGGGCGACGGTGGCCGGGCGGTCGGTGTCCACGGTAGATCGCGGTCTTGGAGGGGATGGGGCTGTTGTATTTCGGGGATGTGACGATGCTTGGAAAGGCCACGTTCTTTATGAACGCATCTACGGAACGGGCCTCAGCACGTCGAACTTGTCGGTCAACCGTGCGTCGAAGGTGTCGATCAACCGTGCGTTCGTGCCGTGAGGTACGGATCCCGGCGCAGGACCTCGCGGGCGCCGAGAAGGGTGCCGACGGCGAGGCCGAATGCCGGAAGCAGCAGGGCGGCCCCCACCCAGGCCGGCCCGGGCAGGGCGTCCGGCAGCGTGATGGGCAGTCCGAGAGTGTCGCTGAGCGGTCCGGCCAGCGCGACGGAGAGCCCCGTGCCGACGCCCACGCCGACCACTCCGGCCACCCCTCCGGACAGCGCGGCCTCGCCCAGCAGGATCCGCCGCAGCTCCGCTCGCCCCGAGCCGAGGATCCGCAGGATCGCGAACTGCCCGATCCGCGCCCGCGCGCTGTCCGCGGCCCGCACGGCACCGAGCCATACGGCGCCCAGCGCCAGGACCACGACCCCGAAGCGCATCGCCAGGTCCGCAGCACCGAAGAGACCCGGCAGGTCACGCACCCGGTCGGAGACGGCGGACGCCGCGAACCCGTCCTCCTGGAGCGACTTCACGACGCCCGCCACCTGCCGCTGGTGCTCGACCACGACCACAGCGGACTGGGCGCCCTCCGTGTCACGGAAGACGTCCGGTCGCTGCCCGGCACGTGCCGCGGCCAGCGACGCGGCGGTGCCCTCGGAGAGATAGGCGACGCCCGGCCCGTCCGCCTGCCAACTCGGGTCGTACAGGGCGACGATCCGCAGTTTCACGACCTCGGTGGTCCCGGAGCCGACGCCCGTGGCGCTGGTGTGGCCGAAGGCAACGGTCTTCCCCAGCATCGGAGCGAAGTCGGTCCCCTGGGCGGTGGCGGGAAGGACGACCTCGTCCGCGCCGAGTTCCCGGGGGATCGAGCCCGCGGCGACGGGCAGGTCGTCGGCCGGTGTCAGGGTGTGGCCGGTGAGGTCGTACGTGCCGTCCTCCTCCGCGTACAGGGTGGCGGAGTAGTCGGCGACGACCTGACGCACACCGGGCACCTGCGCCGCTTCCCCCAGGCCGGTGGTGGTGAGCGAGCGCACGGAATCGTCCCCTTCGAAGGAGGAGAGCTCGACCTGCGTCAGCCCTCCCGACCCGAGAACGTCCCGTTCCACGGCACCCGCGGCACCCGCCGCCACCCCCGCGGCCGTGGTCAACAGCGCGGCCAGGACGGTGAGGGTGGGCAGGGCCCGACGCAGCGAACGACCGTCGCGCTTCCAGGTGTAGAGGCTCCAGCGGCTCATGTCAGCTGCTCCTTGGGGGTGTTCGCCAGGTGCACCGTGGAAAGCACGCCGTCCTTGAGCACGTACCGCTGATCGCAGGCTTCGGCGACCGCGCGATCGTGCGTGACGAGCAGGATTGCGGCCCCCTCCTCAGCACACGAACGCAGCGCCGCCATGACGGAGTTCGCGTTCTCCGGGTCAAGCCCCGAGGTCGGCTCGTCGGCGAGGATGAGCGCCGGCAGCTTCACCGCCGCCCGCGCCACGGCGATCCGTTGCCGCTGTCCCCCGGACAGTTCGCTCACCGGTGAGTCGGCCACCCCGTCCAGACCAAGCTCCCCCAGCAACGCACGGGCCCGATCCCGCTCCCGACCCATCCGCGGCCCGAAGGCCGCGGCGACGTTCTCCCAGGCACTGAGAAACGTCAGAAGCCCGAGATCCTGAAGAACGATCCCGATCGAACGGCGCCGCAACAGGTCCCGCCCTGCCTCCGTCAGAGCCCGGGTGTCCGTGCCCGCAACACGCAGAGAGCCTTCGTCCGGCGTGAGGATCAGCCCGAGAAGAGCCAGCAGGGTGCTCTTGCCCGAACCGGAGGGGCCTTGCACGGCTGCCATCGTGCCCGCGTCGAGAGTGAGGTCGGCGTGGGTCAGACCGCCGCCGGAGGCGTAGGTGAAGCCCAGGCCTTCGGCCAGGAGGGCGGGCGGTGATGCGGTGTTCATACGAGGGGTGCTCCTGCGATGTGGGGTGCTGGGTCAGGCAAGGAGGTAGTACGCGGCCCTGGTGGCCTCCGCGGAAGCCGTGCCACCGGGCGTGGGCGCGTACAGGTCCCGGAATCCGGCGTCGCGGTAGCGCTTGAGCAGTCCGGGAATCTCGTCCCACAGGGTGGACGGAATGTCCTGATCGGAAGCGAGGGAAGCCTGAACCGCGTCGGAGGCGGTCACCAGGTCCCCGTCTCGCAGGGCCTTGCGCGCCTGTGCAACGAGGTCGGCTCCCTCGGTCAGCCGTCGCGCCTGAACGTCACACTGTGCGTCGGCCAGTACCACGACGATGTCCAGCGAACGAGAGGAGAGCTCGGCGTGCCCGTCCGTCGGCAACGCGACAGAGCTCTGCTGACACTTCAGGCCGAACTCCGCGCGAGCCGCCATGGCCCCGTACCACTGGCGTTGGTTCTCTTCGGTCAGACGTGCCGGCACTCGCAGCCGGGCGGCTTCCTCGGCACCCTTGTCCGCCTGCGTTCCGCAGGCCAGGGACAGGCGATGGCACGTCATGGCCAGAGGGATACGGTCGGATGGTTCGAGACCGGGGTCCGAGCCCAGTTGTCTGAGGCGTTCCGTCAGCCACTTCGGCGCGCGCGTGTACTGGGCTGCGGCGGTCAGGGCTCGTACGGCGTTGTACGTGGCGGTCAGTGTGCCCAGCTGGGCCGGGGACTTGGCGACGAGACCGTCTGGACGCACGCTTCCCTTCCGGGTGGGGAGCAGCGCGGAGGCATCGGCGCCGGCGACGGTGAGCGCACGCCGGACCAGCCAGCGTGTCTGGGTGTCCGGGTCGTCGAGGGCGCTCGCCAGACAGGTACGCGTCTGCTGTGTCAGCCGATGACGCAGCAAGGTGAGAGCGGCTCGCTGGATCGGTTCGAGAGCGGAGCAGTCGGACTTCAGCAATGCGTCGGCGTCCCGAAGGGCCCGTGTCGCACGGGCGTGTACTCCGGCGGTGCGCAGCGCCTCGACCGCATAGAGCACTGGTACAGGCTGTTCGGCACGCGCGGTGTCAGCTGCGAGTCGGTCCAACGCGGGGCGCGGCACGTCAGGGCGGCGGTCCAGGCAGGTCATCGTCTGCAAGAAGGCGGCACGAGTGGCGAGCGAGGTGAGGGCGTCGTCCTCTCTGTCGGGTGCGCGCAGATAGGTGAGTGCCTCGCTCTCGGCCCGCTTCCGGAGTCCGGCACGCTCAAGGACTGCTGTGGCATCGATCGTCTTGGAGTCCGTCAGCGACAGGCACACGTAATGCGCCTGCCAGGCAGGCGTGTCCATGGTGTCGTGGCGAGCGAGATCCGCCAGGGCGCCGTACCGGACCCCGGGCACCGGCGCAGCACTCCGGTGGCCCGTGGGAACCGCTGCCTCCAAGCGTCCGTAGGCGGTCGGGTACAGAGCCGGGTCCTGCCCGACATCGGTTCGCGAGGCACGTACGAGGTCGTTGGCCCCGCGCAGGGCGTCGAGTTGCTCCGCCAGTTCGCCGCCGGGTCGATCGGGCCGCTCCACCGGCCCTCCGCCGATGACGAGCGAGGCGCCGAAGACCGCCACGGAGACAGCGACTGCTGTGGCGGCGAACACACCCCTGCGCCCGCGCATGGGGTCGTCTCGCAGAAGACTGTTGTGCTTCATGCGGTGCGAACCGCCAGTCAGTCGTTGGCGCAGGCTGACGCGAATGCCTTGACTCCGGCATGGAAAGCGCCGCCGTCGGAGCAGGTGGTGATGCTTGTGTTGATCGAGCCACCCGGATCGGCGATTCCGGTGATGTCAGCGATCCAGGTGTTCTTGTTGGTCCAGCTGACCTGACGGGTGTTCTCGCTCACCGGTGTGCCACTCGGGCTCAGGGAGAGGGTGGCCTGCCAACCGTTGGCTTTCACCGTGGCGGTGTTGGTGATCTTGCTGACCTTTTCACTTGCTCTCTCCCCGTGTTCTTGATGCAGTCGCGGTCCGGAAGGCGGGCATATGCCCTCGACCGGGTCCCGGACTGTACCTGCGAGAGAAAGATTCACAAGCGACTGAAAAGCAACGTATCCGTAGGTCTGATGCTGTGCGTTACGAACGAGGTGATCCGATTACCCGCCAGACCCAACGTTTCGCCACACGCAGTTCTTGCCTGAGCCGACCGTGCGTGCGGCGCGTCCGTGGGCTTCTTTCGGCCAGCCGGAGGCGGCGTTCTTCATGCCTGCGGGTGACTCACAGGGTTCCCGTCGCGGAAACGGGAGCGGGCCCGAGGGCGTAGCCTGCCCCCGGGCCCTGTGAATGCCGTCCATTTCGCACGCCGGCACACTTGAGAACCCAGATCAGTCGTAATGTCGTCGCGTCCTGCCTTTGGACCACCGCACATCGAGCTGTGCGGACTGGACTTGAACCAGCATCTCGACGCCCTGGGCCTGGGCCCGGTCGATCCGGCGATCGACGGCGAATGCTGAGTCTGGAGCAAGAGTCTGAGATTCAGCGCGGTCTGCCTCTGCCAGTTGGGCTACCGCGGCGCGTTCTGGTGCCGCGGGGAGGACTCGAACCTCCACTGGAACCGCGCGGTCACGACAAGCTTCAGCTTCAGCTTGCGCTCCTCGCGCACCCCGGCCGCAAAGGACCGGGGATTCTCTGAGATTACCCGAAGAGGTAACCGAACACGGCGTCCCCGACCCGCTGATCGACGACGTCCACGCCGTTCGCCTCTTCCCGGGCGAACTTCACGGCCTGCTGCAACTTCTCGACCCGGTCGAGGAGTTCATTGACCCGCCGCGCCGGAAGCGCACCGGAGAACTTCACGGTGGTCCAGTATCCGATGGGAATGTCCTCGTAGTAGACCTCGACCTGAGCGGGGTGCTTCTCGGTCGCCTCGGCCTTCACGTGGTTGCGGGGCACCTTCTTCGTACGGAGGGTCCGCACCGGCTCGGTCTTCCAGGAGTCCGTGGACGGGTCCTGCACCCACCCCTCGGAGGCGTCGAGCACGGGCAGCTTCCGCACGAACGTGTTGAGATCGACGAGCTGCTTCTCCAGGAACAGCAGATACGACACCGGCACATCGGCGACGAGCACCCGCCCGTCCACCTTCACATCCGCGCGCGCGGCACAGTTGGCCCAGTCCTTCGTGGCGGTCACATCGAACAGCCGCGTCAGCGTCGCCGCGGTCTCCCGCAGCACGTCCTCCGCCTTCACCTGCACCCGAGTCGACTCGGGCGGCAACTGCTCGCCCTCCTCGTCCTTGGGCTGGTACGTACGCGAGATACCCGCCAGCAACGCGGGCTTCTGCAGCCCGTGGTGAGCTGCCGTCAGGTCCTGGTGCGCCTTGGACTTGACGCCTTTCTCGACTGCGATGATCTGATTGAGTTTCGCCACGTCGGGGACAGTACCAGCGACAACGACCGTATTTCGAAGGGTTATTAGCGCCCGGAACTCCGCAGCAGGAGGGCCTCCGCCTCGCCGACGGCAGCGGTCAACGCGTTCGGATCCGTCACCAACCTCCCCACAACGGCGTCGATTTCCCGCAATCCGGCCCGCTCCAGGAGTCGCTTCTCATTGGTCACCCATTCTCCCCGCGCCGCCAACACCCCGTGCCCGGCTTGTACGGCAGCCGTGGCGATGGCCCCCGCCACCTCGGTCACCCGGGCGGCGGGGGCGTGGTTGGCCTTGGCGTAGGCGAGGGTGGCGCGCGCGGTGCCGTGCCAGCGGTCGCGGGCGGAGAGCCTCAGCTTCTCGGGGTACGCGGGCGGCGTCGGCAGTTCGCCCCGCAGCACCTGGTTGATGGCCAGCTCCGCCACCACCAGATAGCTCGGGATCCCCGCGAGATGGAACATCAGCGGCTCCACGCGGAAGCGTCCCGCCTCCGCCTCCGCCAACTCGTGCTCCACGACGTCGAGATCGCGGTAGTGCACGTCGACCCGCCGCCCGTCGACCGTCAGCCACGCGCCCCCGTTGAAGACGCCGCCGCCCCAGCCGCCGACGTCCGACACCTCGCCCTCCCAGTCGAGGGCGCGAAGGTCGGCGGGGTCGAAAGGGCCGCGGTAGTAGACGGCGAGGTCCCAGTCGCTGTCCGGCCGGTTCGTGCCCTGGGCCCGCGAGCCGCCGAGGGCCACGGCGTGGACGGTGGGGAGGGCGGCGAGGCGGTCGGCGGTGGTGTCGAGGAAGACGGAGTCGGGGAGAGTGGGCATGGGTCGCAGCGTAGGTGGGCGGATGACATAGCTCCATGCGGTTGCGCAGCCTCACATCGACGGCCGAAGTAGTCGTCCCCCACTGCGACTTGCCCTACTGTGGGTGCGGGGAGAGTGATCATGGCATTCAGGCAGCGCAAGCGGCGTCGACCGAGCGGTCCGTCGCAGATCACGGCCAGGCTGGCGATCCCGTTCGTCGGCGACATCACCGGCACGTGGGAACCGGCCGACGCGGAGCGCAGCGCGGCCTGGGAGCTGTACCTGGAACTCGTCACGCGCGTGTCGGTCGAGGAACTCGACGCCGAGGAGGGCTTCCTGAGGGAGGCGCTGTCGTCGTTCTACACGTTCTTCGACACCACCCGCGAGATCCTGCGCCGCTACGGCCCCGAGGTCGCCCCTCCCCTGGCCCCCGGCCACGTCAGCTTCGGCGTCCTCGCCGTCACGGTCCTCAACCGCGTGCTGCGGCCCCTGCTCTCCTCGTGGCATCCGCGACTGGCGGCCTACGAGTCCCAGCGCCCGGAAGGAACGGATCCGGTGGCCTGGGAACGGCAGTGGGAACACGCGGACACCCTGCGCGCCCGGATCGCCGAGGTACGCGCGACCCTCGCCTCACTGGCGGAGAACCTGCGGGAGGTGGCGGACGTCAGCGACCTGATCCACCTGCCGGCACCACGCTCGCCAGGAAGCGCAGCCCCCACGGGCCGGCCCAGCCCGCAGAGTTCCCAGAGCTAGGGCGGGCCTCGCCTCATTGTCAGTGGCACGCGTTATCAATGAACTCGTCACTCAGTGTTACGACGGGGGAGATTGTGATGACGCACGACGAGACATGCCGACAGGACGGCGCTGACGCCCCGCCGCGCAACACCCACCTCTCCACGGCCGGTCTGCGGGCCCGCGGCTGGACCGCCAGGATGGTGCGGCAGTTGCTCGGCGAACCCGATCTGCTCCGGGCCAACCCGTACTTCCGGACGGCTCCGCCGACTCGCCTCTACCGCGTCGAGCGGATCGAAGCCGTGGAGGCGAGCCCGGAGTTCAGAGCGGTGTCGGCGGCGACCGTCCGTCGATCCGTCGCGGCGAAGGCCGCCGTACAACGCAGGCGGCGCGAGGTGCTGGCACGCATCGCCGCCGAACCCGTCGACGTCCCGCACCTGCCACCCGACCGGCTCTCCGCGGCGGCCGCCGCGCATCGCAACCGCCGGGACGAGGAACGGTCGCACGAGCGCGAGAGCACCGAACCCGAAGCGCTCGCCCGGTGGAAGGTCGACTATCTGCGTCACCGGCTGACGCGCTACGACGAACTGCTCAACGGACTGCTCGACGGACTGTCCGGAAGAACCGGCCGCGCCGCAGCGGAGGAGTTGCTACGGCGGAGGGTCTACGCCGCGATCGCCGAGGCGTACCCGGACCTTGCGCGTGAGTGTGAACGACAGCTGCACGAAAGGGAGTTCGGCCCACCGCAGGTATGACACGCGGGGCATCCGTCATGCCTCCCACAGATCGCGATGCCGGTGCCGGGTCGGCGGATGGTCCAGATCCTCGGCCCACAGCGGCAGCGCACCCGCGGGTGCCGCCCGCAGCTGCCGTCGGGCGGAGGTGCGGAAGACCTGGAGGGCGGCTCTGGCCCGGCGTTCGTAGGGGCTGTACCGACGTTCGTTCATGGCGCGGGAGTACGTGTACGAGGTGAAGCTCCGCCCGGCGAGCCTCGGCACAGGGCGGCGACCCTCGCGCGCCGCACGAGTCAACTCCGCTCCTGAATAGCGAAGTTCGGTGACGGTATGGCCCGTCCAGGGGCCGTGCAGACCGAGCGGCCAACGTGCGGGCAGAGTGCGTTGGCGGTTGGGGACGTGGTGAACGGTGCGTGACATGGCAGACCTTCCGCGGCCCACCGGAGTGTCCGGTGCGGCGCTAGAAGTCCGCTGCCGTGAAACGTCCCAGGTGCTTGTCACGCATAGCGGGAGGCTCGCATGCGCGGGCCGCGCTGTCGAGTGGTTATCCACAGGCGGCGTCCGGCACGGGCGATTGTCAGTGGGATGCGCTTCAATGGGAGATGTCGTCACGGAGAGTTACTGAGGGCCACGGCCGAAGGGCCGTGGTGTGTCGCGGGGGAGGTAGTGATGGCGATGGTGATGGTGATGGGTCGTGGGGAGCACGAGGAGGACGGGCGCCGGTATGTCTCGCTCGTCGGCCTGCGGATGCGGGGATGGGCGGCCGGAGGCATGGTGCACCGGCTGCTCGGGCCGCCGGACCGGCTGAGCGTCGATCCGCGTGTCCGAGCCGCGCTCCCGGTGCGTCTGTACCGGCTGGAACGGGTCGAGGCGGCCGAGCGGAGCCATGAGTTCCGGTCCGGCCCGGGGAGGAGATCGGAGCCCGACCGGGAGAAGGCGCTCGCGGGGATATCGGCGAGGGGAAGATCGAGGGGATCTGGAGGATCCTGAGGCGGAAAATCGGATGCGGCCCTGGAACACGGCTTGGATGATCGCGAAGTCGGCCGTCCTCCGCCCACTACTGGAGCCCTCGTGATCCGTCGCGTCACCGCCCTCTTCCCGCCGCCCACCTACTCCCACGCCTCCGTCGTGGAGGCCGGCACGAAGCTCGCGTTTCTCGCCGGTTCCGTGCCGCTCGACGCCGAGGGCAGGATCGTCGGCGAGGGGGACCCCGTACGGCAGGCCGAGCAGGTGATGGCGAACCTCCAGGAGCAACTGAAGGCGGTCGGAAGCGACTTGGCGCACGTCCTGCACACCGAGGTGTACGTCGTGAGCGGTGAGACGTCGGTGCTCTCCGCCGTCTGGGAGGTCGTGGAGGCGTCCGGCCTCAGCACCGGCCCGCACTCGTCGACACTGCTCGGGGTGGCCTGCCTCGGGTACACGGGGCAGCTGGTGGAGATCACGGCGACGGCCGTCGTGCCGTAACCGACCTCGCGGCCCCTGAGGCGACCGCCGTCGGCGGCGCGGAAATGCGGTGCGATGGCGGTCGGCCCCCTGGCAGGATCCCGTCGGGTGACCTCATACGACTCCACGATCACCCTGCGCCGGGCGACCGCCCCCGACGCCGCCGCCACCGCCGACGTCTGGCTGCGCTCCTTCGCCGCCGCGCTGCCGACCGTCGTGCGGCCTCGGTCCGACGACGAGGTGCGGGACTACTTCCGGGAGGTGGTCGTGCCGCTGCGGGAGACGTGGGTGGCGGACGCGGACGGGATCGTGGGCGTGATGGTGCTGAACGGCGAACTCCTGTCCCAGCTCTACATCGCCCCCGACTGGCGCGGTCGCGGCATCGGGGACCGGTTCGTCGAACTGGCCAAGGAGCGCAGCCCGCAAGGCCTGCACCTGTGGACCTTCCAGGTCAACAAGCCCGCCCACCGCTTCTACGAGCGGCATGGCTTCGTCGCCGTCGAGCACACGGACGGCAGTGGGAACGAGGAGCGGGAGCCGGACGTGCGGTACGTCTGGCAGCCGTAGGGCGCGGGCGGGGTCAGCCGGCGGCGTTGCGGGCCAGTTCCAGTGCGTACGACGGCCACCAGCCGCCCGCCGGTGGGCCGCCCCGGCACGCCCCGTCCGACTCGCCGGGCCGTTTGATCCACAGGTAGGCGTCGAGGAGTGGATTGCCGGTGTCCGTGGTCGGTGGCTCGCCGAGGGCCCGGCCTGGCGGGTTGCACCAGGAGTCGGGGGTGCCGGTGTAGGGGCCGTTGCCGTTGCGGCTGGTGTCGATGACGTAGTGCTTGCCGCCGAGGTACTGCGACAGTGCGTCGCCGTATGTGGAACTGGCCGGGTCGGTCTGGAAGTTGGAGACGTTGAGCGCGAAGCCGTCGGCCCGAGCGATGCCCGAGGCCTGCAAGGAAGTGACCAGGCGCCAGGGCTCCGGGATCCAGCCGGAGTTGCCGGCGTCGAGGTAGACGCGGGTGTGCGGGTGGCGTTCGAGGCGGTCGACGGCGTAGGCGAGCAGGGCGTGGCGGTCCTGTGCCTCGACCCGGGTGCAGCCGGACACGACCTGGGCGACGGCGTCCGGTTCGACGATCACGTAGGCGCCGCGGTCGCCGAGGGCGGCGGCGAACTCGTCGACCCAGGCACGGTAGGCGGCTGCGCTCGGGGCACCGCCGCTCGAGTACTGTCCGCAGTCGCGGTCGGGGATGTAGTAGGCCACCAGTACGGCGATGCTCCCGGCTTGTGCGGCGGCCGTGGTGCGGGCCCGGACGACAGGGCCGGGGTCGGGCCCGTGCAGCCACTCGGCCTGGGGCCGTGCGGCGATCCGGTCCATCAGCGCGGCGTCCTCGGCCCGCCCCTGAAGCCGCCACTCGGTCGCCTGTCGGGCGGCCGGGGAGTCGGGGTCGGTCCAGAACGGCTCGGGCACATCGCCCGAGGCGCCTGTGCAGCACAGGCCGACGAGCAGCGTGGCGAGCAGAGCGGCGAGGAGCGTGCGGGCCGTCGCCGCCGGTCCGGATCCGTGGGAGGCACGAGAGCGGGGCGCCCAGGACAACGACCTGCCCATGGGGCGACTCCGTTCCCGCCGTGAGGCGCCTCGTCCTCACGGGAGTCTGCGGCCGCGCCGCTCCCCCACCGGACGTGTCGACGGGCAGGTCGCGCCAGGATCACCCCGACGGAGGCCGGCCCCAGACCCGCCCCTTGGGCAAGGGCCCCGCATAGCCACCCACCTTGCTGGTCCGCAGCCCCAGGCTCACCAGCGACTCCGCCAGCTTCACCGCCGCACCCACTCCGTCGACCACCGGCAGCCCGAGTTTCTCCCCCACCACCCGTTGCAGCCCCGTCATCCCGGCGCAGCCCAGCACCAGCACCTCGGCGCCGGCCTGACGGGCCCGTTCCGCGGCGGCGAGGAAGGCCGCCTCCGTACGCGTGGCGTCACCGAGATCGAGGACATTCAGTCCCGTGCCCACCACGGCGGCGCAGTTGCGGCCCACGCCCGCCAGTTCAAGGCTGTCCTCGATCTGGCCGCAGGAGCGTTCCAGTGTGGTGACGACCCCGTAGCGACGGCCGAGGAGACATGCCAGATGGGCCGCCGCCTCCGTGATGTCGACGACCGGGACGTCCACCAGCTCCCGGAGGCCTTCCCGCCCGTGCTCGCCGAAGCCGGCCATGACGACGGCGTCGTACGCGGGACCCTGATACGTCCGCAGGAGGTCGATCACCGCGGCCGCCGAGAGGTAGCTGTCGAGCCAGCCCTCGGCCGACTCGGGCCCCCACTGCGGCGTCAGCCCGGTCACGGAGGTGCCCGGGCCTGCGGCGGCCCGGGCACCTCGTACGATCTCCTCGGTCATCTCCTGCGTGGTGTTGCAGTTGGTGACGACGATCCGCACTCCGCTCAGACCTCCGCCGCCTCGGGAGAAGTTCGATCACTCCGGCACAGGACCGCGTACAGTCCCGCCGCCAGGGCGGTGCCGATGAACCAGGAGTACGGCGCCACATCGCTGAACGTCTTCACCAGCGCGAGCACCGCCGCGACGCCCGCCGCCGGCAGGAACGCCCACAGGGCCTTGGGGTTGACGCCCTTGCGGTAGTAGTAGCGGGAGCCCGGTGTGGCGTCGAACAGTTCGTTCACGTCCACGCGGCCCTTCTTGACCCAGTAGTAGTCGAGCATGATCACGCCGAACAGCGGGCCCAGGAAGGCTCCGAGGCCGCCGAGGAAGTAGTTGACGACCGTCGGGTTGGAGAAGAGGTTCCAGGGGGTCACGAGCAGCGCCGCCACCGTGCTGATCATGCCGCCGACCCTGAAGGTGATCTTCTGCGGCCAGACGTTGGCGAGGTCGTACGCCGGGGAGACGAAGTTGGCGACGATGTTGACGCCCATGGTGGCGATGGCGAAGGTCAGTGCCCCGAGGACCAGGACCCAGGTGTTGCCGACCTTGGCCACCAGCTCCGCCGGGTCGGTGATCGCCTCGCCCCACACCTCAAGCGAGCCGGCGGTGACGATGACGGAGACGACCACGAAGGCCGTGGAGTTGATGGGCAGGCCCCAGAAGTTACCGCGCCGCACCGTGCGGTAGTCCGGCGCAAAGCGCGAGAAGTCGCAGAAGTTGAGCATCAGCGTGCCGTACGTGGCGAGGATCAGGCCGATCGCGCCGAACCACTGCCGCCACTGCTCGCCGACCGAGACCGGGTGCGGGGTCGAGGTGAGCGAGATGGTCCAGCCGGCCTTGGACAGGACCCAGATCGCCAGCGCGATCATCACCAGCCAGATCGCCGGTCCGCAGAAGTCCTGGAACTTGCGCACCGACTCCATGCCCTGGCTGATGATCAGCGCCTGGACGAGCCAGAGGGCGAGGAAGGAGACCCAGCCGAGCGCGTCCAGGCCGAGGAAGGAGTTGTGCGTCCAGGACTCCAGGCCCGGCCAGGCGGCCAGCAGCATCACGTTGACCGCGACGGAGGCCAGGTAGGTCTGGATGCCGTACCACATGATGGCGATGACGGCCCTGATCAGAGCCGGGATGTTCGCGCCCCACACGCCGAAGCTGATGCGGCTGACGACGGGGAAGGGCACTCCGTGGCGCTGGCCGATCTTCCCCATCCAGTTCATGCCGACGTAGATGATCACGAAGCCGACGAGCAGGGAGGTGAAGACCTGCCACACGTTCATGCCGAGGACGAGGAGACCCGCCGCGAACGTGTAGTTGCCCAGGTTGTGGACGTCGGACATCCACATGGCGAAGAGGTCGAAGACCTTCCAGTTCCGCTTGCCGGCGGGTGCGAGGTCTTCGTTGGTGAGCCGGGGGTCGGGGACGAACGCTGGCGCGCCGGTGGCTTCGGCGTGGTCGGCGAGGGACACGGGGGGCCTCCAGGGACGGGGAGAGGAGGGCGACGGCCGTTTGGTAACCAGTTTTGGTATACCAAACTGCGGTCATAGTCCTCCCGTCAAGCGTTCTGACCGATGTCGTGTTCGTTAACGCTCCGTAAAACACCTCCGGAGTCGGCGAAGATTGCTCCATGAGCTCCACGACGAAGATCGAACCCCTGGGCGCCGTCCGCGAGCGCGTCCTGGCCACACTGCGGCAGGAGATCATCTCGGGCCACCTGCGGCCGGGCGACAGACTCGTCGAGCGGGAACTGGCCGAGCGCTTCGGGGTCTCCCGGGTACCGGTCCGCGAGGCGATCCGGGCACTGGTGACCGAGGGCTTCGTCCACTTCGAGACACCCCGCCGTACGGTCGTGCGACGGCTGACCCCGAAGGACGTCAAGGAACTCTTCGAGCTGCGCGAAGCACTGGAGGTGTACGCCGCCGCGCTCGCCGCGGCCCGTGCGACCCCGCAGGAGCTGGCCGAGGTCGAACAGCTCCTCGACCAGGCGGCCACGGCCACCGAGGCGGGCGACGCGGAGACGATCACGGACATCAACAGCCGACTGCACGACCGGATCGTGGCGATGGCCGGCAACAGCCTGCTGATAGAGGCCCTCGAACCGGTCGCGGGCCGACTGCGCTGGATGACCCGACGTAACGAGGAATGGCCCCAACTCCTCGTCGAGCACCGCGAGTTGTACGAGGCGATTGCCTCCGGCGACCCGGAGCGGGCCCGCGCGCACGCGCTCGCCCATGTGCGGACCAACTACGAGTCGACGGTCCGCCAGCTGTTCGGCGAGAACGCCGAGCTCACCTAGCCGAGCTCATCTGTATACCGACGCCCGTACTTGTCCGTCGCCGCCACCATCGCCTCCGCCACCCCCGGCGCCCCGGCGTTGTGCCCGACCTCGTCGATCACCACCAACTCGCTTCCCGGCCAGGCGTGATGGAGCCGCCAGACGATCCCGGCGAGGTTGCCGAAGTCGAGGCTGCCCTGCACCAGCGTGCCCGGGATGCCCTTCAGCAGGGGTACGTCACGCAGTACGACCTCGTCCTCGCCCAGGAAGTGGCCGTTGCCCCAGTAGTGCGTGACCGTGCGGGCGAAACCCATCCGGAACCCGGGGTCCTCGAAGCGCTCGACCGACCGGGGAGGCGCCGGAATGGTCGCCGTCTCCCAGTCGGTCCAGGCCCGTGCCGCCCGCGCCCGCACGTCGGGATCGGGCGACTCGACGAGCCGGTTGTAGGCGGCGGCGAGGTTCCCCGACCGGTCGCCGATGGGCAGCTCGCCGACGAACCGCTCGAACGCCTCCGGAAAGATCTGCCCCAGCCCTCTGGTCAGCAGGGCGACTTCGGCGTCCGACCCGGTCGCGACCCCGGTCAGCACCAGCTCGCTCACGGCCGCCGGACGCGTCTGCGCGTACCGCAGCCCCAGCACCGACCCGAACGACACGCCCCACACCAGCCACCGCTCGATCCCGAGGTGCTGCCGCAGCAGCTCCAGATCGGCGATGAGGTGCGGCATCGTATTGACGCCCATATCGGTGCCGTACGCGCTCGCGGGCGGCGTCGAACGCCCGGCGCCCCGCTGGTCGAGCAGCACGATCCGGTACACGGCCGGGTCGAAGAGCCGCCGGAAATACGGCCCGCTGCCGGACCCCGGCCCGCCGTGCAGCACCACCGCGGGCTTGCCCCGCGGGTTCCCGCAGGTCTCCCAGTGGACACGGTTGCCGTCACCGACGTCGAGCATGCCGTGGTCGTACGGTTCGATGTCCGGGTAGAGAGGCATCCGGCGACCCTAACCCCGGACGACGAACCAGTCGTCCTGATGACCACGGGGTCCGGCCGCAGCGGCCTCAGGTGGTCGGCTCAGGCTCCCTGCGGAAATCCTGTCGGGTCGGGTGTGCGCGGCGACTATCGTCGGGGCATGGCTGCTGAACGTGCTGATGACGGTGTGGGTGAGGCTGCGGACGCGAACCGCCGGGCTCGGACCGCCGTGACGGGAACGGCGACCGGGATGCCTGGTGGCCCCCCGGACGCGAAAGCGACCGTGGCCGTCGATCCGAACGTCGCCGCCGCGGTGGCCGCCGCCGAGGCCGCCGGTCCGCAGACCGGCGAGACCGTCCGCGTCGACAGCTGGATCTGGTCCGTACGCCTGGTCAAGACCCGCTCCGCCGGCGCCACCGCCTGCAAGGGCGGCCACGTACGGGTGAACGGCGACCGGGTCAAACCCGCCCACTCCCTCCGCGTCGGCGACGAGGTGCGCCTGGTGCACGAGGGACGCGAGCGGATCGTCGTCGTCAAGCGCCTCATCCGCAAGCGGGTCGGCGCCCCGGTCGCCGTTCACCCGTACGTGGCCGCCCTTGCAG
>NZ_JABERD010000154.1 GCF_013044505.1 Streptomyces sp. S3(2020) | reverse complement strand
GGACCCTCGTGGCCATCGCGGTAGCCGTCGTGGGAACCGCCGTGAGCCTCGCCGTGACCCTCACGGACGACGACGGCGGCGCCGGCCCGGTGATCGCGGCGACCACGCCCGCGAGCCCCGACCTCACACCGACGACACCCGCCCCCGGCCCGGCGACCACGTTCGACACGGAACCCCCCGCCACCGAGGGAATCCCCGCGGGTTATGTGGCGTACGACGACCCGGAGGGCTTCCGGATCGCCGTACCCGAGAACTGGCTGCGCACCGCGTCGGACTCGCAGTACGGGATGGACGTGGTCGACTACCGCAGCCCCGAAGGGGACCGCAGACTCCAGGTGTTCCAGGTCGCGGAGGCGTCTCCCGACGAGTCGTTCCGGGTGGTCCTGTCCCCGGAGTACCCCAAACCCGACGGCTTCGTCCAGCTGTCGCTGCGGAGCCTGGACGAGACCGGGTCCGCCTCCCTGCTGGAGTACCTCGCGGACTCCTTCGGAGGCGAACCCGACCTCGGCCCCTGGCACGCCTACGACCTGCGCTTCGTCGCCCAGGACGACGAGGTCTACGCGCTGGCCTCCTACGGTCCCGACGCCGACGGCGGCACCGGCGAACTGGAGCTCCTCACCACGGCGTCCGACTGGTTCTGCCCGCCGGACACCTACTGCGACGAGCCGACGTGAGACTCAGCGCTCCCGCACGTGCACGATCCTGAGCCCGGGTGACGTCAGGATGTCCCCCTCGCAGAAGCGGGACGTCACCCACTTCTCCTGGGAGTACAGCCGGGTCTGGTCACTGAAGTGCGGCGAGTTCGGGTTGGAGGACTGGGAGTACGACAGGAGGGTGCGGGCCACCGGACAGCGGCTGCCGTCCCAGCCGACGGCCTGGATGTAGCTGGAGCCGGTGGTCACCTCCGTGTAGCCCCCGTGGGCCGGGTCCCACACCGGCTCGACCTTGTTCCAGACGCCCAGGGACTCGGTGCCGCCCGAAACGGCGATGCGCTGACCGTTCCGTACGACGAACTGGTGCTGTCCGAGCCGGGAGTCGAGCGCGATGCCCGCCGCCCGCAGCTCGGTGACCGTGTCCGCGAGAGCCGTGGCGAAGGCGGGCGCCGCCGTGTTGAGGGTGTTCGGTGTGCGCACCGGGTCGGCGGCCGAGAACGGCACCTTCCACAGCTGGGCCGCGGGGATCTTCCGCCACAGCCGGTCGAAGAGCAGCGCGCCCCGGCTGTCGGTGTTCACCGTACGGTCCCACGCCGCGAGCACCCCGCAGGCCTCGCTCACGTCAACGGCCTTGCCGTCACTGCCCGTTGCCGTACCTCCCGGCAGCGCCGCGCACGCCGTCGCCGCGTCGGCCGCGGCCAGGTCGCCCGCGGGCACCCGGTTGGCGAACTGCTGCGCCTGAAGGTCCCGCACGGTCAGCCGCCCGCGCTGGGCCATCGCCGACACGTCCTCGACCGCACCCCGGGTCCGCAGCGACCGCTGGGTGCCGATCGTGCCGAAGACCCGCTCGTACCCGGTCAGCGGCCGGTCGGCGTTGGCCAGCCAGGCGCTGTCGTTGGAGTTCTCCGCGTACGCGGCGTCCGTGAGGGTCGGCATCCTCGCCGGACCGAAGACGCCCGGCTGCACGGCGTCGGGATCGGTGCCGAGCGCGCAGTCACCGCGCGAGCCGTCGAGGACCGCCAGCCCGGCGGAGGGGTATGTGACCCTGCCGAGGGGCGTGGAGCAGCGCTGGGCCAGTTCGTCGGTGATGCGGGGGAGCACCTGGGACTGGGTGAACAGGGTGTGGCCGCCCGAGTCGGCGGCGACCGTGTTCACCCACGGCAGGCCCTGCGTGCGCGTCAGCGAACCGAGGACCTCCGCCGTGGAGCGGGCCTTGCTGAAGCCGAGGGCGGTGTCGGAGGCGCGCAGATTGGCGGAGTTGGGGTCGTTGAGGGCGTACGCCGTGGTGCTGGACCAGGGCAGGGGCAGCGAGGCGCCGAACGAGGTGACGACGGGGCCGTACCGGGTCCACCACTGCGTCCGTGACACCGGGGCGCCGTCCTTCACCTGGACGGTCACCGTGCGCCGGGTCATCTTCTCCGGCTTGCCGTCCACGAGGTAGGCCGTGGGGTCGGCCGGATCCAGCGTCAGCTGATGGAGGTTGACGGGGACACCGGTCGCGACGGTGTGACTCCAGGCCACCTTCGCGTTGTGGCCTATGGAGATCGTCGCGGAGCCGAGCAACGAGCCGCCGGAGACGTTGAGTTCACCGGGGATCGTCTGCTGCGACTGCCAGAAGCGACGGCCGCCCTGCCAGGGGTAGTGCGGGTTGCCGAGCAGCAGCCCGCGGCCGTTGGCGGTGGTCGTCCCGCTGAAGGCGACGGCGTTGGAGCCCATGTCGGCGGTGTCGGCGGCCAGCAGCTCCCGGGCGGCGCGGGCGGTGTCCTGGGCGTCGGGCGCCGCAGTGGAGGCCGTGGTGGGCGGCTGGGCGGCGGTGATGCCGTCCACACCGCGCCCCTGCCCGCCGAGGACGGCGAGCGCGAAGCCGCGCACGGCCACGTCGAGGGTCGTCACCGGGCGGACCCAGGCGGCGCCCTTGCAGGCGGGGTCGGTGACGCGGTTCTGCTTGAGCCAGGCGTTGTAGCCGGCCGCGAACCCTCGCATCAGGTCCTTCGCCTGCCGGCTCGGACCCAGCGGCGCCGGTTCGGCGAGCAGCTTCTCGACCGTGCCCGCCTCCCGAACGCCCTGGAAGTAGAGGTCGCTGGAGAGGTTCCTGGCGGCGGAGGAGAGCGAGAGGTCGGGTGCCGCGTCGGGCCCGAAGAACCGGGAGCGTTCCCCGCGCACGGTGACGAAACCGTCGGCGAGCGTGCACACCTGGTCGGCGGCCTGCGCCCAGCCGGTGCCGAAGCCGAGGTCCGTGTAGTTCTTCGCGAGGATGTGCGGGATGCCGTACTCGGTGTAGCGGATCGTGGCGGACAGGCCGCCGTGCGAGGGGTGTTGCTGACGGTTCTGGCCTTCGGCCGCGGCTGCCGGCAGCGCGGACGTGGCGGTGAGCAGGGCGACTGCCGCGACGAGGATTCGTCTGAGGCGGGTGCGCATCGTGCCTCCCAACGTCATTGAGGGAAGGAGCGGTTGAGCGTACCAACGGGTATGTGTCCTCGGCCCCGTGCTTGACCTCCCGCGGTGGCGGACCGAGGATCATGTGTCATGACGCCTGGACACGGCAGCACGGTCGACGGGGTGCTGCGGCGCAGCGCCCGGCGCACCCCGGCACGGGTCGCGGTGGAGTACGCCGACCGCTCGTGGACGTACGAGGAACTCGACGAGGCGGTCTCGCGCGCGGCGAGCGTCCTGCGCGCCGAGGACCTCGCGCCGGGCGACCGGGTGGGCGCCTACGGCCACAACTCCGACGCCTACCTCATCGCGTTCCTCGCCTGCGCCCGCGCGGGCCTGGTGCACGTGCCGGTGAACCAGAACCTGACGGGCGAGGACCTGACGTACATCGTCGACCAGTCGGGCAGCTCGCTGGTCCTCGCGGACCCGGACCTCGCGGGCCGGCTCCCGGAATCCGTACGCACCCTGCCGTTGCGTGACGCGGACGACTCGCTGCTGGCCCGGCTGGAGTCGGCCCCCGTGTACGACGGGCCGGAACCGCGCAGCGAGGACCTCGTCCAGCTGCTCTACACCTCGGGCACGACGGCGCTCCCCAAGGGCGCGATGATGACGCACCGCGCCCTGGTGCACGAGTACCTGAGCGCGATCACGGCACTGGACCTGAGCGCGGGGGACCGTCCCGTGCACTCCCTCCCGCTCTACCACTCGGCGCAGATGCATGTGTTCCTGCTGCCGTACCTGGCGGCCGGGGCGACCAACATCATCCTCGACGCGCCCGACGGCGACCGGATCCTCGACCTGATCGAGGCGGACCGCGCGGACAGCCTCTTCGCGCCGCCGACGGTGTGGATAGGCCTGTCCAACCGCCCCGACTTCACCACCCGCGACCTCGGCGGACTGCGCAAGGCGTACTACGGCGCGTCGATCATGCCGGTGCCCGTGCTGGAGCGACTGCGCGAACAGCTCCCGAAGCTCGCCTTCTACAACTGCTTCGGGCAGAGCGAGATCGGCCCGCTCGCCACGGTCCTGGCCCCCGACGAGCACAAGGGCCGGATGGACTCCTGCGGCCGCCCGGTCCTCTTCGTCGACGCCCGCGTGGTCGACGAGGACGGCAAGGACGTCCCCGACGGCACACCGGGCGAGATCGTCTACCGCTCGCCGCAGTTGTGCGAGGGCTACTGGGACAAGCCCGACGAGACCGCCGACGCCTTCCGCGACGGCTGGTTCCACTCCGGCGACCTCGCCGTCCGCGACGCCCACGGCTACTTCACGATCGTCGACCGCGTGAAGGACGTCATCAACTCCGGTGGCGTACTGGTCGCTTCACGCCAGGTCGAGGACGCGCTCTACACCCACGACGCCGTCGCCGAGGTGGCCGTCATCGGCCTGCCGGACGAGCGCTGGATCGAGGCCGTGACGGCTGTCGTCGTCGCCCGCGAAGAAGTGGCGGAGGCCGAACTCATCGCTCACGCCCGCGAGAAGCTCGCCCACTTCAAGGCGCCGAAACGGGTGCTGTTCGTGAACGAGCTGCCGCGGAACGCGAGCGGGAAGATCCTCAAGCGGGAGCTCAGGGACCGGTTCGCCTAGCGGGGACGCGGGTCCACGATCCGGCGGAGCTGGAGAACCCCGTTGCGACGCCGGCACGGGACGGTGAGGATCGGCGCCATGCCGACCTTCACCTCGTACGACGGGACCGAGCTCGCCTACCACCTCAAGGGTGAGGGTCCGCCGCTCGTCGTCCTGCCCGGCGGTCCCATGCGCGCTTCCGCCTACCTCGGGGACCTCGGCGGCCTCGGCGCCCACCGGCGGCTCGTCCTGCTCGATCTGCGGGGCACGGGAGCCTCCGCGACACCGGCCGATCCGGCGACGTACCGCTGCGACCGGCTCGTGGACGACGTGGAGGCGCTGCGGGTCCACCTGGGGCTGGAGCGGATGGACCTGCTCGCGCACTCGGCAGGCGGCAGCCTCGCCATGCTGTACGCCGCCCGGCATCCGGCCCGGGTGGGGCGGCTGGCGCTGGTCACGGTCATCCCGTGGGCGCTGGGCATGCCGGTGACGGACGAGGACCGGCTGGCGGCGGCACCGCTGCGCAAGGACGAGCCGTGGTTCGAGGAGGCGTTCCCCGTGTTCGCGGCCTCGCTCGACGGGAGCGGCGGATACGACCCCGTGTTCGCGCCCTTCTTCTACGGCCGCTGGGACGAGGCCGCCGCGGCGCACGACGCGCGCGGGGACGAGGAGTTCAACGACGAGGCCGCGGACGTTTACGGATCGGCCGGCGCCTATGACCCGCCCGCGACCCGGGAGGCGCTCGGGCGGCTGGAGCGTCCGCTGCTCGTGCTCGCGGGGGAGGTCGACAACGCCCCCAGGCCCGAACTGGCCCGCCGCGCCGCGGACGTCTTCCCGCACGCCGAGCTCGCGGTGCAGCCCGGCGCCGGGCACTATCCGTGGCTGGACGACCCGGAGTGGTTCGTGCGACGCATCGTCACGTTCCTCGGGGCGCCTCTGCCCTCGGCAGAGTAGGGACGTCGTCCACCGTCCCTCCGGCTACCTTGCCCGGCATGGACACCCTCAAGGCCAACGGCATCACGCTCGCGTACCGCACCTGGGGCCGCGAGGACGCGCCGCCCGTCCTCCTGCTGCACTCCCGGGGCGCCGACGGCGCGGACTGGACGCCGATCGCCGAGCGGCTCGCCACAGGAGGGCACCCGCGCCGGGTGTACGCCCCCGACCTGCGCGGTCACGGACGCAGCGACTGGCCCGGCACCTACGCCCTGGAGGAGATGCGCGACGACATCCGGGCCTTCGTGACCGCTCTCGGCATCGCGCCCACCGACGTGGTCGCCCACTCCCTGGGCGGCCTCGTCGCCTGCCTCCTCGCCCAGCAGGCACCCGGCCTCGTACGACGCCTCGTCCTGGAGGACGTACCCGCGTTCCTCCCGCTCGACCCGCCCCGGCCGCCCGCCGAACGCCCCGCCGGGGACCTGCCGTACGACTGGGCGATGATCCGGGCGACCGACGTCCGGCGGAACACCCCCGATCCTGTGTGGTGGGACCACATGGGGCGGATCACCATGCCCACGCTGGTGGTGGGAGGCGGGCCGGGCAGTCCCGTCCCTCAGGAGCAGATCGCCGCCGTCGCCGAGCGACTTCCCGACGCCCGGCTCGTGACCGTCGACGCCGGGCATCTCGTGCACGAGACGCGCCCCGAGGAGTTCCTGGCGGTCGTGGAGCCCTTCCTCGGCTGACGGGACCTCACTTCGCGTACGCCGTCATGAAGCGGTCGCGGAACGTGTCCATGCCCCACTCGGGCGCGTTCCCGGCGGGCTTGAGCCCGTCCGTCCAGCCCCAGTCGGCGATCCGGTCGAGGACCTTCGGGTCGCGGGCCACGACCGTGATGGGCACGTCCTTGTTGGTGTCGCCCCCGGTGACGGTCGGAACGGGCTGGTGGTCGCCGAGGAAGACGAGGACCGTGTCGTCGTCGCCGTAGCGCTCGACCCACTCGGTCAGGCTCTGCAACGAGTACTCGATCGCCTTGCGGTACTCCGTGCGCACGGACTTGGAGCTCTTCCAGACCTTCTTGGGGTCCGTGCCCTCCTTCTTGATCTGCTCGAACACCGAGCCGTCACCGAGCTGGTCCCAGTCGACCATGCGGGCGATGGGCGACCAGGGGTTGTGGCTGGAGGCCAGGATGATCTCCGCCATGATCGGGTCGCGGTTCTCCTTGCCGTGCTCCAGGCGCTCGAAGGCCTCCAGGCTGAACTGGTCGGGCACCGGCGTCCAGCTGAAGTAGGGGCCGTTGTAACCGAGGTGCGTGGAGTCGTAGATGTGGTCGAGGCCGAAGTACTTGCCCTCGGGCCAGGCCTTGCGCACCCCCGGCACGATGCCGACCGTGCGCCAGGCGCCCGTCTTCTGGAAGTAGCTGGTCAGGGTCGCGCGGTCGCCTCCGGTCAGACTGCGGTACCGCTGCTGGTTCTTGACCCACAGACCGGACAGGAACGTGGAGTGGGCGAGCCAGCTGCCGGCGCCCGTCACGGGCGACTTCAGCCAGGCGCTGCGCGAGGAGAAGCCGGCGGCCTTGAGCCTGCTGTCGCCCGCCTGGAGGGCCGCGTCGATCTGCGGGGCCATCGCCGGGTCGTCGATGGCCACCCGGCCGTAGCTCTCGATGAAGGTGAACAGGACGTCCTTGCCGCGCAGCCCGGTCAGCAGCTGGTCGGGCGGGGTCTTGGCGAAGGCGTCGACGGCGGCCAGCTTCTCGAACTCCTGGGCGTCGAAGAGGCCGTCACGCACCTGTTGCACCCGGTTGGCGACGAACTGCGTGTTGCCCTTGGTGGCGAAGGGGACCCCGCCGAACTGCACGCCCAGCGTGAAGCAGACGATCCACACGATGCCGAGGACGAGTGTGCTGCGCAGGGCCACGGGACGGTGCCGGACCAGGAGGTTCGTCAGCCGCACCACCGCGAGCGTGCAGACCGCGAGAACGGCGATGGCCAGGACGATCACCCCGGTCACCGCGAGGACCTGCCCCGAGCGGCCGAACGACTCCCTGACGAAATCCGCCGCGTCGTCCAGCAGGATCCAGTCGAAGACCAGGTCGAAGGGGCGGGCGAGGGTCTCGCGGAAGCCCATGTCGAGGAACTTGATGATGGTGAACAGCCCGATGAGCACGCCGGAGACGACGGCCGTGATACGCCGTGCCCGCCTCGGCAGCGCGAGGAGCAGGCCCGCGAGGAGGATCGCCTCCACGGGCAGACGCAGGAACGCCTGGACGTTCATCCGGTCGAGGCGGTTGGGCATGAGGAGCGCGCCGAGCACCAGGGCCGCGGCGAGGACGGTCGTGCCGATGGTCACGCCGCGCGCGGTGCGCGGGAAGCGGCTGCGCCAGCCGAACCAGCCGGATTTCTCCGTGACCTCCTCGGCCTCCTCGACCGTCTCCCGGTCTGGCTCCGCACCGCCCTCGGTGGCTTCCGGCAGCTGGCGAGAGCGAGGTGTGAAGAGCGACACCCGGCGGTCCTTCCGTGCGGTCTTGCGATGGCATGACGAACAGAGCCCTGTGACCGAGCCTGCCACCACCAGTACGTCCGCACGTCACCTTCGGTTCAATCCCACGGTGGAGAAAGCCCAGGAAGGGCGCGCGGAACTCACCCGTCCGCCCGCACCGCCACCTCCCGTGCCCACCGGTAGTCCGCTTTCCCACTGGGGGACCGCTGGATGGAGTCCTCGATCACCAGCTGACGCGGGATCTTGTAGCCCGCGAGCCGGTTGCGGCAGTGCGTCTGGATGTCGTCGAGGGACGGCCGGGCCGCGCCCGTCCGCAGCTGTACGACGGCTGCCACATGGTGACCCCACTTGGTGTCCGGCACCCCGGCCACCAGCGCGTCGTACACGTCCGGATGGGACTTGAGCGCCTGCTCGACCTCCTCCGGGTACACCTTCTCGCCGCCGGTGTTGATGCACTGGGAACCCCGGCCGAGGACGATGACGACGCCCTCCTCGTCCACGGTCGCCATGTCGCCGAGCAGCACCCAGCGTTCGCCGTCCTTCTCGAAGAAGGTCTCGGCCGTTTTCCGCGGGTCGTTGTAGTAGCCCAGGGGCACATGGCCGCACTGGGCGACACGGCCCACCTCGCCCACGGCGATCGGCTCGCGGGTGGCCGGATCGACCACCTGGGTCCGGGAGTTGACGCGGACGCGGAAGCCGCGCTCGGGGCCGGCGTCGTCGGTGGCCGTGCCGTTGAAGCCGGACTCCGAGGAGCCGAAGTTGTTGAGCAGCATCACGTTCGGGACGAGCTCCAGGAACTGCCGGCGCACGGTGTCGGACATGATCGCCCCCGACGAGGACACGCTGAACATCGACGAGGTGTCCGTGCCCTTCATGGGGCCCTTGAGGGCGTCGATCAGCGGCCGCAGCATCGCGTCCCCGACCAGGGACATGCTGGTGACCTTCTCCTGCTGGATGGTCCGCAGGACGTCCTCGGGCGAGAACTTGCGGTGCAGCACGATCCGTTGGCCGAAGTTGAAGCCGATGAACGCGGTGAGGGTGGAGGTGCCGTGCATCAGCGGGGGAGTGGGGAAGAAGGTGATCCCCGAACCGCCGGCCGCGACCCGCTCGGCGAGTTCCTCCGGCTTCTTCACCGGCTCGCCGGTCGGCGCCCCGCCGCCCATCCCCGAGAAGAACAGGTCCTCCTGGCGCCACATCACGCCCTTGGGCATCCCGGTGGTGCCGCCGGTGTAGATGATGAACTGGTCGTCGCCGGAGCGCGGCGGGAACCCGCGCTCGGGGGACCCGGCGGCCTCGGCGTCCGCGAACGCCACGGCGTCCAGGGCGTCCGCACCGGGTACGGCGTCGCCCACCCGCACCAGGTGCCGCAGCTTCTCCGTGAGCGGCAGCGCGGCGGCGACCCGGTCGGTGAGCTCCGCGTCGAAGACCAGGCCCACCAGATCGGCGTCCCGGTAGAGATAGACCAACTCGTCCTCTACATAACGGTAGTTGACGTTCACCGGTACGGCCCGGGCCTTCAGACAGCCGAGCGCGACCTGGAGGTACTCGATGCCGTTGTACATGTGCAGTCCGACGTGCTCGCCCGGCCGTATCCCGCTGTCGATCAGATGGTGACCGACGCGGTTGGCCGCCGCGTCCAGCTCCGCGTACGTCAGCCGGCGCTCCGCGCCCGTGCCGGGGATGTCGATGTACACCAGCGCCTCGCGGTCCGGGACCACGTCGACGACCGACTCGAACAGGTCGGCAAGGTTGTACTCCACCGCTCCTCCTGACCTAGGGCCTGGCGTTTGGATCAGCTCGGCGTCGCGTCGGTCCGGAAGAGCCGCTCCTCACGGCCGACCTGATCCAAACGACAGGCCCTGGCTCCGCACCGGTTGCCGGTCATCAGAGCAAAGGGCGACCCAACTGTGAAGGCTCCGCGCGAAGAAATCTGACTGACTGTCAGAAAACTCTTGAAGAGCCCGGTCCACTCCTGCAACCTGTTCTCGTTCTTTCAGAGGGGAGATGGGCGATGGGTGGCACGGAACACCTCACTGTGCAGCGCGAAGGCGCCACACTGGTGCTCACGCTCAACAGGCCGGAGGCCAAGAACGCGCTCTCGCTGGCGATGCTCGTCGGCCTGTACGACGGCTGGGTCGAGGCCGACGCCGACGACTCGGTCCGCTCGATCGTGTTCACCGGAGCGGGCGGCTCGTTCTGCGCCGGCATGGACCTCAAGGCCCTGGCCGGGAAGGGCATGGAAGGAGAGCAGTACCGGGACCGGCTCAAAGCCGACCCCGACCTGCACTGGAAGGCGATGCTGCGCCATCACCGCCCCCGCAAACCGGTGATCGCCGCCGTCGAGGGCCACTGCGTCGCGGGTGGCACCGAGATGCTCCAGGGCACCGACATCAGGGTCGCGGGCGAGTCGGCGACCTTCGGCCTCTTCGAGGTCAGACGCGGCCTCTTCCCGATCGGCGGCTCCACCGTCCGCCTCCAGCGCCAGATCCCGCGCACCCACGCCCTGGAGATGCTGCTCACGGGCCGCCCGTACAGCGCCCGCGAGGCCCTGGACATCGGCCTGATCGGACACGTCGTCCCCGACGGCACCGCACTCACCAAGGCCCTGGAGATCGCCGAACAGATCAACGCCTGCGGCCCGTTGGCGGTCGAAGCCGTCAAGGCCTCGGTGTACGAGACCGCCGAGCTGACCGAGACCGACGGCCTCGCCGCCGAACTGAAGCGCGGCTGGCCCGTCTTCGACACCGCCGACGCCAAGGAAGGGGCCCGCGCCTTCGCGGAGAAGCGACCGCCCACCTACAAGCGAGCGTAACGCTCCGCCGGGTGCGGCGGTTCGGACACCGCGGGCCGTCAGCGGCTGCTCGCGCGCACGCGGCGGAGCCGCGGATGCCACGGCCTCGCGCCCCTCCCGGGCGCGATCCACCCACCTCGCTCCGAAGGAGGCAACCCCGATGCCCGCAGTCCTCAAAGCTCCTCTCGTCGTAGAATTCCCCTTCACCCGCTCCCTCGGCCCCGTCCAGAGCGCGTTCCTCACCGGCCTGCGCGACCGCGTCGTCCTCGGTGTGCGGACCGGCGACGGCCGCACCCTCGTACCCCCCGTCGAGTACGACCCCGTCACCGCCGAGGAGATCCACGACCTCGTCGAGGTCGCCCCCACCGGCACCGTCACCACCTGGGCCTGGAACCACCACCCCCGCCGCGGCCAGCCCCTCTCCGCACCCTTCGCCTGGGTCCTCGTCCGCCTCGACGGCGCCGACACGGCGCTCCTCCACGCCCTCGACGCGCCCGGCCCCGACACCGTGCACACCGGCATGCGCGTCCGCGTCCGCTGGGCCGAGGACCGCGCCGGCGCGATCACCGACATCGCCTGCTTCGAGCCCTACGACGGTGACGCGGCCGAACCGACCGGCCACAGCGGCGAGTTCGGGGACCCGGTCACCGGCATCGTCGCGGCCGCCCGACTGGACTACACCTACTCACCCGGCCGCGCCCAGACCGCCTACATCAACGCCCTCTCCGAACGACGCAACGTCGGCGAACGCTGCCCGTCCTGCCGCAAGGTGTACGTACCGCCGAGGGGCGCGTGCCCCACCTGCGGCCTCGCCACCTCGGAACAGGTGGAGGTGGGTCCGGCCGGCACGGTCACCACGTTCTGCATCGTCAACATCAAGGCGAAGAACCTCGACATCGAAGTCCCCTACGTCTACGCCCACATCGCCCTCGACGGCGCCGGGCTCGCGCTGCACGGACGCATCGGCGGCATCCCCTACGACCAGGTGCGCATGGGCCTGCGCGTCGAACCGGTGTGGACGGAAGGGGGCCGCTATCCCGACCACTACCGGCCCACGGGAGAACCCGACGCGGACTACGAGACGTACAAGGAGCTGCTGTGACCCGTGAAGCAAGCCCAGGGGCGCGTGACATCGCCGTCGTCGCCTTCGCACAGTCCGACGTCCGGCGCACCACCGAGGAACAGTCCGAGGTGGAGATGCTCATGCCGGTCCTGCACGACGTCCTGGACCGGACCGGACTGAAGACCGCGGACATCGGCTTCACCTGCTCCGGCTCCAGCGACTACCTCGCGGGCCGCGCCTTCTCCTTCACCCTCGCCCTCGACGGCGTCGGCGCCTGGCCGCCGATCTCCGAGTCGCACGTCGAGATGGACGGCGCGTGGGCGCTGTACGAGGCCTGGACCAAACTCCTCACCGGGGACGCGGACACCGCGCTCGTCTACTCCTACGGCAAGTCCTCACCCGGGTCGCTGCGCGATGTGCTGACCCGCCAGCTCGACCCGTACTACGTGGCCCCGCTGTGGCCCGACTCGGTCGCCCTCGCCGCCCTCCAGGCCCAGGCCCTCATCGACGAGGGAGCCACCGACGAACCGGCGCTGGCCGCGATCGGCGCCCGCAGCCGTGCGGTCGACAACCCGCGAGCCCAGCTCACGGGTACCGTCCCGCAAGGGGACTACCTCGTACGGCCGTTGCGCACCGGTGACTGCCCGCCGATCGGCGACGGGGCGGCCGCGGTGGTGCTCGCGGCAGGGGAGCGGGCCCGCGAACTGTGCGCGCGCCCCGCCTGGATCCGCGGCATCGACCACCGCATCGAGGCACACGGCCTCGGCGTCCGCGATCTGACCGACTCGCCCTCCGCCCGCCTCGCCGCCGAGAAGGCAGGAGCCTTCGAACGGCCCGTCGACACCGCCGAGTTGCACGCGCCCTTCAGCTCCCAGGAGGTCGTGCTGCGCAAGGCGCTGAAGCTGGCCGACGACGTCCGGGTCAACCCGTCCGGCGGCGCCCTCGCCGCCAACCCGATGATGGCCGCCGGGCTGATCCGCATCGGCGAGGCCGCCGCCCGGATCCATCGCGGCGAGTCCGACCGGGCCCTCGCGCACGCCACCTCCGGGCCCTGTCTCCAACAGAACCTGGTCGCCGTACTGGAAGGGGATCCGCGATGAGCAAGGAGCCCGTGGCCGTCACCGGCATCGGTCAGACCAAGCACGTCGCGGCCCGGCGGGACGTGTCGATCGCCGGGCTCGTACGCGAGGCGGCGCGACGGGCCCTCGACGACGCCGAACTGGACTGGGCCGACATCGACGCCGTCGTCATCGGCAAGGCGCCCGACTTCTTCGAGGGCGTCATGATGCCGGAGCTGTATCTCGCGGACGCGCTCGGCGCGGTCGGCAAGCCGATGCTGCGGGTGCACACGGCGGGCTCGGTCGGCGGCTCCACGGCACTGGTCGCCGCCGGGCTCGTCGCGGCCCGCGTGCACGGCACCGTCCTGACGCTCGCCTTCGAGAAGCAGTCCGAGTCCAACGCCATGTGGGGCCTGTCGCTGCCGATCCCCTTCCAGCAGCCCCTGCTGGCCGGGGCGGGCGGCTTCTTCGCCCCGCACGTCCGCGCGTACATGCGGCGCAGTGGGGCGCCCGACACGGTCGGCTCGCTGGTGGCCTACAAGGACCGGCGCAACGCGCTCAAGAACCCGTACGCGCATCTCCACGAGCACGACATCACCCTGGAGAAGGTCCAGGCCTCGCCCATGCTCTGGGACCCGATCCGCTACTCCGAGACCTGCCCGTCCTCCGACGGCGCCTGCGCGATGGTCCTCACCGACCGTGCGGGCGCGGCCCGTTCGCCCCGACCGCCCGCCTGGATGCTGGGCGGCGCGATGCGCAGCGAGCCGACCCTCTTCGCGGGCAAGGACGCCGTCTCGCCGCAGGCAGGAAAGGACTGCGCGGCCGATGTGTACCGGCAGGCGGGCATCGCCGATCCGCGCCGGGACATCGACGCCGTCGAGATGTACGTGCCGTTCTCCTGGTACGAGCCCATGTGGCTGGAGAACCTCGGCTTCGCCGCCGAGGGCGAGGGCTGGAAGCTCACCGAGGCGGGAGTGACGGAACTGGACGGTGATCTGCCCGTCAACATGTCGGGCGGCGTCCTGTCCACCAACCCCATCGGCGCCTCCGGCATGATCCGCTTCGCGGAGGCGGCCCTCCAGGTGCGCGGCCAGGCCGGGGAACACCAGGTGGAAGGGGCCCGCAAGGTGCTCGGGCACGCCTACGGCGGCGGATCCCAGTTCTTCTCGATGTGGCTCGTGGGGTCCGAACCCCCTGATGCGTGAAATGCCTCCCGGAAGGTCACCGAAAGGTCCCCCTCACGTGGCCTGTCGGCACTCGGGGTCGATCGCTAGGCTGGCCCGCGGACGACGCAATCGGGAGGAGCACGGACGTGGCCGAGACCACCATCCAGCAGCAGCCGCTCATGGGCTGGGACAAGCCCGAGCTGGACCTCAGCAGCGCCGACTGGCACTCCAGCAGCCGTGGCCTGGGGGATGTCCAGATCGCCTTTGTCGAGGGTTTCATCGCGATGCGCAACAGCGGCCGCCCGGAGAGCCCTTCCTTGATCTTCACACCCGCGGAATGGGGCGCGTTCGTGTCAGGGGCGCGGGAAGGGGAGTTCGACCTCACGTGACCATGTGAGGTTCCGGCCCGAGTCCGCCCGAGCCCATCCGACGGGCCGATCCGACGGGCCGATCCGGGGGTGTTTCACCTGTTTTTCCGGACACGCGACCTTGAGCAACCTGCCGGGGCCGGCGTCTGAGCGACGCTGGCCCCCGGGGGAAGGTCGTACTCCGGAGGTGAGGAACCCATGAGCACCCTGCCGGTCATCGCGGCGGTCGACGGTTCGGACGACAGCCTGCGCGCCCTGGACTGGGCCCTCGACGCCGCCCGTGGACGCCGGGCGCCGCTGCGCGTGGTCCATGTGCGGCAGTACACCGCGTGGGTCCAGCCCGACGGACTGGTCACCGGTCCGCCGGACGCGGACGAGGACGCGGTCCTGAAGCAGGCGCGCACACGGGTGTCGGAGGCGGCCGACCGGCCCGTGACGGAATACCTCGCTCTGGACGGCACCCCGTCCGCCCTGCTGCCCGAACTGGGCGCGACCGCCCAGCTGTTGGTGCTCGGCTCCCGAGGGCGCGGCGGCTTCGCGAGCCTGCTGCTCGGCTCCAACGGCATGGCCGTCGCACGCGACGCGGAGTGCCCGGTGGTCGTGGTGCCGCGGCCCGGGCGCGAGGTGGAGCCGATGGAACCCGCCGAACCCGGCCCCCGAGTGGTCGTCGGTCTCCGGGCGGACAGCCCCGACGAGACCACCCTCGCGGTCGCCTTCGCGGAGGCGGCCGTCCGCGGCGCTCGCCTCCACGTCGTCAGCGCGTACCAGTGGCCGCTCCAGACGTGGGCGATGCCGGGTGAACTCAGCGCCGTGATGATCGACCAGGACGCCGTCGAGGCGGAGACCCGCACCCTCGCCGAAGGCTTCCTCGCCCCGCACCGCGAGAACCGCCCGGACGTACGGGTCGACCTCTACGTGGCCCCGGGCGACGCGGCCGGCCATCTGGTCAGTGCCTCCAAGGACGCCGAACTGGTCGTCGTCGGCCGCCATCGGCGCCGACTGCTGGCACCCGCCCGCATGATGGGGTCGGTGACACAGGCGGTGCTGCTGCACGCGGCGAGCCCGGTGGCGGTGGTGCCGCCGGGGTCATGAGCAGGCAGAGATGTCCCAGAAGGCGATCGAGCCGTCCTTGTTGATGTTCGCGAAGGTCTTGCCGTCGTCACCGATTCTCGATGCGCCCGGGATGCCGGTACCGGCGAACGTGGAGATGGTCTTGTGGCTCTTGACGTCCCACAGCGATACCTTGTCCCCCGGGCCCCAGACGGCGATGACCTTGCCGCTGGGACTGAATCCGAGGAAGGCCGCGTCACGGCCTACGTCGGCGACGAACTCGCGTTTCCGGACGTCCCAGAGCCGGAGACCACCGCTGGGGGTATGGGCGGCGAGGGTCGTGCCATCGGGGCTGAAGATTCCGGAGAAGGTGCCGGTCAGGCTCTTGTCGACATCGCCGGTCGCCACGTCGACGAGGCGCATCGGTTCGGATTCGTCGCTGGACTGCGCCGCGAAGGTCTCGCCGTCGGGGCTGAGATGTCCCCCGGCGGAGCCGGAGACGCTGACGGTCGCCGCTCGGTCGGTCATGTTCCACAGCTTCGTCTTGTTGTCGTAGCCTCCGGTCGCGAGGGTCATTCCGTCGCGGCTGAATTCCATGAACTCGACGCCGTTGGTGTGGCCGGGGAAGGTGCCGATGCTTTCGCCCAGGGTGGTGTCCCATAGCTGTATCCAGTTGTTGTACGCCGTCTTGGGGTGCGACGCACCGGCGGTGGCGAGCACCGTGCCCTTGGGGTTGACGGCTGCGCTCACGACCCCCTTGTCGCCCGTGCGGATGGAGAGGGTGTCGCCGGAGGCCATGGTGCGCAACTGAACCCTGACGGCTTCGTCCGGGGCGGCGGCGCTCTGGGTGACGAGTAGTTGACCTCCGGGGCTGAACGCGACGCCGTTGTTGGGAATCGTCTGGTGTTCGAGCGTGGTCTGCTCCGTACGCGTTTCCACGTCCCACAGTCGAAGCGTGTTCTCGCTGCCCGCGTCCATCGTGAGGAACATCTTCTCGTCCGGGCTGAACTCGAACCACTGGTTCCCCTTGCGCGGGAGGGTGGCCGTGGGTTTCAGGAGGGCCGGGCAGGATTTGGCGTGATCCTCGCCGCCACCGCCACCGCCACCACCGTCGCCTCCGCCGTAGGCGAGCAGTCCGCCGACAACCGCTGCCAGCGCGAGGGTGGCGGCCGAGGCGGTGACGAGGCGGAACGTTCTGCGGCGTGGGTGCGGAGCGGGGCCTGCGTCGGCGGTCGGCGGGTCGGCGGGCGAGTCAGGCGGTGCCATAGCCGCTTCCCGCGGCGACTGTGTCTCCTTCACCGGCGCGGGTTCCGCTTCCGGCGACGGTGTCTCCGCCACCGGTCCCGGCTCGGCCTCCGCCACCGCTCCCGGCTCGGCCTCCGGCGCCGCCACCGGTCGCAGATGCGTCGCGGCCGCCCCCGACACGACCCTGCTGTCGTCCTCCGCGAGGCGCTGGATCTCCTCCAGGGCGACGGCGCGGACCTGTTCGTTGCCGATGCGGCGCAGGTGGGCGAGGCCGTCGAGGGCGGAGAGCCGGTCCGTGGCGATGGGGCTGCCCAGGGCGTTGCGCAGATGGGCGGGGAGGGACCAGTTGACGTTGCGGGCGATGACGATCCGGCCCTCGACGTTGTCGAGCTTCTTCGGGCGCTGCTGCGGCATCTCGTCGACGACCCGGTCGTGGACGTAGCCGTACAGCTCGTCGAGGGTGATGTCGCCGTCGCCGTCGAGATCGGCGCTGCCGTCACGGAGCCCGGCCACCAGGTAGCGCGTGAACACGGACTGCGTGGCCCGGCCGTGCGCCCGGTCGCCCTCGAAGGAGTACTGGGTGGCGTCCGACGCGGTGAGCACCGTACGGCCGTGGCCCTGGAAGCGCTCCAGGGTGTGCACCGCCGCGTCTCCCTTGGAGAGCCTGCCGGCCGGGAACGCCCCGCTGTAGCAGCAGTCCAGGATCAGCACCTTCTGCCGGGACGGGCAGCCCTCCATGGCCTGGTCGACGTGCTCGGCGGACAACGCGGTGAACAGCAGGCTGTCGCGACGGGTGTTCGTCATGGCCAGATAGAGGCGACCGCTGTCGTCCTTGAGACCGTGACCGGTGAAGTACAGGAGCGTGAGATCGTCGCGGCGCCGGTCGCGGTAGAACTCGCCGATCGCCTCACCGACCCGGTGGTGCGGCTGGTTGATCAGCGTGGTGACCTCGAAACCCGCGATGTCGGGATCCCGCAGCACCGAGGCGAGCGACTCGGCGTCATGGGCCGGGGCGGTCAACTGCCGCAGCCCGCTGTCCTGGTGCTCGTAGGTGGCGACGAGCAGCGCCAGCCGGCGTCCCACGGCCGGTCAGTCCTCCGTGTGGCGGCGGACGTACGCCTCGACGAGGGCGCGCCGCTCCTCGGCGGTGGCGCGTTCCAGCTCGATCGTGTCCCCGTCGATCGTCAGCGACACCCGGTGCCGCGCGGCCGAGCGCCCGAGCCAGTCCCGTACCGTCTCCACGAGCGAGGTGAACACCCCGCCCGACGCGCTCAGCGCCACCACGACCGCGCCGATGGTCAACGCGTCGGCCCCCTTCGCCCCGTCCGGAGCCGGGCCGCCCGCCAGTACACGTACCGACTCGACCTCCAACTCGGAGAGCTCGGAACGGAGTTGCCGCGCCGCGCGTTCCCCCGCCTCCGCGCCGAACTCCGGATCGGCCGCGAGGTCCACCCGGACGTCCACCATCCGGCCGGTGGCCGCCGCTGCGTCGTCACCCATGCTGTCCCCGGCTTTCCCCCGACGGCGATGTCCTGCTCCACCCTCCTCACAGTGTGGCGTCCCGGGGCCACGCACGGCAGTCACTCGCCACACCTGCCCGGGCCGAGTACCGACGCGTGACCCGACCCCGGTCAGTAAAGGACTAACCGGGTCGCGCGCCTCCCGTCGGGCGTACGCTGAGGTGCCTGTAGGTCACGGTGTGCGCCCGCTCCCCGCGTGGGTGTGCCACCGCGACAGGGGGTGCACCATGGGCCGGCGCAGCACCAGGAGCAGCAGGACGCTCTTCGAGCGCGAGAGTGAACTCGCCGCCGTCGACGAGGCGTTGGGCGAGCTCACCGGTCTGCGCGCGGACGGCGCGGAGTCGGCCGGTCAGCCCCGGGGCGCGCTGCTCGCCTTCGCCGGAAGGGCCGGGATCGGCAAGACGACCCTGCTGGCCGAGGTCCGGCGGCGCGCTGCCGCACGGGGCTGCACCGTGCTCTCCGCGCGCGGCGGCGACCAGGAGCAGCGCGTCGCCTTCCATGTGGCCAGGCAGCTTCTGCAACCCCAGTTCGCCGGTGCGGCGGAGGCCGATCTCCGTGACCGGTTGGGCAGTTGGTACGACATCGTCGGCCCGGCCCTCGGTCTGTGCGCGCCGACCGACGGCGCCCCGCCCGACCAGCAGGGACTGCGGGACGGACTGGACTGGGTACTCACCCATCTCGCCGTGCAGCGCGCCCCGATGGTCCTCGTCCTCGACGACGCGCACTGGGCGGACCCCGAATCCCTGCGCTGGCTGGCCGCGTTCGCACCGCGCGCCGAGGACCTTCCACTGCTGCTCGTCGTCGGCTACCGGCCCGACGAACTCCCCGACCACGCCGAGTCGTTCAGGGGACTGCCGGGGCGGGCCGGCGGACGGCCGATCGATCTGGAGCCGCTCAGCGCGGTCGCCGTCGCCGGTCTCGTACGCGAAGCACTCGGCACCTACGCCGACGACGCGTTCTGCCGCGAGTGCTGGGCCGTCACCGCGGGCAACCCCTTCGAGACCGTCGAGCTCACCGCCAAGGTGCGCGACCGCGGCCTGACCCCCACCGAGGCCGGCGCCCATCTGCTGCGCGACCTCGCCGCCGCGGTCAAGGGCAGCGGACTGATCGCCCGACTCGAACGCCTCGGCACCTCCACCGTCCGCTTCGCCTGGGCCTGCGCCGTCCTCGGCACCGAGATCCACCCCCTGCTGGCCGCCGCCGTCGCGGGGCTCGGCCAGGAAGAGGCCGCCGACGCCGCCGACGCCCTGCGCGGCGCCCGTATCCTCACCGGCGCCGAGACCCTGGAGTTCGTCCACCCGCTCATCGCCACCGCCGTCTACCGGGCCATCCCCTCGGGTGTCCGCGTCGCCCTGCACGGCCAGGCCGCCTGGTGCGTCATCAACGAAGGACAAGGACCCTCCGTCGCCGCCCGCCACCTCCTGGAGACCCACCCCGACGGCGACGCCTGGGTCGTCCAGCAACTGCGTGCCGCCGCCGGCGAGACCGTCCGCTCGGGCGCCCCCGACGCCGCGCGCAGCTACCTCGTCCGTGCCCTGCGCGAACCCCCGCCCTTCGAGGACCGGGCCGCCGTCCTGTACGAACTCGGCAGCGCCTCCCTGCTCACCGAACCGGCCACCACGGTCAACCACCTGCGCGCCGCGCTGGAGGAGCCCATCGCCGACCGGCAGTTGCGGCACCACATCGTCTACCGGCTCTCCCAGGTCCTCGCCCACAGCGACCGGCTCGCCGAGGCCTCCGACACCCTCGCCCGGGAGATCCGCGTCACCGAGGACGCCCGCGTCAAACTGCGCATGGTCGCCGAGCAGTTCATGTGGGACGCCTTCCGCGCCGACGAACCCGACCACCCCTCCCGCTCCCGCCGCCTCACCAAACTCGCCGACCGCCTCAGGGGCCGCGACCTCACCGAGCGGTACATCATCGGCCTGCGCGCCTGGGACGCGACCCTGCGCGGCGAACCCGCCCATGTCGCCCTCCACCACGCCGAACGCGCCCTCGCCGGCGGCCTCGGCTGGGCCGAACCCGACCGCGGGTTCGAGGTGCCCGTACTGGTGGCCATGGCCTTCATGTACGCGGACCGCCCCGGCCGCGCGGAAGAGCTCTTCGCCGCAGGCATCGCCGACTTCGAACGGCAGGGCTGGCGCGGCGCCCATCTCTCCTTCGGCTACACGCTCCTCGCCTACCTCCGCTTCCGCCGCGGCCGGCTCGCCGAGGCCGAGGACTTCGTCCGCGCGGGTCTCAGGCTGGCCGAACGCGTCGGACCGGGCACCCCCGCCCACTGGTACGCCGTCGGCATCCTCATCGAGGTCCTGCTGGCCCGCGGGCGCGTCACGGAGGCCGCGCAGACCGCCGAGGACTACTCCTTCAACGAACCCTTCCCGGCCGCCGTGGTCTTCCCCGACGTCCAGACCGTCTACGGCGAACTGCTGCTCGCCCGCGGTCTCACCAAGGACGCGGCGGCCGAACTATCGGCAGCGGGCCGCCGTCTCGACCCCCGAGGCATCCGCAACCCCGCCTGGTGCCCCTGGCAGCTCCACCTCGCCCGCGCCGAGAGCCACGACACCCCCGAACGAGCGGTCACCACCGCCCTCGAAGCGGTGGCCCGCGCCCGCCAGTTCGGCACCCCCTCCGCCATCGGCCAGGCCCTGCGCACGGCCGCCGAGGTGTCCTCGGGCTCGGTCCGAGTGAAGTATCTGGAGGAGTCGGTCGCCCACCTGGAGTGCTCCCCGGCGGCGTACGAGCTGGCGTGCGCGCTGGTGGCCCTGGGCACGGAGCTACGGCGCACAGGGCGCCCCACCGAGGCGGCCGAGCATCTGTACCGGGGACTGGACGCGGCGGCGCAGTGCGGCGCGGACGGCTTGGTGGAGGCGGCTCGGGACGAGCTGGCCGCGGCGGGCCTGAGGCCGCGTCGTCTGCACAGCACCGACACGGACGCGCTGACGACGCGCGAACGCACGGCAGCCACGATGGCGGCCGAGGGGCGGACCAAGGCGAAGATCGCGAAGGAGCTGAACGTCGACGAGCCGACGGTCACCCGCCTGCTCTCAGCGGTCTACCGAAAGATGGGCACCGACAACACCGGACTGGCGTCGGCGCTGAAACCGACGTGAGGCAGCCCCACCTCACAGGCGCGGGGGCGTATCGATGTGCGGCTCCGCCGCGTGGGTGCGGCCAGCCCCACGCACCCGCGGTCGCACGACCACCCTCACCGCCCCTTACCATGGGCGCATGTCGTTCCTCCGCCGCCGCAGCGCCACCCCCGCCGGCCCCGACTTCGACGTCCTGGCCATGGACCCGGGCGACTGGCCCGGGAATCTCGGCGCCGGTCTGCTGCCCGCCCCCGACGGCACGTGCCAGGGTGTCTTCCTGCGCTACGACCTGTTCGGCGGCCGCGGCCCCGCGATGATCATCGGCAACCTCCCCGAGGGCTCCCCGGCCCGGGAGCTCGCCGAGGGCGAGGTCCCCTTCGAGGTGGCCCAGCTGCTGATCGCGCTGGAGAACGAGGAGGAGGTGACCGTCGTCGGCGCCGAGGACGTGCCGGTGATGCAGGGCGACAACCTCCTGATCGTGCGGCGCCTCAAGCTCTCCGAGAGCCGGATCTCCTGCGTGCAGTTCGACCGCAGCGACAACGTCCTGGTGACCATCGCCGCGTGGGACCGCCCGATCACCGACGATCTGTACGCCCTCCTGAAGCCGCTGCCGGCGGAGCTCTTCCAGCAGGGCTGACCCCGCCGCTCGCGAGGCTCGCGCCTCGTGGACTCCGGAGGGCCGCAGCCCCCCGTGCTCGGCCCTCCGGAGCCCGCCCGCGGCCGGTCGTCCCACCCACCACGGCGGCACCCGGGGTTCCCCCGTACCGTCCGCCGCGACGGCCGTCCCGGGGTGCCGTGATCCGAGTCTTCCGGCGCGGACCGTTGTCCGGCAGCCCCCTTTCGCCACTCCGGACAATTACCGGACAGCCCTGTCGTCGCGCCTTGCCCCGGCCCGGCCCCGCTCCGTAACGTGCGAGGCCGAGGGGGTGCCATGGGGCGACGCGAGCGACCGCTTGACCCGACCGAGGGCGCCGTCGCCCGATTCGCCCTGGAACTGCGGAAGTTACGGCAGGAGGCCGGCGGCCTCACCTACCGCGCCATGGCCGCGCGGGCCCACTACTCCACCGCGACGCTCGCCCAGGCCGCGGCCGGCGACCGCCTCCCGTCCCTGTCCGTCACCCTCGCCTACGTCACCGCCTGCGGTGGCGACCCGGACGAGTGGGAGCGGCGCTGGCACCGGACGGCCGAGGAGGAGACGGCGGACCGCCGCGCCGCCGACGACCCCGGGGACGCCCCCTACCGGGGACTGGCCCGCTTCGAGTCCGGCGACCACGAGCGGTTCTTCGGCCGCGACCGGCTCGTCGAGCGTCTGGTGGGGATGGTGGGCCGTGAGCCCGTCGTCGTCCTGGCCGGCCCTTCGGGCTGCGGCAAGTCCTCGCTCCTGCGCGCCGGGCTCGTCCCCCGCCTCCCGAAGGAACCCCGAGTCCTGGCCCCCGGCCCGCAC
>NZ_JABERD010000153.1 GCF_013044505.1 Streptomyces sp. S3(2020) | reverse complement strand
GGTCAGCGCCTCGGTCCCGCCGCACCCTGCTCACCGCCGCCGGCGCCGGACTGCTGGTGGGCGGCGGCGCGGTCGCCGGATGGGTGGCAGGCCGCGGCGGCACCGAGGCGCTGACCGCACCGGCCGCCGCGAGCCGCCGTACGACGGCGAAACCGGCCACCGTGCCGCGCGGCACCCCGCCCGACGCGCTGTGGCGCTACGAGGCCAAGTACCAGTTCCTCAACAACGCCAACACCGGCCTCTGGCACGACACCCACCCGGACGGTACCCATGTCGTCTACCTCGCCGAGTTCCCGGCGGTCACCGCGCTGGACATGACCGACGGCCGCCCGGTCTGGCAGCGCGGCGGCATCGACTCCGACGAGCCGATGCTCGCCGGGGAGCCGGGCACGCTGATCCTCCAGTGCTACGGCAGGCTCGTCACGGTCGCCACCGACGACGGCAGGCAGCGGTGGAGCAAGCGCCCGTACGGCGCCGGCGAGCTCGTCCTGAGCGAGCTGCTCGCCTGCGACAAGCGGCGCGGGATCCTCTACTACAAGGCCAACGGCCCCGACAACTACAAGAAGGGCGCCACCCCGCGCAGTTACCTCGTCTCCTTCGACCTCGTCGGCCGCAAGGAACGCTGGCGGCTCCAGGTGCCGGTGGCCAAGTCGGGCGCGTTCGTCTTCCTGCCGGGCAAGGACGAACTGCACGTCCTGTACAAGGAGGACGGCGCCGTCGAACTCGCCGAGGTCGACATCGCCTCCGGCAGCACGGGCCCGCCGGTCCGCCACACCTGGACGACCGAGGGCGCCACGATCTCGGTGGACATGCTCTCCGGGCAGATCTACCAGGTCCACCAGGGCCGGGTGACGGCCGCGCCGCTGCGCTCGGCCGAGCCGTCGTGGGAGATCAACCTCAACGACGAGGACGGGGACGGCCCCGGCATCGGCGTGTACGTCGACGTGCCCACCGTCCTGCGCGTCCCGGGCCTGGGCACCGTCGTGTACGTCACCGACGCGAACCGCACGGTGTACGCCGTGGACCCGGCCGACGGCCGCGAGATCTGGCGCCGTTCCCTGCTGCCCGATCCGCCGTACGCCACCCGCAAAGCCCCGGGCCTCAGCCTCACCAAGTCCGCGCGCACCCTGCTGACCTGGGGCGGAGGAGCCGGAGTGGTGGCCCTCGACCCGCGCTCCGGGGCGTACAAGTGGTCCTTCCAGAGCAGCCAGGCGGCCTCCTCGCTCTACACCGCCTTCGTCGTGGACGACACCGCGCTGGTCGTCAACGGCTCCACCGTCATCGCGCTCCCGGCCGGGTGAGGCCGATGCGCCCGCTCCCGCTCACCGACGACGACCCCTACACGATCGGCGGCCACCGGCTGCTGGCCCGGCTCGGCTCCGGCGGCATGGGCACCGTCTATCTCGCCCGTACGCCCACGGGCCGCACCGTCGCCCTCAAGGCCGTGCACCCCGCGCTCGCCGCCGACCCCCACCTCACGGCCCGCTTCCGGCACGAGACGGACACCGTACGGGCCCTCGCAGACCTGGAGCACGTGCCGTCCTTCGTCGGCGCGGGCACGGACGGCGGGCGGCCGTGGCTGGCCACCGCATACGTCCTGGGCCCCTCGCTGGCGGAGGCCGTCACGGCCCACGGGCCGTGGCCCGAGGAGTCCGTACGGGCTCTGGGCGCCCAACTCGTCGGCGGGCTCGCCGCGTTGCACGCGTCCGGGGTGGTCCACCGCGATCTCAAGCCGTCCAACATCCTGCTTACCCCGTCCGGCCCCCGCCTCGTCGACTTCGGCATCGCCCGGACCGCGGACACCGGCCACCGCACCGGCCACCGCACCGGCGAGGCGCCCGGTACCCCCGCCTACATGGCCCCCGAGCAACTCGCCGCCGACGGCCGCGAAGGACCGCCCTGCGACGTGTACGCCCTCGCCTCGGTCCTGACGTACACCGTCTGCGGCCGCCCGCCCTTCGGGGACGGCGAACCGGGTGAGGTGCTCTACCGCATCACCCACGAGGAACCCGAACTCACCGTCGTACCGGACGAGTTGCGGCCTCTGCTCGCCGACTGCCTGCGCAGGGACCCGGACACGCGCCCCGCCCTCGCGTCCGTCGCCGAACGGATCGGCGGCGCGGGCTGGTTCGGCGACCGGCTGCCCGCCCCGGTGCTCGCCGACCTCGCCGCCCGCACCGCCCGCACCGGCGAGGCCCCGCCGGCCCGGGTGACCGGCGCCCCGCCGGCCGCGCCCGGGCCGACCCGGCGCGCGCTCCTGACCGGCGTCGCCGCGGTGGCCCTCGCGGGTACGGGCGGCACCGTATGGACCCTGTCCCGCACGGACGGCGAGGACGAGGCCGCGACCGCTCAGCGGCCGGGTCCCGCCGCGTCCCGCTCCCGCGACCCGGGCGACCCGCCGAGCGCCCGCTGGGAGTACACCGCGGACTTCAAACGGGCCGGCATCGGCACGGGCGCGGTCCTCATCGACGGCACGCTGATCATCCCCGCGTACGACGACCGGCAGGTGTTCGGCATCGACGCGCGCACCGGCACACCGCGCTGGATCGGCGAGATCGTCAACGCCGGTTACCTCACCGGATGCGGCAGCGCGGCCGTGATGAAGACCGGCGGCCTGACCGGACGGCTGGCCGGGATCGAGGCGTCCGACGGCCGGGTCTGGTACTCCGCCCCCCTCGGCGTCAGCTTCGACCTGCTGCTGGAACCGGTGTTCACCGCCGACCGGCACACCGTCTATGCCGTCGGCCACGCCCCCGGCGCCCACTACGGCGACAAGCCCGGCGGACGCGACCGGTACCTGCTGGCCTACGACGTCACCGACCGCCGGCTGCGCTGGCGCCGACGCGTCCGGCGCAGCGCCGCCGAGGGGGCCGCCGGGGCGGTCGCCGACGGGGTGCTGGTCTTCCTGGAGAACGACGAGGTGACGGCGTACCGCGCCACCACCGGCACGCCCCTGTGGAGCCGCGCCCTGTCCACCACCGCGCTCGACGTCCAGTACAACGGGCTGACCCAGCGCACCGTCGCCGCCGCCGACGGCACCGCGGTCGTCGCCGGCCGCGGCGTCCTCTGCCTCGACCTGCGCACCGGCCGCACCCTGTGGAGCCTCGACCCCGAGGACACCGGCACCGGCTCCAAGGGCCGCGTCCTGCACGGCGGTACGACCATCGACGGCACCACGATCTACCTGACGGCCCTGGGCAAGGACCTGGCGGTCCTCCAACGAGACGACCGCCACCAGGGCTGGACCTGGAAGAGCAACCGAACCCTCATCGACAAACCCGCCCCACCCCCACTCCTCGCGGCCGGCTACGTCTTCCCCCAGACAGGCGGAGTCCTCCAGGAGGAAGCGATAGCCGTTGACCTCCGCACCCACAAAACGGCCTGGACCCTGAAAACCGTCGACGCCCAGGCAGCCCAGGTGAGACTCCTGACCGACGGCCACTCGCTGTACGTCCTGCGCGGCACCCGCTTGCGTGCTTACCCACTGACGTGACGGGTACGGTCGCCGCGTGAGCGATTTCGAGCGCGTGGCGGATGAGTTACGGGCGCGGATGGCCCATGGCACCTATCCCCTGGGCTCGTTGCTGCCGTCGCAGCGCGAACTGGCGGCGGAGTTCGAAGTCTCCCGCGACACCGTGCAGCGGGCGCTCAGAGAACTCAGCAGCGAAGGCCGGGTCGAATCTCGTCAGGGGGCGGGTACCCGGGTTGTCCGGGTTGTTCGGGCTGGCCAGGTGCAGGCGCCAAGAGCCAGAACCGCCACCCTGCGGGAATCCCTTCAGCGTGCGTTCGAGCAGCCCGAAGTGACCCTGGATGTCTTCACCTTGACCTGCGAGTCGTTGGAGGTGCACCTCCGCCTCCAGGCAGAGCGGATATGGGCCGGAGAGATCGCCCCCCAGGACATCGCGCTGCGCGTGCTGTTGCCCGCAGAGTCGCTGTCCCTTCCGTACTGGCACACCTCGGACGGTGTTCACGACGAGGTCTTGCGGGACCGCTATCTGGCCATGACCAGGCGCCATGTCGCGGCGGTGCGTTCCGTGCTGCGCAATCTCGAGCCGAATCGGCTCGTGCCCTCGGTGGATGTGCAGATCCGCAGAGTTTCGGTGGTGCCGCACCTCAAGCTCTACATCCTCAACAGAGTGGAGGTAGTGCTCGGCCCTTACGTGCCCCACAGCCGGACCATTGTTGTGGAGGACGGACGGGAGATCGAGAATGCCCTTGATGTGACCGGACTCGCCACAGGACTCACTCACTTCGTCAAGGACTGGGACTCGGACTCTCAGGACACGGCGAGCGTGAACTCCTGGCAGAACTGGTTCGACGCCACCTGGGACCTCCTCACCGACGGCAACCTTTGACGGACCGGCGCCCACTGAAGGGACGTAAACGATCAGCCCCCTTCGTGAGGACCGCTCCCATGCAGCACCGCCGCCCCCGCTTCTCCAAGAAGGCGAAGACCCTCGTCTCCGGTACCGTCGCGCTCGCCGCGGCCGTCGGTGTGACCGTCGCGCAGGCGGACGAGTCGAGCAAGAAGTGCACGGACTTCGACACGATCACGCTCGGCAAGTACTACGTGAACAACAACGTCTGGAACCGGGAGAAGGCGACCGGCACACAGTGCGTCTGGGACAACTCCCGTTCGGGGTCGACGATCTCGTGGGGGACGAACTACAGCCTGGCCAACAGCGGCACCGGCAAGGACTACGACGTGAAGTCCTACGCGTCCAGCGTCCTCGGCTGGCACTGGGGCTGGAAGGTCGACAGGTCCGCCACCGGTCTGCCGATCCGCGTCGGCGACCGCAAGCCGGTGAAGACCAGCTGGGAGTTCACCGTCAGCTCGAACGCGGGCGTCATGAACGTCGCCTACGACCTGTGGCTGCACAGCAAGAACACCGCCGACTGGCAGGACCAGCCCACCGACGAGATCATGATCTGGCTCAACCGGCAGGGCGGCGCCGGACCCCTCGGCAGCAAGTACGGGTCCGTCAGCCTCGGCGGCGCCATGTGGGACATCTACCAGGGCGACATCGGCTGGAAGGTGTACTCCTTCGTCCGCCGCACCAACACCACCAAGGCCACGCTGGACCTCGACGACTTCACCCAGGCCCTCGTCCGGCGCAAGCTCCTCAGCAACGACAAGTACGTCTCCGGCATCGAGTCCGGCACCGAGGTCTTCAAGGGCACCGGACGCCTTGACACCAAGGCGTACTCCGTCAATATCGGCTGAACGGCCGCGTCCCAGGGGTGGTGGGCACGCTCGGTATCGGGTACATACGATCGAGTAGCACCGGTCGGTAACCATGATCCCGATTCGCGGCGAGGTGGCCCTCATGTCCGCACCACAGCAGAAGCCCGTCGTCACCGAACGTGAGGCCCGTCAGGTGGCCGAGGCGGCCCGGGAGCAGGACTGGCGCAAGCCCAGCTTCGCCAAGGAACTGTTCCTCGGCCGCTTCCGGCTCGACCTCATCCACCCCCACCCCATGCCGCCCGACGAGGACGCCCGGCGCGGCGAGGAGTTCCTCGCCGAGCTCCGTGACTTCTGCGAGAGCAAGGTCGACGGCGCCCTCATCGAGCGCGAGGCGCAGATCCCCGACGAGGTCATCGCCGGCCTCAAGGACCTCGGCGCCCTCGGCATGAAGATCGACACCAAGTACGGCGGCCTCGGCCTCACCCAGGTCTACTACAACAAGGCCCTGGCCCTCGCGGGCTCCGCCTGCCCCGCGATCGGCGTACTCCTGTCCGCCCACCAGTCGATCGGCGTGCCCCAGCCCCTGAAGTTGTTCGGCACCCAGGAGCAGAAGGAGACCTTCCTGCCCCGGTGCGCCCGCACCGACATCAGCGCCTTCCTCCTCACCGAGCCGGACGTCGGCTCCGACCCGGCACGGCTGGCCACGAGCGCGGTACCCGAAGGCGACGAGTACGTCCTCGACGGGGTGAAGCTCTGGACCACCAACGGCGTCGTCGCCGACCTCCTGGTCGTGATGGCCCGCGTGCCCAGGTCGGAGGGCCACAAGGGCGGCATCACCGCCTTCGTCGTCGAGACCGACTCGCCCGGCATCACCGTCGAGAACCGCAACGCCTTCATGGGCCTGCGCGGCATCGAGAACGGCGTCACCCGCTTCCACCAGGTGCGGGTCCCGGCGGCGAACCGTATCGGCCCGGAGGGCTCCGGCCTCAAGATCGCGCTGACCACCCTCAACACCGGCCGCCTCTCCCTGCCCGCCTCCTGTGTCGCCGCCGGCAAGTGGTGCCTGAAGATCGCCCGCGAATGGTCGGCCGCCCGCGAGCAGTGGGGCAAGCCGATCGCCGACCACGAGGCCGTCGGCGCGAAGATCAGCTTCATCGCGGCGACGACCTTCGCCCTGGAGGCCGTACTGGACCTCTCCAGCCAGATGGCCGACGAGGACCGGAACGACATCCGCATCGAGGGCGCCCTCGCCAAGCTCTTCTCCTCCGAGATGGGCTGGCTCATCGCCGACGAACTGGTCCAGATCCGCGGCGGCCGCGGCTTCGAGACGGCGGCCTCCCTGGCGGCCCGCGGCGAGCGGGCGGTCCCGGCCGAACAGGTCCTGCGCGACCTCCGTATCAACCGCATCTTCGAGGGCTCGACGGAGATCATGCACCTCCTGATCGCCCGCGAGGCGGTCGACGCCCACCTCTCCGTCGCGGGCGACCTCATCGACCCCGAGAAGTCCCTGTCCGACAAGGCGAAAGCGGGCGCCCAGGCAGGCGCCTTCTACGCCCGGTGGCTGCCGAAACTGGTGGCAGGCCAGGGCCAACTCCCCTACTCCTACGGCGAGTTCAAACGCGAGGTCGACCTCTCGGTCCATCTCCGCTACGTGGAACGAACGGCCCGCAAACTCGCCCGTTCCACCTTCTACGCCATGTCCCGCTGGCAGGGCCGCATGGAGACGAAGCAAGGCTTCCTGGGCCGGATCGTCGACATCGGCGCGGAACTCTTCGCGATGAGCGCGGTCTGCGTACGCGCCGAACTCCTGCGCACCACCGAGAGCCACGGCCGCGAGGCCTACCAGCTCGCCGACGCCTTCTGCCGCCAGTCCCGCATCCGTGTCGAGGAACTCTTCGGCCGCCTGTGGACCAACACCGACGACCTGGACCGCAAAGTCGTCAAGGGCGTCATGGCAGGCACCTACGAGTGGCTGGAGGAGGGCATCGTCGACCCGTCGGGCGAGGGCCCGTGGATCGCCGACGCCACGCCCGGCCCGAGCGAACACACGAACGTCCACCGCCCGGTCCGCTGACCGGCCCATGACAGCGCGTCCCCCCTCGATCCCCCTCGCATCCACCATGAGGGGGACGCGCTGTCCTCACACACCGTCCTTACGGCAACAATGGGGGGATGAGCGACAGTCCAGCCCCTCGAGGGCACGGGCCGGAAGCCCCGTCTGCCCCGCGACGCCATGCACGCACTCTCGCCGCACCGGGCGCTGACCCAAGTACATCCAGTACGAGGGCCAACGCCCGGCACGGCGAGAGCACGCACCTGACGCCGCAGTGCCCGCCCTCCGGGCGGACGACGGGGCTTCCGGCCCGTGCCCTCGCCGACCCGCATCTCGTCTACGACCCCGTGGCGGTCGACGGCCCCAAGGACGTGGTGATCCTCGGCTCCACCGGGTCGATCGGGACCCAGGCCATCGACCTCGTCCTGCGCAACCCGGACCGCTTCCGGGTCACCGCGCTCTCCGCCAACGGCGGCCGGGTCGCCCTCCTCGCCGAGCAGGCGCACCGGCTCGGAGTGCGGACCGTCGCGGTCGCCCGCGAGGACGTCGTACCGCAGCTGCGCGAGGCGCTGACGAGTCGGTACGGCGTCGGCGAGCCGCTCCCCGAGATCCTCGCCGGACCGGACGCGGCCACCCGGGTCGCCGCCTCCGACAGCCACACCGTCCTCAACGGCATCACGGGCTCCATCGGCCTCGCCCCGACCCTCGCCGCCCTGGAGGCGGGCCGCACCCTCGCGCTCGCCAACAAGGAGTCGCTCATCGTCGGCGGCCCGCTGGTCAAGGCCCTCGCCAAGCCCGGGCAGATCATCCCGGTCGACTCCGAGCACGCGGCCCTGTTCCAGGCGCTGGCGTCCGGGACGAGGGCGGACGTCCGCAAGCTCGTCGTGACCGCTTCCGGCGGCCCGTTCCGCGGCCGTACGAAGGAAGAACTCGCGAACGTCACCGTCGAGGAGGCCCTCGCCCACCCCACCTGGGCCATGGGCCCGGTCATCACGATCAACTCCGCGACCCTCGTCAACAAGGGTCTGGAGGTCATCGAGGCACACCTCCTCTACGACATTCCCTTCGACCGCATTGAGGTGGTCGTGCATCCCCAGTCGTATGTCCACTCGATGGTTGAGTTCACGGACGGATCGACAATCGCCCAGGCGACGCCCCCCGACATGCGCGGGCCCATCGCCATCGGCCTCGGCTGGCCCGAACGCGTCCCCGACGCGGCTCCCGCGTTCGACTGGAGCAAGGCGTCGACGTGGGAGTTCTTCCCCCTCGACAACGGCGCGTTTCCTTCGGTCAACCTTGCGAGGCGCGTGGGGGAGCTCGCGGGCACGGCTCCGGCGGTGTTCAATGCCGCAAACGAGGAGTGCGTGGAGGCCTTCCGGGCCGGCGCGTTGCCGTTCAACGGGATCATGGAGACCGTGACGCGCGTGGTGGACGAACACGGCACGCCGGTCACGGGAACCTCACTCACCGTGTCGGACGTCCTCGAAGCGGAGACCTGGGCGCGCACCCGGGCCCGGGAACTGACAGCACAGACGGCGGAGGCCCGTGCATGACGACCCTGATGTTCATCCTCGGCATAGCGGTCTTCGCGCTCGGCCTGCTGGTCTCGATCGCGTGGCACGAGCTGGGGCACCTGTCCACGGCCAAGCTCTTCGGCATCCGGGTGCCGCAGTACATGGTGGGCTTCGGCCCGACCATCTGGTCGAGGAACAAGGGCGAGACCGAGTACGGCGTCAAGGCCATCCCGTTCGGCGGCTACATCCGCATGATCGGCATGTTCCCGCCGGGCCCCGACGGCAAGCTGGAGGCCCGCTCCACCTCGCCCTGGCGCGGCATGATCGAGGACGCCCGCTCGGCCGCGTACGAGGAGCTCCAGCCGGGTGACGAGAAGCGGATGTTCTACACCCGCAAGCCCTGGAAACGGGTCATCGTGATGTTCGCGGGCCCGTTCATGAACCTGATCCTCGCGGTCGCTCTCTTCCTCACCGTGCTCATGGGCTTCGGCATCCAGCAGCAGACCACCGACGTCGCCTCGGTCTCCCCCTGCGTGATCTCCCAGAGCGAGAACCGCGACACCTGCAAGAAGACCGACAAGGCCTCCCCGGCCGCGGCCGCCGGCATGAAGAAGGGCGACAAGATCGTCTCCTTCGCCGGCGTGCGGACCGACGACTGGAACACCCTCTCCGACCTCATCCGCGACAGCGCCGGCAAGACCGTGCCGATCGTCGTCGACCGGGACGGCAAGGAGGTCGCCCTCAAGGCGACCATCGCCACCAACCTCGTCGCGAAGAAGGACTCCAACGGCGCCTACGTCGAGGGCGAGTACGTCAAGGCCGGCTTCCTCGGCTTCAGCGCGGCCACCGGAGTCGTCAAGCAGGACTTCGGCGACTCGGTGGTCTGGATGACGGACCGGGTGGGCGACGCCGTCGACTCCCTGGCCGCCCTCCCCTCCAAGATCCCGGCCCTGTGGGACGCCGCCTTCGGCGACGGCCAGCGCGAGCCGGACTCCCCGATGGGCGTGGTCGGCGCGGCGAGGGTGGGCGGCGAGATCGCCACGTTGGACATCCCGGCATCCCAGCAACTGGCGATGTTCGTGATGCTCCTCGCCGGCTTCAACCTCTCCCTGTTCCTCTTCAACATGCTCCCGCTCCTGCCCCTGGACGGCGGCCACATCGCGGGCGCCCTGTGGGAGTCGCTGCGGCGGAACGTGGCCAAGGTCATGCGCCGCCCGGACCCGGGCCCGTTCGACGTGGCGAAGCTGATGCCGGTCGCCTATGTGGTGGCGGGAATCTTCATCTGCTTCACCGTCCTCGTCCTCATCGCGGACGTGGTCAACCCGGTGAGAATCTCCTAGCCATACGGCGTTCACGGCGGCCCGGCACACTGTGTGCCGGGCCGCCCTCGTTCGTGTGGGCTGACCGGCGGGATGTGCTGCGGTCCGGGTCCGTGCCGTAATCTCGAAGCCTGGAGCCCACTGTTCCGTTGGCACCGGATCTTGATCCACGACTTGGGGTTGCACAGCAGATGACTGCGATTTCTCTCGGCATGCCGTCCGTTCCGACCAGGGTTGCCGAGCGGCGCAAGAGCCGGCAGATCCAGGTCGGCACCGTAGCGGTCGGTGGCGACGCCCCGGTCTCCGTCCAGTCGATGACCACGACCCGTACGTCCGACATCGGCGCGACCCTCCAGCAGATCGCCGAGCTGACGGCGTCCGGCTGCCAGATCGTCCGCGTGGCGTGCCCGACCCAGGACGACGCGGACGCCCTCGCGACCATCGCCCGCAAGTCCCAGCTCCCGGTCATCGCGGACATCCACTTCCAGCCCAAGTACGTCTTCTCGGCCATCGAGGCCGGCTGCGCTGCGGTCCGCGTGAACCCCGGCAACATCAAGCAGTTCGACGACAAGGTCAAGGAAATCGCGCGGGCCGCCAAGGACCACGGCACCCCGATCCGCATCGGCGTGAACGCGGGCTCCCTGGACCGCCGCCTGCTCCAGAAGTACGGCAAGGCGACCCCCGAGGCCCTCGTCGAGTCGGCCCTGTGGGAGGCGTCCCTCTTCGAGGAGCACGACTTCCGGGACATCAAGATCTCGGTGAAGCACAACGACCCGGTTGTGATGATCGAGGCGTACAAGCAGCTCGCCGCCCAGTGCGACTACCCGCTGCACCTCGGTGTGACGGAGGCGGGCCCGGCGTTCCAGGGCACGATCAAGAGCGCGGTGGCCTTCGGCGCCCTCCTCTCCCAGGGCATCGGCGACACGATCCGGGTGTCCCTGTCGGCCCCTCCGGTCGAGGAGGTCAAGGTCGGCAACCAGATCCTGGAGTCCCTGAACCTCAAGCAGCGCGGTCTGGAGATCGTCTCCTGCCCGTCCTGCGGCCGTGCCCAGGTCGACGTCTACAAGCTGGCCGAAGAGGTCACCGCGGGCCTCACCGGCATGGAGGTCCCGCTGCGCGTAGCCGTCATGGGCTGTGTGGTGAACGGCCCCGGCGAGGCCCGCGAGGCCGACCTCGGCGTCGCCTCCGGCAACGGCAAGGGCCAGATCTTCGTCAAGGGCGAGGTCATCAAGACCGTCCCCGAGTCCAAGATCGTGGAGACCCTCATCGAGGAAGCCATGAAGCTGGCCGAGCAGATGGAGGCGGACGGCGTGCCGTCGGGCGAGCCGTCGGTGGCGGTAGCGGGCTGAGGGATGGGGGCCGCAGGCCCCTTCAGGGGCGCGGGGAACTGCGCGACCAGCCCCCACCACCCGCAGCCGCCGACGAACCACAACCACCCGAACCCATATGCGCCGGCCACCTCAACGCCCCGCACCGCAAAAACAACGGCCACCTCCACTGGGCGGCACGGCTCAGCTTCCGCAGGTATTGTGCGGAGATCAGCAGTCCCCAGCGTGAGGCCCCGCCCGTGTTGACCCAGACGACCTCCCGGGTCCTCGAACCGAGCGACCTGGACGCCGCGCTCGCCGTCCTCGACCGCGAGCCGGTCGCGAACGCCTTCGTGACGTCCCGCGTACAGGTCGCCGGCCTCGACCCGTGGCGCCTCGGCGGCGAGATGTGGGGCTGGTACGAGGACGGCATGCTGACGTCCCTCTGCTACGCCGGCGCCAACCTGGTCCCCATCTGCGCCACCCGCCGAGCCGTCCGCGCCTTCGCCGACCGCGCCCGCAGGGCGGGCCGCCGCTGCTCCTCGATCGTCGGCCCGGCCGAACCCACCGCCGAACTCTGGCGCCTCCTCGAACCCAGCTGGGGCCCGGCCCGCGACATCCGCCCGCGCCAGCCCCTCATGGTCACCGACCGCATGCCCACCGACATCGCCCCGGATCCCTACGTCCGCCGCATCCGCAAGGACGAGATGGACGCGATCATGCCGGCGTGCGTGGCGATGTTCACCGAGGAGGTCGGCGTCTCCCCGCTGGCCGGCGACGGCGGCCTCCTCTACCAGGCGAGGGTCGCCGAACTCGTCGGCTCCGGCCGCTCGTTCGCCCGCCTCGACGCCGACGGCAAGGTCGTCTTCAAGGCCGAGATCGGCGCGGCCACGACCCAGGCCTGCCAGATCCAGGGCGTCTGGGTGGCTCCCGAGTACCGGGGGAGGGGCCTGGCGGCCCCCGGCATGGCAGCGGTCCTGCGCTATGCCCTCGCGGACGTGGCCCCGGTGGTCAGCCTCTACGTCAACGACTTCAACACGTCGGCGAGGAGGACGTACAAGAGGGTGGGCTTCCAGGAGGTAGGAGCCTTCATGAGCGTCCTGTTCTGACGCGCGGAACCCCGCGGGCAACCACGTGCGCCCGCACCCGGCCAACAACGCGTACCCCCCTGTAATCTCCCCACATGCGCTTTCCCGGTCACGGACACCGCCGCCACCTCGACGACGACGTAGTGATCGGCCCCCTGGACCTCTCCACCCACGTCGACGAGGCTCTCGCGGTCCAGGCCATCGCTTTCGGACTGGGCGCGGACGAGGTCGCCGTACGCCGCCAGATCGTCCTCCGCCACATGACGTACCCCGGCGCGAGAGCCCTCGGCGCGACCGCGGACGGAATCCTGGTGGGCTTCGTCTACGGCATGCCCAACGACCGCACCCACTGGTGGTCCACGGTCGTGGAGCCCTACCTCCGCGCGCAGGACCACGACATCTGGCTGGACGACTCCTTCGTCATCACGGAGCTCCACGTCCACCCCCGCTACCAGAACCGCGGCGTCGGCCGCTCCCTGATCACGACGATCACGGCAGGCGCCCGCGAACCCCGCTCGATCCTCTCCGCGATCGACACCGACAGCCCGGCCCGCGGCCTGTACCACTCCCTCGGCTACCAGGACCTGGCACGGCAGGTCCTGTTCCCCAGCGCCCCGAAGCCGTACGCGGTGATGGGCGCCCCCCTGCCGCTGCGCCGCCGTTAGCGCCTGCCCGCCGGATCAGGCCCCAACCGATTTCCGCCGCAACCGGACCCCCGGCTAACCTCCCTGGGGGTGCCTGACACATTCCCGCCTGCCTGGCGGCGTCTGGCACGCACGCTCGCCGCGTTACCGAACCGCCCACGTGGCTCCGCCACGAGGGCGCTCCGGCGCCTTGCGATCTGGGGGTACCCCCTCTGGGGGAGCACCAGACGCCGCCAGGCCCGCCCTGCGGGCGGACGGTGGGAATGTGTCAGGCACCCCCAGCCATCACCCTTATCCGGCAGGAGTACGAGAACCATGGCCAACGCACCGGTCCAGCGCATGTCCCAGTTGATGGCGAAGACGCTGCGCGACGACCCGGCGGACGCCGAGGTCCTCAGCCACAAGCTCCTCGTCCGCGCCGGCTACGTCCGCCGCACCGCGGCCGGTATCTGGAGCTGGCTGCCCCTGGGCAAGAAGGTGCTGGCCAACGTCGAGCGCATCGTGCGTGAGGAGATGGACGCGATCGGCGCCCAGGAGGTGCTGCTCCCCGCGATCCTGCCGCGCGAGCCGTACGAGGCGACCGGCCGCTGGGAGGAGTACGGCCCCGAGCTGTTCCGCCTCCAGGACCGCAAGGGCGGCGACTACCTCCTCGGCCCGACCCACGAGGAGATCTTCACCCTGCTGGTGAAGGACCAGGCGTCCTCCTACAAGGACCTGCCGGTCATCCTCTACCAGATCCAGCACAAGTACCGTGACGAGGCCCGTCCGCGGGCCGGCATCCTGCGCGGCCGCGAGTTCCTCATGAAGGACTCGTACTCCTTCGACACCGAGGACGAGGGCCTGGCCAAGTCCTACGCCCTGCACCGTGAGGCCTACCAGCGCGTCTTCGAGCGCCTCGGCCTCGACTACCGCATCTGCGCCGCGACCGCCGGTGCGATGGGCGGCTCGAAGTCCGAGGAGTTCCTGGCCCCGGCCGGCGCCGGCGAGGACACCTTCGCCGACTGCCCGAACTGCGACTTCGCGGCCAACACCGAGGCGATCACGTACGAGCTGAAGCCGGTGGACGGCTCCGCCGTCCCCGCCGCCGAGGACATCCCCACCCCGGACACCCCCACCATCGAGACCCTCGCCGCCTCCCTCGGCGTCCCGGCCTCCGCGACCCTGAAGAACCTTCTCGTGAAGGTCGACGGCGAGATCGTGGCCGTCGGTGTCCCCGGCGACCGCGAGGTCGACATGGGCAAGGTCGAGGCGCACTTCGCCCCGGCGGTCGTCGAGATGGTCACCGAGGCGGACTTCGCGGGCCGTCCCGACCTGGTCCGCGGCTATGTCGGCCCGAAGGGCCTGGGCGAGAAGGTCACGTACATCGCCGACCCGCGCGTGGCCCCGGGCACCGCGTGGATCACCGGCGCCAACAAGGCGAACACCCACACCAAGAACGTCGTCGTGGGCCGTGACTTCGAGGTCGGCGAGTACGTCGACGTCGTGGTCGTACAGGAGGGCGACCCCTGCCCGAAGTGCGGCACCGGCCTCAAGCTGGACCGCGCCATCGAGATCGGCCACATCTTCCAGCTGGGCCGCAAGTACGCCGACGCCCTCAAGCTCGACGTCCTGGGCCAGCACGGCAAGCCGGTCCGCGTCACCATGGGCTCCTACGGCATCGGTGTCTCCCGCGCCGTCGCCGCCCTCGCCGAGCAGACCGCCGACGAGCAGGGCCTGTGCTGGCCCGCCGAGGTCGCCCCGGCCGACGTGCACGTCGTCGCCGCCGGCAAGGCCCTCCAGACCGAGCTGGCCCTCGACGTCTCCGAGAAGCTGCGCGCGGCCGGCCTGCGCGTCCTGGTCGACGACCGGGCCGGGGTCTCCCCGGGCGTGAAGTTCACGGACGCCGAGCTGATCGGCGTACCGAAGATCCTCGTCGCGGGCCGCCGCTCCGCCGAGGGCGTCCTGGAGCTCAAGGACCGCAGGACCGGAGAGCGCGAGGAGCTGACGGTGGACGAGGCGATCGCCCGCCTCAGCGCCTGAACATCATCTAAAGAAACTCCTCAGGAACGTCTCTGGGACCCTAAAGGGGGCTCACAGACTTCTCTCAGAGTCGTACCCGAACGTAGTGCGTGACAGAGCGTCACTACGGCTACGAGGGGTACGGCCATGGCAGACAGAGGCAGGGAACGCGGCGCCGCCGCGCTGGTCCGCAGAGGAACCCGGCGTACGGCGGCGGCCGCGGCGGCGGTCACGCTGGCCGCGGCGGCAGGCGTGTTCGCCCTGGTCGGCACGATGCAGGCGGACGCCGACACGAGCGCGAGCAGCGGCACGAGCTCCAGCACGAGCAGCTCATCGACGGACAGCAGTTCGTCGGACGGCTCCAGCAGCGCTTCCTCGTCCACGGACGACTCCACGAGCTCGGACACCTCGTCCGGCTCCGACAGCTCCAGCGGCCTCACCTCCTCCTCCGGCGACTCCACCGACTCCACCTCGGGGGCGTCGTGAGCACCGCCACCGCGATCCGCCGCACCACGGCCGCCACCGAGTGGCGCGCCCTCGGCACCGGCGTCCGCCTGGTCGTCACGGACCCGGCCCTCCTCGACTCCTGCAACCTGCTCCTCGCCCGGCACCTCGCCGAGGTCGACGCGGCATGCAGCCGCTTCCGCGCGGACTCGGAACTCGCGGCCCTCGACGCCACCGAGGGCCGCCCGGTCCGGGTCAGCCCGCTGCTCGCGGAGGCCCTCACGGTCGCCCTGCGCGCCGCCGAGGCGACCGACGGAGCCGTCGACCCGACCGTCGGCTCGGCGATGCACGCGATCGGCTACGACCGTGACTTCACCCTCGTACGGGAGGACGACCGCCCGGTCCGCCTGACCGTCCGGCGCGCCCCCGGCTGGCGCCTGATCGGCCTCGACCGCACCACCGGCACGGTCACCGTCCCCTCCGGCGTCCGCCTCGACCTCGGCGCCACCGCCAAGGCCTGGGCCGCCGACCGGGCCGCCGCGATGCTCGCCGGGACAGCCGGCTGCGGAGTGCTCGTGAGCCTCGGCGGCGACACGGCCGTCGCGGGCGAACCCCCGGCGGGCGGCTGGCAGATCCGCGTCCAGGACGTCACCGGCCCGGTCAACGAGACACCCGCGCAGGGCTCGTACGACTCGGTGGGCCTGCACAGCGGCGGCCTCGCCACATCGGGCACGGCGGCCCGCAACTGGCGCCGGGGAGACCAGGACCTCCACCACATCATCGACCCCCGCACCGGCCTGCCGGTCCGCACCCCGTGGCGCACGGTCTCGGTGGCGGCCCGCACCTGCGCCGACGCGAACGCGGCGAGCACGGCGGCCCTGGTGAAGGGCGAGGGCGCGGAACGCTGGCTCACGAGCCGGGGCCTGCCCGCGAGGCTGGTGACGCAGGAGGGCCTGGTCGTCACCACCCCGGGCTGGCCCACTCACCCCAGGAGCGCGACCAGCCCCCACGGCGGGACAGCCGCATGACGACCGAGACCCTCTGGTACGCGAACCGAGCCACCGGCGCGGTCTGCCTGATCCTCTTCACCGTCGTCGTGGTCCTCGGCATCGCCGTACGCCTGAGAGCCAGGATCCCCGGCCTCCCCCGCTTCGGCACGATCTCCCTCCACCGCACCCTCTCCCTCTCCGCCACCACCTTCCTGGCCCTGCACATCGCGTTGGCGATATTCGACAGCTACGTCAACATCACGCTCCTGGACGCGATCGTTCCGTTCGTCTCCGACTACCAGCCCCTCTGGCTCGGCCTCGGCACCGTCGCCTTCGACCTGATGCTCGCCGTGGTGATCACGAGCCTCCTGCGCAACCGCATCGGCCACCGCACCTGGCGGGCGACGCCCTGGCTGGCGTACGCCTCCTGGCCGGTCGCCCTCATCCACGGCCTCGGCATCGGCCCGGACCCCGGCCCCGACTGGATGACCTGGCTGACCGTCGCCTGCGTCGTCGCCGTCCTGGCCGCCGCGGGCACCCGCCTCGCCCTCGGCGTCCGCGACTCCCGCCGCACCCCCGCCGTCCTGCTCCGCACCGCCGAAGGAGCCCGCTGATGACCGCCACCTTCCCCGACCTGCTCATGTCCCCGCGCCTGCTGGCCCCCGGCGGCGCCCCGGCCGACCACGGCACACACGAAGAGCGCTACGGGCCCCTGGCGTACGGCGACCCCGAGGCACTCCTCCGCCTGGTCGCCGAGTCGGGCCTCACCGGACGCGGGGGAGCGGCCTTCCCGGTCTACCGCAAGCTGGTCTCGGTCGCCGAGTCCGGCCGCCGCACCGGCCGTGCCCCCGTCGTCGTGGCCAACGGAGCGGAGGGCGAGCCCGCCAGCCGCAAGGACAAGACGCTGCTGCGGCTGTCGCCCCACCTCGTCCTGGACGGCATCCAGGTCGCCGCCGCGGCGACCGGCGCACAGGAGGCCCACCTCGCCGTCGAGGAGGGCGCGTCCGCCCTGGAGTCGGTCCTCACACACCGCCGCGACCCCGTCCCCGTCAAGGTCGTACGCCTCCCGAAGCGGTTCCTGTCCGGCCAGTCCTCGGCCCTCGCCCGGTACGTCGGCGGAGGCGCCGCGCTCCCGGCGTACAAGGACCCCCCGATCCGCGAACGTGGAGTGGGCCGCGCCCCCACCCTCGTCCAGAACGTCGAGACCCTCGCCCACCTCGCCCTGATCGCCCGCTACGGCCCCGACTGGTTCCGCTCCGCCGGCACCCCGGCCCAGCCCGGCAGCGTCCTGTGCACGGTGCACACGCCGGACCGTGAAGTCCGGGTCGTGGAGGCCCCGTTCGGCACACCACTGCACCGTCTGCTGCCGCTCCACGGCACGTCGGCCGTCCTGCTCGGCGGCTACCACGGCACCTGGGTCCCCACCACGGAGGCCGCGGAACTCACCCTCGACGCCACCACGATGGGCGCCGGCGTGCTGGCCGGCCTCCCCGCCGACCGCTGCGGCCTCACCGAGACCGCCGACGTCCTGCGCTACCTCGCCCTCCAGTCGGCCGGACAGTGCGGCCCCTGCCACAACGGCCTGCCGCGCATGGCCGCCGCGTTCCGGACCCTGGCCACCCCCGGCGCACAGGGCACGACCCGTACCGACATCGCCCGCTGGTCCGGCCTGGTCGAGGGCCGCGGCGCCTGCCACCACCCCGACGGCACGGTCCGCCTGGTCCGCAGCGCGCTGACGACGTTCGCCGCCGAACTGGACGCCCACGCAAGGGGCTTCTGCACGGCGACCGCCCCTCAAGGAGAGCTGACATGGACCAGCGCATAGCCATCGACTGGACGTCCTGCCAGGCCCACGGCCTGTGCGCGGAACTGCTCCCGGACCACGTCAGCCTGGACGAGTGGGGGTACCCGCTGGTGGCAGATACCCCCTTGCCGCCCCGTACGGTGAAAAGGGCCCGCAGAGCAGCCGCAGACTGTCCGGTGCTCGCCTTGAAACTGAGGACAGCTTCGGACACCTAGGGGCGCGGGGAACTGCGCGACCAGCCCCCACCACCCGGTAGCCGACACTCAACCCTCAAAGCCACCCGGCGAATTCCAGCAACAGCTCAGAATCCTTCACTCGCCCCACCCGAAGGGCCCGCACCCCGGACTCGACCGCCCGGAACAACGTCCACCCCCGCAACCGCTCCTGATCCACATCCAACGACTCCGCGAGCCGCTTCACCCGCCGCCGGGTGATCGCCGCCCCCGACGACTGGGCGATCAGATCCTCGACCCGATCCCGAACCAACCGGGCCAGATCGAACGCACACTCACCGACCACCGGATCCGGCCCCACGGCCAGCCACGGAGACCGCTCACCCGCCAGCACCTTGCTCTGCCGGAACGTCCCGTGCAGCAACCGCTCCTCGGGCGGCGAGACCAGCAACTCCGCACGCACAGCGAGGGCCGCGTCCACCAACGGCGCGACCTCGGCCAGGCCCGACGCGGTCGCCCGCATCGCCTCGGCCTGCCGCCCGGTCCGCTCGGCCACCGTCTCGAAGACCCGGGCGCTCCCGTCCCCGTCCCCGTCGACAGGTGGCTCCACCCACAACCGCCGCAAGGTCCCCGCCGCCTCCAGCAGCGCCTTCGCCTCCGGCAACGACCGCACCGACACATCGGGGTGCAGCCGCTCCAGCAGCAGCACACCCTCGGTCACCGGCTCGTCGAGCAACTGCACCGCACCCAGCCCGCCCCAGCGCGCCAGCGCCGCCCGCTCGGCCTCCGGCCGGAACCGCGGCGGGGCCAGCTTGAGCACGGCGGGGGTGCCGTCGGAGCGCCGGACCAGTACGACGAGGCTGCTGCGGCCGCCCGGCACCTGCACCCGTTCCACGGTCGACTCGCGTAGCGCGACGGCTTGGCGAGCCGCCTCGGGCAGCTTCTCCAGCCAGCCGTCACCGGGTGCCGTCTCACCGAGCGCCCTCACCAGACGCTGTGGCGGTTCGAAAGCCATACGCGAGCAGTTCCCTTCCCGTACCCGTTACGCCGTGGGTGTCGCCGGAGTCGGCGAGGCCGACGCGGTCGCCGCCCGTTCGGCGAGACCAGGGAAGGCTACGCTCTCCCCGCGCCAGCGCACCGCCCGCACCGCCGCCTCCCGCAGCGCCCCGGCGGCCATGGAGCGCCGCCCGTCCACGGTTGCCCGCACCAGGTCGGAGTACACCCCCGCGACCCGGTCCTCCCGCTCGGCGGCCAGCCGTACGGCCGCGTCCGAGTCCGGCACCGGGAACGGCAGCGCGTATCCGGCCGCCGCCGCCGCGGGGGTCCCGCCCAGCTCCCGCACCTCACGGGCGAGCGCGTCACGCCGGGCACGATGGGCGTCGTACGCCGACTTCGCCTCGGTACGCCGGCCCTCTCGGATCCGCCCGCCGACGACCCCGTACCCGTACACGGCGGCATGCTCGGCCGCCAGCGCCGCCTGGAGCGCCGCCAGCTCACGCTTGTCCTGCTCGTCGCTCACTTCGCCGCCTCCGTCAGCAGATACGCGTGCGCCGCCCCGGCCGCCGCCACCGAGGCCAGCAGCCGGGCCAGCTCGCCCGGCACGTCGAGGAGCGACTTCGCCCGCGCGTCCGCGAGCGACCGCTCGGCGCCGGCGAGCCCGGCGAGGGCGTCCTTCTCGGTGCCGGGCACGGCGGAGGGGGCGGGGGAGCCGGGAACGGTGGGCGACGCCGAGGCGGTGGCCCTCGTCGTGCCCCCGAACGCCTCCACGTGCCGCACGGCCTCCGCCCGCAGCACCCCGAGCCGGTCCGCGAGCCCCGGATACGCGGTGATCACCGCGTCGTACCGCTCGACGATCCCCCGGCTGTCGCGCGCCGCACGCGTGCGTGCCCGCTCGGCGACCGACGGACTGCCACCGGTGCTCTCCTCGGCCTCCTCGGCCCCGGAGGAGCACCCCACCAGCAGGGCGGCCCCGGCGGCGGAGGCGAGGAGGGTTCTTCGGCGCGGCCCCGAGGGGGTGCGCGGCGGGGGGTACGGCACGGCAGACGTCCTCGGGGGCTCGTACGAACAGACGGGCGGGAAGGCGGCCCGCCGGTGATCACGGTACCCGCGCCCTGGTCCGCAACCCCTCATCGGCACCGCTGCGGACCCCCGGCCGTCGCACGGTGGACGGCAACACACCTTTGGAGCGGATACCCTTTGACCAGACACGCGACCTACCCACAACAGCACACGCGGCCGAGGAGTCACCCGGATGAGCACCACCCAGAGCGAGAGGCTGCGAGAGCTCCTGGAACCGCTCGTCAGCTCCCAGGGACTGGATCTGGAAGAGATCTCAGTGGACTCGGTAGGACGCAAGCGCGTGCTCAGCGTCGTCGTCGACTCCGACACCGGGGCGGACCTGGACCAGATCGCCGATGTGAGCCGCGCGCTCTCGGCGAAGCTCGACGAGACGAACGCGATGGGCGAGGGCGAGTACACCCTCGAGGTCGGCACCCCGGGCGCGGAGCGCCCCCTCACGGAGCACCGCCACTATGTGCGTGCCCTGGACCGGCTGGTGAAGTTCCAGCTGACCGAGGGCGGCGAGCTGGTCGCACGGATCCTTGAGGTCGACGACGAGGGTCTGGACGTCGAGGTGCCCGGAGTCAAGGGCCGCAAGGCCACCGGCCGCAGACTCGCCTTCGCCGACATCGACAAGGCGCGCGTGCAGGTCGAGTTCAACCGCAAGGACAAGAACGAGAAGGAAGAGGAGGCGTAGCCGTGGACATCGACATGAGTGCCCTGCGGGGCTTGGTACGGGAGAAGGAGATCTCCTTCCCCCTGCTGGTCGAGGCGATCGAGTCGGCCCTCCTCATCGCCTACCACCGCACCGAGGGAAGCCACCGCCACGCGCGCGTGAAGCTCGACCGGGAGACCGGCCACGTCATCGTGTGGGCGAAGGAGGACCCCGAGGACCTCGAAGAGGGCCAAGAGCCCCGCGAGTTCGACGACACCCCGTCCGACTTCGGCCGTATCGCCGCGACCACCGCCAAGCAGGTCATCCTGCAGCGGCTGCGCGACGCCGAGGACGACGCGACGCTCGGCGAGTACGCCGGCCGTGAGGGCGACATCGTCATGGGCGTGGTCCAGCAGGGCCGTGACCCGAAGAACGTGCTCGTCGACATCGGCAAGCTGGAGGCCATCCTGCCGGTGCAGGAGCAGGTCCCTGGTGAGACGTACCCGCACGGCATGCGGCTTCGCTCGTATGTCGTCCGCGTGGCGAGGGGCGTCCGCGGTCCGTCCGTCACGCTGTCGCGCACGCATCCCAATCTGGTGAAGAAGCTCTTCGCCCTGGAGGTGCCGGAGATCGCCGACGGTTCGGTGGAGATCGCCGCCATCGCGCGGGAGGCCGGTCACCGGACGAAGATCGCCGTACGGTCCACCCGTTCCGGACTGAACGCCAAGGGCGCCTGCATCGGCCCCATGGGCGGGCGGGTCCGCAATGTCATGGGTGAGCTGAACGGCGAGAAGATCGACATCGTCGACTGGTCGGACGACCCGGCCGAGATGGTGGCGAACGCCCTCTCCCCGGCCCGGGTCTCCAAGGTGGAGGTCGTCGACCTCGCGGCCCGCTCCGCGCGCGTGACGGTGCCGGACTACCAGCTGTCGCTGGCGATCGGCAAGGAAGGGCAGAACGCCCGCCTCGCGGCCCGGCTGACCGGCTGGCGGATCGACATCCGTCCGGACACCGAGCAGCCCGGCGAATAGGTCCCGGATCACGATCGGGAATAGATCTCGGCCCACAGGGGGCTGAGATCACGACAACAACCGTTCGATCCCTGCCCCGAAGGGGTGAGGTCGCTACGGGGAGGTAGACTTAGCAGTGTCTGGCCGGACGCACGCCCGCGCATGCCCTGAACGCACCTGTGTGGGGTGCAGGCAGCGAGCGGCCAAGACCGATCTGCTGCGCACCGTGGTGATCAAGGACGCATGCGTCCCCGATCCTCGCGGTACGCTGCCCGGCCGGGGCGCCTATGTGCACCCCGCCCTGGTCTGTCTCGACCAGGCGGTACGCCGCCGGGCGTTCACGCGGGCGCTTCGCGCCCCGGGAGCGCTCGACGTAAAGGCGTTGCGCCAGTACGTCGAGCAGACAGACAGTTGCTGAGCAGGCAACACCGCAAGGAGCGTCGTACGGAACCCCCGTGCGGCCCTGGTACCCCGCGAGTTGGAAGTAGGTCGAGATTGCGATGAGCACTCGATGAGCACGCGATGAGTACGCCCATGAAGTAGCGACGGTCCGGACGCAACCCGGACCTAAAAGGAGCGAAGTGGCTAAGGTCCGGGTATACGAACTCGCCAAGGAGTTCGGGGTTGAGAGCAAGGTCGTCATGGCCAAGCTCCAAGAACTCGGTGAATTCGTCCGTTCGGCGTCTTCGACCATCGAAGCGCCCGTCGTCCGTAAGTTGACGGACGCCCTTCAGCAGGGCAACGGAGGCGGCAAGCCCGCCCCCGCCCGCAAGGC
>NZ_JABERD010000152.1 GCF_013044505.1 Streptomyces sp. S3(2020) | reverse complement strand
CCGCGCCGCCGCGCGCCCGCGGCCAGGCCCGCCTCCCGCCCGGCGGGCCCCGTCGGCCGCGGGTGCGCGGGCGTGGGGGCTGGCGTCGGCGCGGGCGGGCCCGCGGGGGCGATCCTCGCCGCGCGGGCCGCGGCCGGGCGGTCCGCCGCCGTGCGGCACGCCGCGGCCTGGGCCGGCGCCAGGCGGGCGCGGGGCGGCGCCGCGGCGGGGTGGGGGGGGGGCCTGCCAAGTCAGCGCGACGGCCACGGCGGGAGGCAGGGGGCCGAACTGCTCGGCCTCCGGCGATTCGGCGATGTAGACCATCGGTCGGCCGCGCTCGTCCACCGACGTCTCCACGCCGCCGAGACGGTGGGCCATGGGGAAGAAGGGGTTGATGGCGAGGCGCACGGGCGTGTCACGGTCGCAGGCGGACAGTGCGTCGATGATGTCGCCGACGGTCATCTCGGGCGAGTGCGAGTCCAAGGCGTTCTCCTAGCGGTAGCGGACGAATCCGCGCAAGCAGGGGCAGAGTATGCGGCGCGCCTGTATAGGGAGGGCGGACGTGCCCGTCACAGGGGGGCGGAGGTGGACAGGATCCGGGCCACGGCATCGGCGACGATCTCTGTCGGCGTGTCCGTACCGAAGGCGATCCGGTAGCCGGGGACGTTCGCGGTGCCGGTGACGGCGATGACCCAGCCCTCGCCGGTCACCCAGTCCTCGTCGGCGCCGCCGGGCCGGCCGTTCGGGAAGTAGCCGAGGTAGAACCGGCCGTCGCGCGAGCTGACGTGCACGTCGGCACGGTCGTCGACGATGTGGGTGAAATCGGTCTGCGAGAACTGGTCGATCACGTCCATCGCCTGGCCGGCACCGAGCTTCCAGGAGCGGAGGCGCAAGGCGGCGACCGTGGTGGTGAATCCGGGTTGCGCGGCATCCAATGCCACATCATCACCTCTCTGACCTGGGTTTTTCTGGAAGGTCGTTTAGGTTGACATGGTGTTGCAGCCTCCACCAGCACTTTGGGCGATGTTCCTTGTCTGCCACCGGCGAACTTGTCCTTGTCATCCAATCGAAGCGTTTGACAGCGAACCCAGTCGTTCCGGCTTCCTTGCCAGCGAACCTAGTCGTACGTGCTGGGGTGTTGGGTGGCCGTACCGGTGATGGCCTTCTCCCGTACCTGGCAGCGCAGGAGTTCCTGGATTCGCTGGTCAAGGCCGTCCTGGCGCCACAGGCCGAAGTAGTAGAACACCGCCGACCAGGCTGGCAGGTCATGGGGCAGGTAGCGCCACTGGCAGCCCGTCCGGTTCTGGTAGAAGATCGCGTTCACGACCTCCCGCAGATCGCAGGATCCGGGATCTCCGGTCGCTGACCGTGCCACCCGGTCCTGTTTCCAGGCCGTGATCATCGGCTCGATCAACGCCCACTGCTCGTCCGCTAAGTCGCTGGGGTACGGCTCTCGCTCCATGCCCGCATCTCAGCATGCACATGCCCGACGGATGGCCTGCCCGACGATCAGTACCTCGATCGAGCGATCACGAACCGAGGAAGATCGGACTTAACGTCCACTTAGAGCTGGCTCAACCAGATGGCGTGACCGGGAACCACACGCCAAACCACTGCTCGGCGCCCCACTCCTCGAACCGCTCCACCTCGGTGAACCCCAGCTTCGCCGCGAGACGCATCGAGCGGTCGTTGGCTGTCTGGGTGCAGAGCACCACTGGCTCACCGGGAAGCGCGTTGGCGAACCAGTCGAGTGCCGCTGCGCACGCCTCAGCGGCGTACCCGTCGGCGAGCTGCCGGTATCGAGCCGAGAGGCCCAGTTCTGGGTCAAGGAGACGAAGGCCCCCGCCGGCTACGACCTCTACAAGCCAACCAAGACGTTCACCGCGGGGCCCGGGGCCCCGGTGACCGTGACCGTCACCAACGCCAAGACGGCCAGTACCCCGAAGCCTGCCCCCTCCGGTGAGCCGACGCACAGACCCACTCCCACCACGCCCGGTCGGTACAAGCCGAGGCGCGGCACCGGAGAGGCCACGCCTTCCACGTCGTACAGCGACACACCGGCGTCCGCCTCCTCCACCCCGGCCGAAAGCCCGGCCGGTGACGCCGCACCGAAGGAACCGACCGGGTCCCTCGCCCACACCGGAGCTGACGCCACACCCTGGCTGATCGGCGGTGCGGCAGCGCTGGTCGCGGCAGGCGCAAGCGCCTTCGCGGTGGCACGCCGCAGCCGAACGGACCGCCCCGCCGACGACTCCACCCAGGACTGACCTGCACCCGCCCTCTTCACGACACAGAGCCCCCGGATTCCATAGCTCGCAATCCGGGGGCTCTGTCGTCCCTGACCGGCCAACGCCTCGCTACGCTGCCGCAGTGATCGAGTCCTCCTCGCTGCCCGGAGATCCTTCCGAGCTGTACCTGCGCATCTCCTACGACGACGAACTGGGGGACACCCCGCAGGCTGACACGCTGGAGCTTTGGAACGTAGCCGTCCTACACTGCCGGCACACTTCCGGCGGAGAGCAGGAGCCGGTCGGCATCAGCGGGAGCGTGGCCCCTGACGCCCCGCCTTCGACGGCTGAGGACATCGTGGTCGGAGCGATGACGTTCTACCGGATACATCTCGACCGAGGCCGCAACGCCTTCTGGGCCATGGAAGAGGAGTCGGAGGAGTTGTACGAGATCGCCCAGGTCCTCCTCGACCCCGAGACGGGCTTCTTCACTGACGACGTCAGCGAACGACTCGAGTACGTCGGCTCAGCGCTGCTCGTCATGGATCGGGTGACGCTGGCTCCGCCATGGCGCGGGTACGGCCTGGCGGCCGCACCCGCCTGCGCGGCGATCACCCGGCTTATGGCCGGGTGCCGGGTCATCGCCTGTTCACCGGGCATCACCGACCTCAGCAGCCGACGTCTGACGGACAGGTCCGAATGGGACCGGGTGAACACCAGGATTGCCTAGGGATGGGAACGCCTGGGCTTCCGCCTCTACCGAGACAACGTCTATCTCCTGTCTCCTGTCTCGCAGGACCTTGAGGAACAGCGCGGTGCACTTCGCCAGCATCTTGCCGAACTCGGTGGTTCCTGGCGGGCCGGCGTTTCATGAACGACCGTGCCAGCCCAGAAGGCGAGCACTCCAGCGAGCGTGCGGGCCCGGCATCTGACCGGTTACCGGCATTCAGCAGGGCAGGCCGGGCCGGGCGCCGTCAGGACGGAGGCCACGTTGCCAGAGCCCTTGCGGCCAGCGGTGTCAGCGGCGAGCTCTAGGATCCCCGCATGTTTTCCCCGGAAGAGATCGAGCAGATCATGACGCGGAGCGAATATGAGGGGGACGGCGAATTCTGCGCCTGTGGGGCGTGGGCGGCCCGCCTGGTGCGGGGCCGTGAGTGCCAAGGGTGCTACCGGATGCGCCGGGGCATCGAGAAATACGGGCTCACCGTCCCCCAGTACAACGCGATCTGGCGTGTACAGAACTTTCGGTGCGGCCTCTGCGGGGACAATGAGGAGCCCTGCGATGGCGGTATCCCACACGCCGAACCACGCCCCTGGCAGATCGATCACGACCATCATTGCTGCGGCATGAAGCGCACCAGTAACCGCTGCTGTGTTCGCGGAATCCTCTGCCGCCCGTGCAACCTGAACGAGCTGGCGCCGTATGAGCGCAAGCGCCGTCGCGGCGCCGGCTTCGCGATCCCGGACATCGACGCCTACCTGGCCAACCCGCCGGCGCGCCGCCCCGAAGTCCGTGTCATCCGGGGCCGCGACGACGCCTACCTGCCGACCTCATGGGCCTTTATCCACGATGCACAGGTGGTCGAGCGCGGGTACGTGGGGTGGTTGTGAGCATTCCGCAGCAGGCCAGTCGCCAAGACCAAATTCTTAGGGCGTTGGCCTGCCGCTGATGTGCGGGATTCGGGTCTCAGGTCTGCTCCAGCAGCTCCGCGCTGATCCGGTCCCAGGTCGGTCGGGGGCTCTCGACTGAGCGTACGACCGTGACCAGGCGGCCGTCGAGAAACGCGTCGAGCCGGTCTCCTGCCGGGGTGGTCAGTCGCTCGCGCTGAGCACGGCGGTCCAGCTCTACACGCTCGCCCAGGATTCCAAGGAGTACCTCGTAGCGCGCCTCACCGAGAGTGTCGCCGGCGATCCACCGTCCCCGGACAGGTACGCCAGCGAGCGTGCCGATTTCGTGCTCCTCGCGTTTAAAAGCCCGATTCACCGCTTCGTCGGCTGCTGAACCCACCCGGCTGATCGCCGCCCTGGTGGCGGCCTGACCGCTAACCACAGGGGACGGAACGTGGACCGGGAGGTCTCTTTCCGGGGACGGGGCGACCACACGGCGGCGGTCGGGTCGGGGAATGTCGAACTGCCAGGGCTTCGCGTCTCCCGGCGCATCGATCCAGCCGGTTTTGAGGCCCGTCAGGGCGGCGGAGCCATCGGGAAGGAAGATGTCGACGTAAATGCCGCCCTGGCCGAGCCAGACCCAGCTCATGAAGTAGGCGTGATCACTGTGGTCGACGGACCACTGGGCTAGCTTTTCCAAGCGCTTCCGCTGCTCCGGTGTGCCTTTGCCTGCCGGGAACATCTGCTTGGCGCGCCTTCGCCGGCCCCGTGCTTCTCCGGCGACCGGTCCGGCGGCCAAGTCGTATAGAAGATCCGGTCGCACGCCCGTATTCGCGTAGACGCCACGGAGCTTTCCAGGCAGCACGTCGAAGCTGCTGAGCCCACTGGTCGTCGGCGTCCAGTCGAACAGGACCTCGCTGGCGGCGCTCATCACACCGAGCCCGGTGCACTCGCTGACGAAGCGCTGGATGTGGCCGGCGCTGGAGTCGAGGGCGGAACACTCGACGCCGAGTTGCTGCTGGCTTTGATCGCCGATGATGTAGCTAAGCAGCAGACTGATCTCGTGATCGCGTACGCGCTGGTCGACCGTCTTACGTAGGTCACAGGCAAGGGCGTTGACGTTGACCATGGCGGCCAAGGAAACCGGCGGCGGGCCCTGCCCGATCTCGACGGCCTGGACAGCCTCCGCGCCAGCCTTCCCCTTCTCAATCGTGAATCGCCACACCCGGGCGCGCACGGTGCTCATGGGAGAAGCCTAAGGTCCGCTTTTCGAGGCGATTTAGCGTCACCGCACAGGTTTGGGTCCGGGGTCCAGTTCGCCGTCCAGAAGCGCCTGGACGATCCTTTGGGCGCGGGCCTGCATCTCGGGTCCGTGGCAGGCGAGATTGCGGTCAAGTGCGTGTTGCGGCAGGTCAAGCACCTGTTTCATCTCGCTGACCAGGGCGGGCCAGCGTGCCAGTGAATCAGTCAGGTCCTCCACGTTGCTGAACCAGTCGGCCCGGCGTGCTCCTAGGATGAAGGCGATCAGGAGGACGGCCATGAGGGGATCGCTGTCCAGCGCGGTGTGCCCGCCCATACCAGCGAAGTTCGCATTGCCGGTCATAGCGGCGACAGCCCGGGTGAAAACGGGGAACTGGAGGAAGAAAGCTGCGGCTGACGAGCGGGCTTCCTGCCATTCGGTATCTGTGGCGTCGGCGAGCGCCTCAGACATTCGCGGCAGGGACACGAAGTCGGCAGCGCCGACGAGGGCGCTCGCCGGACCGGTCAGCCATGGGCCGGCGTCGTCCACGCGCTGTCGTCTGCCCGGAGAGACGCCCAGGACCTTCTCGATCGTCTCCGCCTCGTCTTCTGCCACGTCTGGCTGAGTGCCGAGGGCGAAGATCTCCAGCAGATGCGCGACGGCGGTCGCCCGTTCACCAGCCCGGACGCGGATCGGGCGGGGCAGAGCGTTCTTGCCTCGCTTCGCGGCCATGGTCTCGGCGACGGCGCTCACGACCGCGGCCTGGTCGTGAGCCGGGTCGAGGCCCAGGCTGGATGCCTCCCTCTGAAGCAGCTGCTCCAGCTCGTGTGACAGGCCGTCCAATACGGCGGTCGCGGAGGCGCGGACGGCGTCAAGGGCGAGAGGGAAGCCCTCAATCCACAGCACCACGCGCAGCACATCCACATTCGACGTGTGCTCGCGCCAGCGCAGGAGCCGGACCAGCTGGCGGTCGCTGCCCGGCGGGTAGTTCCAGACCGGACGGCGCCCCTCGTTGCCGACGCGGACGGGACGCGGCATCAAGCCGTCGCGTCGAAAGTCTTCCAACCGCCGCTCGGTCATCGCGCTGAAGCCGGAGGAGTCGGCGGCGAGAAGGAGGTCGTCGCGCCGCAGGGCACGGAGTTCAACTGCCATGCGGAGCAACGTAGAGGCACAGCGGCCGACCAGGCGAACCGAGTACTCCCGCCCCGGGCCGCTCTAACTTGCAAACGCGCCTACACCCGTTGTCACCAGCGGCTTTGCTCTGCTTCTGTGAGTGAGCGGCGCCAACATAGGCGCATCTCCCTTCTTTGAAAGGACTAACTCATGTCCAGGAATCAGGTAGCGGCCGGGGCGGGAGTACTCGTCCGGGCCCTCACGAAGCGGTGGGCTGACGCGAATGGCTTCACCAGGAAGCAGAGCCTGCTGCTCGCGTGGGCGGCTGGCGCGCTTGCGTCGGTGGTCGTCATGCACGTCTGACCCTGTGGTGGAGCCAACGGGCGCATTTCCGACTCGACCTCCCTTCCCCGAAGACCTCGTAGCAACACAAACCGCCTGGTACGTCACGTACGGGCGGCTGGCGAACGAACACAACAGCGGGGCATCCGAGCAGCGCCGTCGCCTGCTCCAGCTTTCGCAGCAGATCGCTCGCCACCGCTTCTGGCAAGCCCCAGCAGGCACACCCGCGGCCCGCGTCGCGCTCAAGGAGCTTGCCCGCGGCGAGGCTGCAGGAGAGCAGCCGTAAGCCGTGGCACCTCGTTCGACTTCCGCATCCGGATGGTCGTCGAGTCTGGCCCTCTCGTGGCTCGGCGGGACTGTACAGAGCCCCCGGAATCGTGGAGATTGCGGGGGCGTCTGATTTGGGCGGATCGGGCTACTTGCCGCTGTGCTCCTCGTCGGTACGGCGGCGGCCTGCGGCAATGATCGCCCCGCCACCTGCGGTGAGTAGCAGTCCGGCGCCACCGATCAGCCATGGGGTGGCGTCGGCGCCGGTGTGTGCGAGCGAGCCCTCAGGAGCAGGGGCGGCCGTGTTCGAAGCAGTCCCATCGGCGGTCGGGGTTCCGGAGGCTGACGGCGACGGAGTGCCCTCGTCCTTGCCGGGCTTGTCCGAGGTGGGCTTGTCAGTCGGCTTGTCCGTAGGGGGCGGGGTGGCGGCGGTCTTGGGGTTGGTGGTTGTGACCGTCACCGGATCGCCGGGCTTGGCCTTGAACTCCTTCAAGGGCTTGTAGAGGTCGTAGCCGGCGGGCGCCTTCACCTGCTTAACCCAGAAGTCTGTGCCGGTACGGGAGTTGACGGGCAGGTTGCCGGCGGCGGTGCCGTCAGGGCCGGTGGTCAGCGTGAGAAGCGTCTTTTCGCCGCTGCCGATGTTGACCGTGGACCCGGCCAGCAGTTTGCCGGTCTTGTCGTCCTTGGCCTTCAGGAGCACCGAGGCATCCTTGAACGGGTCAACGATCGTGAGCGGTGTGTCCGTGCCTGGTGTGACGATGACGTCCTGGGCGTCGACCGTGTCGTGCAGGTTGCTGCCGCTAGAGATCTCCTTGAGGCGGTAGACGCCCGGTGCCAGGTCCTGGAAGGCGAGCTTGCCCTGGGCATCGGTCTTGCCGCTGGCGGCTTCCTTGCCCGCGGAGTCGAAGAGGGCGAAGGACGCGCCAGCGAGCACATCACCGCCGGGGCCCTTCTTCAGGATGGCCACGCCGCCGGTCTCCGGCTCGGCCGCGTTGCGCGGAGTCGGGGACGTGGATGCGGACGGGGCGGGGTCGGTGCTGTGGGCCCAGGCGGTCGGCGCCCAGGACAGGGAGCCCGTCACAGTGGCGGCGACAGCGACAGCAATCGGGAGGGTGCGAGCGGAACGGAGGCGCAAGAAGGGACTCTCCAAGGGCTACAGGCGGGGCGGGCGAACAGGTCGTTGGTCAACGGGCGCGGCCCGGCGCCGGGCGCGGGGGTGAAGGGGACGGGCCGCTCGCCGAACGCGAGGGTGCGGTGATCGCGTAGCAGCAGGTGGCAGCTCGGACGAGTTGCTGTTGCTGTTCGACGGGCAGTTGCGCAATACCGGTCAGGCCCTGGGCGGTGGCCAGGCCGAAGGGTGATCCGGCATCCGGGCCGACGGCCTGGACGCTCTGCGCGGCGGCTTCGGCGTCGACGAGGACGCCGTAGGTCCTGGGGACTCCGAGCAGGTGCTCGGCGTGGTCGCGGGCGCCGTCGTGGATGTCGGTGAGCGACAGGTCGTTGAGGCAGTCCTCGACGACGCCGAGGAGGGTCAACGTCGCATTTTGTGCAGCCGGTCGTGGAAGTCGGGATCGATGATCCAGAAACCGTTCGGGCCCGGCGGCGGAGGTGGGCTGGTGGCCGCGGTAGCTTGGCGGAGGTGGCCATCAGTGCGAGGGTAACCAGCGGGGTCGGTTCAGCGGGCGCGGGTCGAAGCCCCGGTGGTGGGTGTGGGCCGGGCGACGAGTCGGGCTGCCGGTCGGGACATGGCAGGTGGCGGGAACCAGAAGTGGGCGTACTGCTCAATCGCGGTACGTAGCCCGGTGCCGTCCGCGCCGTGCCACGGTGGCTGGCTGCCGTAGGCGTGCCAGTCGCGTATAACTGCGTATCCGTCTCGGCCGGGCATCAGGTCGCGAGCCGTGTCGCGGCGGGCGAAGGTGCCGTGGTCTGCGAAGCGGAGGATCGCGGTGTCGAGGACGCCCTGCTCGGGGTGGACGACTCGCAGACGTAGTCCGTCGTACTCGCCGTGGCGGATGGTGGGGGCGAAGTCGATCCGTAGCCGCAGCGCCGAGTTCGGCTGTGGGGATGCGTAAAGGGTGTCGCCGACGATGGCGTACTGGTGGAGAGGCCGTTCGAGGACGTCGTCAAAGAACTGCTGGGCGTGCAGGGCCAAAGAGCCTCTCTCGGGCGAAGGGGGTTCCGGTCGGTCAGCGGCGGGGCCGGAGCGTCGGGCTGGCAGAACTGCCGACGGGGTCGTCGTGGTGGTCCAGCGCGGGATGCTGCGTGTGGTCAGCGCGGGCGCCCGGCGGGGGGGGGCTGATGATGGGCAGAGCGGTGCGCGATCAGGAACCGGTGCTGTCCGCCAGGACAGGCAGCTGCTGTTCCAGGTATGCGGGTTGGCCGGTGTAGTGCAGGGTGCGCAGACCCAGCTCGGCGGCGGCCCGGCAGTTGTCCTCGCGGTCGTCGACGAACAGCACACGTCCGAGGTCGTCAACGCCGGTGGCGGCCAGGGCGTGTTCGTACGCGGCCGGATCGGGCTTGCACAGGCCCAGGCGTGCGGAGTACAAGGCGTCGTCCATCAGTTCGCGCCGCCAGCCTGTGGCGTCCAGGACGTTGCTGAGGTGGGCCGGGGCGTTGGAGAGCAGCACCATCGTCAGCCCCGACGTGCGGGCGCGGGAGAGGATGTCGAGGACGCGCGGGTCGGTGCGGGTCCACATGGCCGTGTCGGCATCGCGCAGGCTGCGCAGCCATCGCGGGCCGGGGTGGTGTCCAAGCACCTTGGCCCAGTAGGCGAGATCGCTCAGCTGCCCTGCGTCGTATGCGTTGCGGGGAGCCCAGAAGGCGTCCTGGAACGAAGGGAGATGCCGGTCGGGCCACTCGGCGAGGTCGGCCAGGCGGGTCCACATGGCAATCGGGGGTTGAAGGCCAATAACCCCGTTGTAGTCGAGGATCAGGGCTTCCACGCTGGTCCGGGAGTCGTAGGTGGAGGTCAAGGGGTCGTTCTCTCCAGGGCTTTGGGTGCGAGGGTGGCGACGGTTACGGCGAGGAGGGCGGGCAAAAGCAGCGCGTGCGGCAGGGCGGTGACGGTGGCGAGGGCGCCGATGGCGGCGGGGCCGGCGAGCAGGCCGACGTAGCCGGTGACTGCGACGGTGGCGACCGCGCGGGGGCCGCCAGGGCCCGCGGCGGTGATCAGGCTGGGGATGGTGACGGAGAGGCCCAGGCCGAAGGCCGCCCAGCCGAACAGGGCGAAGGCGATGGTCGAGCCGGCCAGTCCGGTGGTGAGGCCGAGCGCGGCCAAAGCGGCGCCGGCGCGTACGAGGGCTGACGCGCCGAAGCGGGCGGTGAGTCGGTCACCGACGAGTCGGCCTGTGGCCATGGCGGCGCTGTAACAGCCGTACGCTGTGGCGCTGGTTGCGGCCGTCGCGCCGAGGTCGTGCAGGTGGACGGCAGCCCAGTCGGCAGCAGCGCCTTCGCCCAGCAGTGTTGCGGCTGCCAGGACGCCCAGCAGCCACACCCGGGGCCGCGACTGGAAGCCGTGTTCGCCCGAGTCCTGTGCAGCAGGATTGTGAACGGGCTTGAGTCCAGAGCTGGCGAGAGTCCGGGTCAGAGCCGTCGTAGCTCCTGCCGCCGCCACGGCGCAGGCGGCGACGCCAGTGAACAGAACGGTGTGTGAGGTGTGGGTGGTGGCCGCTGCCAGCGCGGCGCCGAGGAGGGCTCCGAGGCTGTAACTCGCGTGCAGGCCGGCCATGATGGGGTGGCCGTGGGCGTCCTGGCAGCGAACCGCCGCGGCATTGGCTGCGACGTCGAGGACGCCGTGTGCGATGCCGAAGACGAACGCCACCGCGAACAGGCTCTCCAGACTGGAGCAGACCCCGAGAATCGCGAGACAGGCGGCGAGGGCGATGGCGCCGCCGGTCAGCAGCGCGGGCAGACGGGCCGGGCGGGCGAGGCGCCCGCCCGCCTGGAGTCCGGCGACCATGCCGAGGGCGGCGGCCAGCAGGACCAGGGCAAGCCCTCCGGTGCTCACCTTGGCGGCGGACTGGACGGCGGGCATGCGGGCACCCCAGACGGCCATCACCACTCCCAGGCCAGCGAAGTACCCGATCAGCAGGCGGCGGCTGCGCACCAGCTCGATCGCTGCGGTTTTCCTCACGCGGCGTGCTCCCCGGTGGCGGGAGCCGTCTGCGTGGCAGGGGTCACTTGGACGTCGAGGTTGCGGTACGCCTCCTGGGCGCGGCGCTGGGCTGCCGTGGCAGTCGGCCCGGTGGCGATGACAAAGCCGATGCGGGCGGTAAACAGATTGCCGCCATCTTGGGGGAGCAGGAGCTGGTCTCCGGGCTGTCGCTGGAAACGCACGCGCTCCACTCCCCCAGTGGGCCTTACGACACTGCGGGCGGTCAGGGTGCCCGAATAGGCGGGGTAGATAAAGCGGATCGCTGCAGCCTGACGGCGGGTAGGCGTCAGGTCAGGGGTACGTCCGCACGCGATGTCGGCGCCGGCCCGGGCCAGATCGACGCCGGTCGCAAGGTGGACGAGGTGACCGATCATGTCGCCGGCGAGGCGTGCGTTGACCTCGATCAGGCGTGGGCGGCCGTCGACGATGCGGATCTCGACGTGGCTGACGCCGTCGGTGATGCCGACGGCGTCGAGGGCCGCGACGGCGACCGGCGCCACGGCGGCGAGCAGCGGATCGCTCGCGTCGACCGCGTGCGCCAGCTCCTCGAAGAAGGGCGGCATCCCGACGGTCTTGCGGGTGACGGCGACCACCGTGGTCTGCCCCTGATAGGTGACGCACTCGACGCTCACCTCCGGGCCGTCGAGGTACTCCTCGACCAGGACCTGAGTGCTCTCCACGCCGTGGTCGGCGGTGCGCGCGGCGAAGGCGTACGCGGCCGGAAGGTCGGCGGCGGAGTCGACGCGGATGACGCCCATGCTCGCGGCGTGCGCGGACGGTTTGAGGACGACGGGATAGCCGATCAGCGCGGCGGCATCGGCCGCCTCCCGCTCGGTACGCACGCTCACGGAGATGGCGGAAGGCACCCCGTGGCGGGCGAACAGGCTACGACTTGTGTGCTTGTTGCGGCAGCCTTGGAGGGCTTCCGGAGCAGTGGTGGGCAGGCCGAGCTGGCGGGCGAGCCGGGCGACCGGGACGAGGTACCACTCGGTCCACGTCATCACACCGACCACCTCGTAGCGCTCGGCGAGCGCCCGCCCGGCCGCGGCCAATGCCGCCTGGTCGGTGGGGTCGGCGACGACGTAGTCGAGGAGGAACTCCTTCTCCCAGGTCGGCTCTGCGCCGGAGATCAGGACGACGTCGTAGTGGGCACGGACGTTCTCCAGGCAGTAGCCGCGATACGCGTGCGCCTCCATGTCGGCGGCTGCGATAACCAGGACGACGGGGCGAGAGGACAACAAGGCTCCAAACAGTGGCAGGTCAAGGGTGGTTGAGACAGGTAGCCGGGTCAGGGGGTGCGGCGACGTCGCAGCTCGAAGGCTCTCGCCCAGTGGGGGTGGTCCTCGATCAGCTTCCGGGCGTATAGGGCGGTGAAGTTGTTGTTCAGTCCGCGCACGCCTGCGGGCAGCTGCCGGCGCAGGTCCTCGAGCAGCGCCTTCAGCCCGACCCGTGTGGCACCCGTGGCGAGCCGGTCAGCGGTCAGACGTTCCAGCGCGCGGTAGACGTACGGGTGCTCGGCGTCGAAGGCTCGGAACCGGTCCATCAGCGTGGGCCGCAATTCTGCTCGAAACGAAGGTCGGGATATCGGCAGGACCGACTGCTCGGCCGTGGCGTGGAGGTGGGCATGGCGAGTCTCCGTGAGGTGGGCAGGAAGGCGACCTAGGCGGTAAGGCGAAGGAGGTGCGCAGGGCGGCCGTGGCGCGCAGCCGGGCGAACGCGGTGAACAGGCCCGTGGCCTGGAGCACGGCGCACAGCGTGATGACGTGGCCGAGCTGGGCGGGCGGCACGACGGCGACGAAGACGCCGGCCAGGGGGAAGGGCAGCAACAGCAGCAAGATCGTCAGGGAGAGGGTGGCGCCGAACACCTCGGCGGGGATGAGGCGGGAGCGCAGGGTGCGCAGCACGACGGTCAGGCCGCCCTCGCCGGCCATGAGGACAGCGATCAGGGCGAGGTAGGCGTGATAGGTGCTGGCGAAGGAGACGGCCAGGCAGGCGGTGGCTGCGATCGTGGCGGACACGACGCCGACCGACCACAGGCCGAAGCGGTCAATGCTCCGGCGGCACACGAGGACCGCGCCGAGCGAGGCGACGGCCGCGATGGACCAGATGGCTCCGACGTCGGCTGTGGAGTGGCCAAGCTGCTTGACGATGATCACGGGGGCGGCAGCCTGCAGCAGGCCGACGGCCAGGTTGGACACGGTTAGTCCGGCGACCAGCCAGCCGAGCGCCGGCAAGGAGCGCAAGGTTGACCAACCGTTGCGCAGCCCCTTGCCGACGGGCTGCGCCGCGGCGGGCTTCGGGCGACGGTTTTGACGGGGGGCTAGGAGGCTGGTGAGCAACGAGAAGACGGCGATCGCCATCAGCATGCCGGTGGGGCCGGTCCGCTGGAGCAGGAAGCCGGCCAGGGCAGGGCCGGACAGGGTGGCGACCTGGTCGATGCCGAGGAGCATCGACTGCACCCGGTGGGCGCGCGCGCCGGCCTCGCGGCTGGCCACGCCGCCGGCGGTCTCGGCCGCAATGTACGAGCACTCGGTGAGGATTCCGGTGGAGGCGGCGAGGACCATGACGGTGACCGTCGCCCCGGGCCCCGCCTCTTGCTGCGGCAGGAGGAACGCCGCGGCCAGGACGACCAGGGCGCGGGCAACGGAGGCGTAGCGGAGCACTGCGCTCGTGCCATGGCGGTCGACCAGGGCCCCGACGAAGGCGAACGCGCCCAGTCGCGGGATCCATTCCAGCGCGAAGGCGAGGCCGGTCAGGGCTGCGGAGTTGGTGGTGGCCAGCACCAGCAGCGGGATGCCATAGGTAACCACGGCGAAGGCGGCGGCGTCCGTGCTGCGCGGCAGGTAGATACCGCGCAGCTCTGTGGCGACCGGGCGGCAGGAATGCCGCGGCCCGACACGGGATCTCACGCCGCGCGCCCCGCTTCCGCCCTCTCCTGCGCGGAGCGGGCGTCGGTGCGGTTGAGGACGGCGGGGTTCGCCTGCAGAAAGTCGGTCAGGACCTGATGCGGCTCCAGACTCGAGGCGAACGCGTACGGGCTGCGGCTGTGCAGCTGGAGGGTGCGCTGCACACGGGTGACGAAGTCGGTGCTGGTGTCGGGGAACTGACGGGCGCGCGCCCAGCGGGCCGCGGTGTCATACACCTCGGCGAGTGCCTCACCGCTCGCGGTGAGCCGATAGCGGTCGGGTGCCTGTTCGTCCGCGTGGACCAGGCCCAGGTCACGGGCGACGTCGATGGCGTGGCGCAGTTGCCCGGGGGTGAGGTCCCCGAAGGCGCCCTGAAGGCTGCCGCGCCGGTGGCTGATGGGGCCGTTGTCGTCGATCTCGGTGACGAGGCGTATCAGGCCCGGCAGGGTCAGGGTCCGGATCGCGCGGCGTCCGTGCAGGAGGTTCTCGGGCAGGGAGCGGATCATCGGCGCGGGCCTCCCGCGGGGGAGATCGGACGGGCGGGTATCTGGTGAGAGAAAAGGTCGCCGGACTTCCATGCCGGGCCAGCTGGGGGCGTTCTGGTCAGCGCGGGACGGACTGCTGGCGCGGCCACAACCGCTGGTGCGGGAAGGCGGGTTGGGGTGGTCGCCCACGGGCCGGAACGGCTCTGCGACGGGACGGCGCCCGGCCCCGGAGTCCGACGGGCATCGGTCTCAGGGGCCGGAATGGTGGCCCAGACGGAGATCGCCTGGAAGACGGGGGCGAGTGCCTGGCCGCTCGCGGTCAGCTGATAGCCGCCGGTTCCGCTGGCCGTGACGAGTCCGTCGGCAACCAGGCGTTCCAGAGGCTTGTAGACGGCGGTCAGCCCGTAGCCGGGCATGGCCTCGGTCGCCAGGGTCTTGGCGGTCGCGGTGCCCCGGGCCTGCAGCGAGAACAAGATCGCGGTGGCGTGCCGCGGTGCGAGCAGTGCGATGGCGTCGTCGATGTTCTGGGCCGGTGCGATCCGCTCGGGTCCCATCTCGCCGGAGTGCTCGTTGGCGACCAGGTCCCTCTCCAGATACGTGTCGCCCCAGGACGCGATCACCGCAAGGACAGGCAGCAGCGCGGCACCGCGACTGGTGAGGCCGTAGGTGACGTGGCGCGGGGCGTATTCCGTGCGCTCGATGACGCCGGCGTTGGTGAGGTGGCGAAGCCGGGGGTGGAGCTGCCCGTCCGCCAGCCACGGCAGCCTCGGCTTGATCTCGGCATAGCGCAGCGGCTGGGAGGAGAGGGTCATCAGCACCCACACGTTCCAGCGCGGGGCGAGCAGGTCCAGGGTCTTGGTGACGCCCAAGAGATCGTTCGGTGTGGCGGGCGGCGCGATGGTGGCCAAGAAGGTGGCTCCTCAAGCGGTACGAGTGGATCAGCGGGTGCGGGAGGTGGTCACCGTCGGCGTGGCGGGGGCCTGTGCAGCCGATTGGTGGGTGTCCGGGGCGGGCGCACGGCGCAGGCCGCCCAGGACCGCGCTGGTGCTCTTGGCGTAGGCGTCGCGGGTGGCGACGGACTCGGCGATGCGCCGGGCGCAGTCGAGGATGTGACCGGCGGCGAATCGGCCGATCTCCTGGTCGGGGGCGGTGAGTTCCCGCAGCCGCTGAAGTTGGAAGGCGATGCTGCGTTCGGCGAGGACCAGGTCGCCGTGGGTGCCGGTCAAGGCAGCGAGCAGGGTGATCTCGGGGGTGGCGTCGGCGATGGCTTCGAGTTCGGCGAGCGGTTGTCCGTACAGCGCCTCGATGCGCTGGGCGACGAGCTGGGAAACGGTGTGGGACGGGGTGTCGGGCTGGGGCAACCGGTGGGCTTTCACGGACGTGGCGTCCGTACCGCCCCGGCGCGGGGTACTGCCGGGGCAGGCGGAGCGGTGGCGGCGGTCTTGGGACTCAACCCCCGGCGTGGCGCTGCCGCTTGGGTCGGTGAGGGCATGGTGCGCAGCAGCTCGTCGAGCGCGGCGGTGTAGCCGTCTCTGCCAGCCAGCGCCGCCTCCAGCCAGTCCGCGTCCCACCGCAGGTCCTTGGCGGACAGGTCGTCCATGGCTCCGTCCGCGGCCGTCGCGGCGTGGACGCGATCACGGACACGGGACACCTGCTCCTCGGCGACCGCGAGGAAGCTCCGCAGTTCCAGTGCGCGCTGGAGTGCTGCGTTCGCCTCGCCGCGGGCTGCCTGCGCGTACAGCTCGGCTACTTCGGCGCCAAACGCTTCCTGCAGGGCCGCATCGCGGCTGGTCGACTTGTCGATGACGCTCACCGTGCGGCCCCGCGCGCCGGGGTGTTCCGCGTACTGGGCAGCGTAGGCGGAGAGGTGGGCAGGGCCGGAGCGCGGGTCGCGGGGGATGCGCCGCGCGATACGCCGGGTCCGCGCTTGCCGGGAGCGTTGGGGTCGAGGAGGTAGTTGACGACCATGGCGCGGCCGTCGCGGGATGCAACAGCGGCGTTGACCTGGTGGGCCAACTCCATGACGGGATCGTCCAGTACGTCGGAGGGCTGGGTGCCCAGCGCCTCGACGAGCACGTCTTCCGCGGTGTCGAGGGCCTGCTGCGCTTCAGCGAGCACGCCGTACCAGTGCACGATGGTGGTGGCCTCGGGGTTGGCCTGCGGTGCCGCCTGCACTGCTCGGCGCAGATCGGCGAGCGGCATCTGGAATCGCTCCTCGATTCGCCCGGTGATGACGCCCATCACGTCTTCGCTGGCGTCGAGCACGGAGAATCTCCCTTCTTTCGGTAATCCATGCGTGGGAATAGGGAATTGGCGTCCGGACAGTCAGTCGAGACACATGGCGACGTCGCGGTAGACGTACGTTCCGGACACCCAACCCGTTACGCCGGTGGTCTTGTCGGTGAGGTAGTGCCAGTTCCCGCTGCTCTTGTGGACGGTGAACTTGTGGCTTCGGTACAGCACGCCGAGGGCTGTGGACTTGGTGGTCGCCTCGGAGCGGAGCGTCACCGCCTTCGTGTGCACCGTGTAGGGCAGCGGCCTGGTAGCCGGGCAGCTGGCAATGGTGGTGGCTGCGCTGGCGGTGGTGGCCGAGGCGAGCGGGAGGGCGAGCGCACCGAGGACGGCGGCTGAGATTGCTATGCGGCTGGCGGGCATGGGGAATTGGCCTTCATGGAATGAGGGAAGGGAATGCGGAATCAGCCCCGGGCTACTGCCCTTCGGGCCGAGAACAAGAGTCCGGAGAATCCCCGGTTTCGGTAACCGGGGATTGCGTGCTATGTTCCGCGTCGCTTCGAATCCGACGGGCGGCATTCCGGTAGGACCGGCGAGGGAACTGCACTTTCATTAGCGGGAGTTCAGCGGCTCGGACCGCGCAGCGGAGCTGGGCGCGCCGACAGGCGGGGGATGGCGGTGACGAGTCGGGTCACCGGCGAGGCCGTCGGCAGCGGCGGCTTCTCGCCGTTCCAGTGCGCCTCCCACCACTGGGTGGCGGCCTCGAAGGTCTGGAAGCCGCCTTCGCGCAGGGTGTGTGTCCATGCGGTGCTGTCGACCTCTTCGAGCAGCACGTGGAAGGGCAGTGCCGCCTTCTCATCCAGTGAGCGCAGCATCACGGTCGTTTGGATCGGGTCGCTGTCGTGGTTGTAGCTGGTGCAGTAGGCGAAGTGGTCGCCGTCGCTGCGCAGTCGCTTCTCCAGGGCGCGGGTGGCCTCGTCCGCGGGCGGTGCCCATGCCGTCGGGCAGGAGGATGTTCTCCTCGGGGCAGCCGCGGGCGATCAGCCAGGACTGGGCCATGGACGGCAGCGGTAGCTCCGCGTGGTCGAACCGGTAGGTGCGCGAGCCAGGGTCGCGTTTGAGGTGCAGGGCGACCAGCTGCGGTTCACCGGGGATGCCCCAGGTGACGGCGCCGTTGTGTATCACGTAGAAGCTGTGCACGGCGTCGTCGCTGTGGTGCTCGGCGAGGACGGTCATCGAGTCCTGCTCGATGCCGATGTGGCCCCAGAACTGATCGGCGACGTGGTCGTTGACGGCTTCGTATCCGTCGAGGCGGAAATCCGGTTCGCGGCTGGGCATCGGTGCTTTCGGTCGTGACGCCTGCGGTGGCGAGCGCGGGGCACGCACGCGCAGTTCAGCGGCGTGTACGGGAGACCGCGGGGAGGACCGGCGGCAGGGGCGCAGGTGTGGTCCCAAGCGGGCCAGCGTGGCGGGGTGCGGTCAGTACGGCGCGGCCGGCGTCGGTGAGAGTGACGGGCTGCCCGGCGTGCACCGGGTGCGCGGTGTCGCGCTCCACCAGGCCCATCTCCTCCAGGTGCTGCAGCTGGGCGAAGGAGATGCGGGTGCGGGTGGGAGTCGCCACGGCGAGGCGGTGGGTGACGAGGTGCTCGTGCAGCTTGGCGCCCTGGGCGATGGCGAGCAGGGCCGCGACGTCCTTCGCCGCGATCTGAGCAAGCGTCTGTCGAGGAGCGGCGGCCTCGATCGGCGCCAGCGCTGCGGCTGCCGCGGCTTGCTTCGTATCGCGTACGGCGGCGGCCGTCGCCAGCTGATCGAGGGTGCGCTCGATCCGGGCGAACAGCGCCTGATCCACGGGGAGCCCGCTTGTGGCGAGGCGGGCAAGACGGACGCGGTAGAAGTTGACGTCCCGCTCGGCCGCCACCAGCTCGCGGTGTGCATCGGCCAGGGCGGTGCGCGATGCGTCGAGGAGTCCGCCGTCGCGGTGTTGACGCAGCTCCGCGACGCCGTATCCCACGGCGGTCTCGATCCGCTGATCGAGGGCGGTGGGCATCAGCCCGTCGGGCGGGGGTGAGGTCATGGCGGAGCGGTTCCTGGGTCCGGGGCGAGCGAGTCCAGGGCAAGTCGGACCTCGACGTACGGTCCGTCGCGGGTATGCGACGTCGGGCCGAGTCGGTCGAAGAGCCGGAGCATGGGCTCATTCGACGCCTGCGTGAACGCGGACAGGGTGTGGGCTCCTCGCGTGCGGGCGTGGCGGGTAGCTTGGCGGGCCAGGGCCGTGCCGATGCCCTGACGCTGACGGTGGTCGACGACCTGCAGTCCGAGGTCGAAGACACCCAGCTCCCGGCTGACGCGCCCGACGCAGACCAGAGCCGCAGGCCGCTCATCGGCGCCGAACCCGATCCAGCACTGAGCGTGGGCAAGCAGCCGGGACAGGTCGCGGGGCGCAAGGCGGGTACGGCCCCAGCGGCGCAGCAGGTTCTGCTCGGAGCACTGCGCGTGGAAGGCGGCGACCAGGTCCCAGTCCTCCTCCGTCACCCGCCGGGTGTGCGCGAGGGCGGGGTGCCTCAGCAGGAGCAGTTCGGACGCGCAGCCAGCAGGTCGGCGCGCCGGTAGGCCCGGTAGCGGCTGCCGTCGGCCGCGCGCGGCTTGCAGGGCTGGACTCCATAGCCGCGCAGGAGAAGACCCAGTCGCAGCGGAGTGAGGTCGGCGTAACTCCAGCGCCCCTCGGCCTGGCCGGGCAGATCGCGCAAGCGCTCGACCAGTTCCGCGGTGCTCACGTATGCCGGGGCGCCCTCGTCTTCGAAGACGGTGAGGCAAGCGTGCACGATCGTCTGCGGGCTACTGGGGCAGGGCAGGACCTCCTCGCACGCGTCCCGGTGGAGGTCGCCGAAGTTGTCCAGACCGTCCGGCTCTTCGACGCCGTCGAACCCCTCGAAGTCCGGGTCGAAACCGGGCTCCTCGTCATCCAGCGGTTCGTACTCGGCCGGAGCCTCGCCCTCGTACGCGGCGGCACAGCGGCAGGAGGTGGCCAGGAGCGCGCTCAGCTCGGCCCCGGCAGCCATCCGTTCAACCAGGGCATCGGTCAGGGTGTTCAGCTGCTCACGGGGACTGACGCCAGGAAGCTCGGCGTCGGCTAGCTCGGCAAGCTGCCGGTCGAGTTCCTGGATCTCGACGAACACGTCGAGAATGGCGCGGTGGTGCGGGTTCTCGGTGACCTGGGCCGGAGCCAGCACAGCGGCGGCGACCTGGTCGATCAGGGTGGGGAACTGCGTCAACGAATGGGGCCCTTCGGGGTTGGCGGCAGTGCGGGTCGGGGAAGGCCGGGCATCGCGTAGGGCGGCGGTCCCGGCTTGGGGACGGGCTGGCGGGTGCCCAGTTGAGGCGAGCGGGTGCGTGCCGCGTGAGTGCGCTCGCCCAGGGGGCGCCGGCGGATGCCGAGGCGGGCGCGGGCGGTGTCATACACGTCGTGCGCTTCGCGCGGGCGCACAGCCACGACGTGGATCTCGGTGGTGTGCGTGGAGTTCGCGGGCGCCGGCCGCTGGGCGTAAACGATGCGCCAGGCATTGCGGTGATCGACGTAGACCTTGCGGCAGCCGGCAAGGTCGCGGGTGAGTTTGGCTCCGAACAGACGGGCGTTGACGACGTCCTGGAGCTGGGCCAGTGCCAGGTCGCGGATGTCGCCGGGTGCTTGAAGGAGATCGGTCAGGGCGCGAGGGTCGAAGGACAGGCCGAACGCCGGCCGGTCCTCATGGCCGGTCATCCGCCGGCCTGGCCCAACTCGCCGGTCTCCTCGTACTCCTCGGTGGCGGGGGCGCTCCGGTTCGAGGGACGGGGACCGGGCAGCAGGCGGTGCGCAGGCCGGTCCGGATCGGTCATACACGCGGACAGCGGACCGCCGGCCGCACGGACGGTGGCCATGGCGTGGGTGAGGAAGTCCCTGTGCCACACGAACAGGCCACTCAATCCAGCCTCGGGATCCTTGTGCTGCTGGTAGGCCAGCCACAGGGCGTGAAGCCAGGCGACGACATCGGGATGCTCCTGCCACTGCTCGCACCACGGGGCGGCCGTGGTGACCTCTGCCCCGTAGACCCGGAGGAGGAAGTCGTCGACCCAGTCGGACAGAGCGTCGAGTTCGTCCTCGTACTCCTCGTCCTCAAGCTCAAGGATCGGACGCGGCTCGGGCGGCGCGGGGACGGGCGGCAGGCCCGCGAACCCCGGCAGTCCGTAGGCGGCGAACGGCGAGTCCGGTGGCGGTGGTGCCGCCGAGAGGTCGTCGATCTGACGCTCGTGCCGCGCGGATCGATCCAGCAGCATGGCGACGTTCGCCTCTACTCTCGCCAGATCGGCCTCCGGTAGCCGAACCGGCCCCATCTCTCCCCCCTCCGAGGGGAGATGGGGGTCGGATATCTGGATCGGATCCTTCCCCGCATCCTCCAGGGGGTCTATGGGTTCAGGCACGAAAAGGGGCCTCCTTGGGCCGCAGCCATAGGGTGTTAATTGCGACTCCAACCATCCAGATAATCCCCGGTTTCGGTAACCGGGACTCCGCTGCTATAACGCTGAGCGCGGCGCGGCGGGAAAACGCAATAGGCTCGCCGCTAGCCGCGCCGTGCGCCAGGATCGGCCTCAGACGGTCAGCGTCAAGTCGTCCTGGGAGAGGGTCTGTTGCAGCGTCTCGGTGAGGCGGTCGGCGGCGATCTCGGCGTAGTGCTTGGTCTTCTCGACGCCGATGAAATCGCGTCCCTCCAGCAGGGCTGCGACCCCGGTCGAGCCGGAGCCGCAGGTGAAGTCGAGCACCGTGCCGCCCTGCGGGGCGATCTGCACCAGCTCCCGCATGACGGAGACGGGCTTCTGCGTGATGTGCTGGCGCGCCTTGCCGCTGGGCTGCGAAGCGCTGTAGAGGCCGGGCAGGTAGACCGGGTTGCGGGCAGCATCGATCGGCCCGTTGGACGCCCAGACGATGAACTCGCAGTTCTGCGTGAACCGGCCCTTTTGCGGCCTGGCCTGCGGCTTGTGCCAGGCCAGCACACCGCGCCACAGCCAGCCGGCAGCCTGGATGGCATCCGTGGTGATTGGCAGCTGCCGCCAGTCGGTGAACAGCAGCGCGGTTCCGCCGACCTTGGTCAGCCGGTGCGCCTCGGTCATGATCTGGGTGAGCCAGAAGCCGTAACTGCGCTGATCCATGTTCTCGCCGGTGAAGTCCGGCAGCTCGTGCGCGGCCTCGGCAGAGGTGTACTTCTGCTTCGCGGACCGGCTTGTGCGCTCCTTCGCCGTACGACCGCCGCTGTTGTACGGCGGGTCGGTGATGACGGAGTCGACGCAGTTGTCCGGCAGTCCAGCGAGGACGCCGAGCGCGTCGCCCTGATGCAGGGAAAATGGCAAAGAGATACCCCAATTCGGGTCGTGTGAGATGAGGGAGAGACGCTCCAGCTCGCCTGGATAACCTCACAGGACCGAATACGGGCGGACGGCTCCGCGGTCTGCGACGTGAGGGGCGAGGGGAGGAGCCAAAACTGTAGGGCACGATCCCCGGTTGAGCGCTATCGCCGCCGAAAACCCCGAAATAGAGCCTTGATCACGAACGATTTCGGCAACCGGGGATCCGCCCTTACTGTTTTGGAACTGCCCGGCCGACACCGCCGATGGCACATCCCCGCCCCTGCCTTCACGGAGGTACCCCATGCCCTGGCACACCTGACCTGACGCCCAGTGCCGACGCGAGCGGCAACTCGCAACGGCCCCTGGGCCACCTGAATGACCCACCACCCGGCCGTCGCGCCCTTTCCTCAACGACGCACGCGCCGCCGGGACTTCACCAAGGACCTCGCTGTGACATCGCTTTACCCTCCCCTGCCCGCGATCCGTCCGCCGACCCGTGACCGCCTTCCGGGAGGCGGACCGGATTGAAGGGCATAGCCGCCTCCATCGGCGCCGTCGTCCTCTCTCCGCTCCTGCTCGCGGGCACCGCCATGATGATGGCGTCCTCCAGCGAAGCCTCCACCACCACGTCCTTCAGCGGATGCCTGACCGGCATCGACACCGCCGAAGTGACCAAGGAAGTCACCAAGCTCCTCGACGGTGCGTCCAGCAAGGACGTCCACATCCAGGGCCTGGACCTGCCGGCCGAGCAGATCCCCAACGCGCAGACCATCGTGGCCACCGGCATCAGCCTTGACATGCCCAAGAAGGGACAGATCATCGCGGTTGCCACCGCCATGCAGGAATCACGGCTGCGCAACCTCAACTCCGGGGACCGGGACAGCCTCGGCTTGTTCCAACAGCGCCCCAGCCAGGGGTGGGGAACCGCGCAGCACATCCGCGACCCGGTCTACACGAGCGAGCAATTCTACAAGCACCTGCTGAAGGTCGACGGCTGGCAGCAGCTACTGACCTTGTTGGCGTGATGTCGTTAAGGTGAGCCCGGTTTCGGCGAGGCATCCGTCGATGAGGTCGCTGCGGTACTGGATCTGGCGGAGACCGTGCCGAAGCGTGCTCATGAGGTGGTCAGGGT